>NZ_CP017704.1:3485734-3794313 GCF_002243645.1 Peribacillus simplex NBRC 15720 = DSM 1321 | reverse complement strand
ACGAATATGATTGATGACGGTCATGCTTTTTTCAATCGCACTAACGCCTTCATACCTTGTTCCGCCATGGGCTGACCGTCCTTTAACATGGATCCGGAACCACATCGAACCCTGCTGTTTCGGGAAGATCCTCATATTCGTCGGTTCAGGGATCAGGGCGGCATCGGCTTTATATCCCCTCAGGACGGCCGCTAATGTTCCGGCTCCGCCGCTTTCTTCTTCAATCACACTTTGAAAAATGACATCTCCCTTTAATTGGATGCCATTTTCCTTCAATGCCTGCATCGCAAGGATCAGCGATACATTTCCACCCTTCATATCGGTTACTCCGCGTCCAAACATTCTTCCATTCTTAATCGCTCCGCTATATGGGTCGTCGTCCCACTGATCCCGGTCTCCATCTGGAACCACATCGATGTGTCCGTTCAAAATGATGGAACGTCCGCCTCCAGTCCCTTTCATGATACCTACCACATTGGGGCTGTTGGAAAATTCACTGCGTGGAGAATAGAAATAAGAATGCTTTTTCAGCTCTCCGCCGTCAGGTTCCCAACTATCGATCTGCAAACCCATTTCCTGCAGCTTTTGTGCGACGATGGCCTGTGCCCCTGCTTCATTTCCTTGCGTACTCGGCGCTTGTACCATTTTTTGCAATAGGTTTGTTCCTTCTTCCCGATGATCCTCTATCCATTGGTTAATCCGTTTTTTTATATCCGGCACATTTATCCTCCTTAAATACACATATTCTCATAGATTACTGAAAGTCCCATTCCACCTGCCATACACAACGTTACCATTCCGTACTTAACTTGTGAACGCAACATTTCATGCATCAGTGTGACTGTCAATTTTGCACCTGTTGCTCCTACAGGGTGACCAAGTGCAATTGCCCCTCCATTGACATTGACAATATCCTGATTCAAATCTAACTCCTTGATCACTGCAAGTGCTTGGGCAGCAAAGGCTTCATTAAGTTCAATCAGTCCGATATCCTCTAACGATAGACCTGCTTTTGCCAATGCCTTTCGAGTCGCTGGTACGGGTCCAATCCCCATAACTCCAGGTTCAACTCCTGCACTGGCGAAAGCCTTTATTTTCAAGAGCGGTTTTAATCCCTTTTCTTCTGCTTGCTGCTTGGACATTAATAGTACAGCTGCAGCTCCATCATTCATAGGACAGGCATTTCCTGCCGTAATGGTTCCTTCATTTTTGAATACTGCTGGAAGACTGGCTAGTTGATCTAGATGAATGTCCTCGCGTACCCCTTCGTCATGGTTGAAGATTTGAAGTCCTTTTCGATCCTTGATTTTAAGCGAAATAATTTCTCTATCAAAGCGACCCTCTACCATAGCTTTCCATGCCTTCTTGTGGCTTTGATAAGCAAATTGATCCTGTTCTTCACGACGGATACCGTATTTTTCAGCCAAGCGCTCGGCAGTTATTGCCATATGCTCATTTCCCAAGGAACATATTAATCCATCTGCCAGCAGAGCATCCTCCATCGTTACGTTTCCAAATTTACCGCCCCATCTATTTTTCACGATATAAGGCACATTGCTCATGCTCTCCACTCCGCCGGCAATGATTACGTCTTCTTGACCAGCAGCGATAGTTACAGCGGCGTTGGTAATGGCCTTTAAACCTGATCCACATGCTTTGATTACAACGTGGCCTGGGACACTGTGTGGGAAACATGCCATCTGCGACGAAATTCGGGCCGAGTTTAGTCCGCCTCCGTGGACATAGCCATGTCCGAAAATCACTTCATTTACCTTTTCTTTATCTAACCCAGAATTATCCATTAAACCTTCCAATACTTGACGGCCCAATTCGGTAGCTTTAACATTCCGTAGTGATTTGCCAAAGGATCCAACTGCAGTTCGCGCTCCAGCAACGATGACAACCTCATTCATGCCTTTTTCCTCCTCTTACCTATTCAATGGTGTTGACAGCAGCATGGATTTTCAACGTTGCCTCCGTATTCCTTATCACATCATCCACTGTATATGGCGCCATGACTTCCTTCAGCACCAATCCCTCTTCTGTAACTTCCATGACTGCCATATCCGTGATGATTAAATCCACACTCTGCCTTGCCGTCAATGGAAGCGTACATGTCTTCAATATCTTCGATTCACCCTGCTTATTCACGTGATTCATCAGTACGATCACCTTTTTGGCTTTCTGGGCAAGTTCCATTGCACCGCCCATCCCCGGCACCCGCTTTCCTGGGACAATCCAATTCGCCAAATCCCCTTTTTCACTGACTTCCAAGGCTCCAAGGATGGTGATGTCGATGTATCCTTTCCTGATCATTCCAAATGCTGTTGCACTGTCAAAGTATGAAGCGCCCATTACAGTGGTGATCGGAAACCCTCCCGCGTTACAGAGGGCAGGATCTTCTTTCCCGGGATCAGGACTTGGACCTGTACCGAGAACTCCGTTTTCCGCATGGAACAGCACATGGATATCTTGAGGTATATGGTCGGCCACCAAGGTAGGGATGCCGATGCCTAAGTTGACGATCAATCCGTCATGAATTTCCTTGGCGGCGCGTTTCGCGATGCGATTTCGTACATCTACTGCCATGCCCATTTCCAATTCACCCCTTTAGTCGGAATCACCATATCTACATAAATGCCTGGTGTGACAATACATTCAGGATCCAATTCGCCTGCAGGAACAATTTCATCCACTTCCGCAATCGTGAAGGCTCCAGCCATAGCTACGAGCGGATTGAAGTTACATGCAGTCTTGTCGTACACTAAATTCCCAAGCGAATCTGCCTTTTTGGCATGGACAATGCTGACTTCAGCCGTCAAAGCGGTTTCCACCAAATATTCTTTTCCTTCTATCATGATCTTGTCCTTGCCTTCTTCGGCTATCGTACCAATCCCGACATCGACAAAAATCCCGCCTAAGCCTACACCGCCAGCACGAATCCGTTCGGCTAATGTCCCTTGCGGTGAAAATTCGACTTGCAGCTTTCCTTCAGTCATGAGCCTGCCGGCATTAGGATTGGATCCGATATGCGAGGCGATCACTTTCTTTGCCCTTTCAGCAGTCACAAGCCGGCCAATGCCGATGTCAGGGAATCCAGTATCATTGCCAATCAAGGTCAATTCCTTGACGCCCTTGGCAAGAATACCCTGTACGAGCGTCGGAGGGGTCCCCACCCCGCCAAATCCGCCATACATGAGTGTGCATCCATCGGAAATATGCTCCAATGCTTCTTCCATGGTCACAATTTTGTTTTTCTTCGTAATGACCTGCTTCATACCGTTCCTCCTAAATAGCCTGCATGTCCTCAATCAAACCTTCCGCGTGCAATTCTTGCTGCAACTCTTCGAGGGAAGCTTCGAGTATCCTGACGAGGCGATCGATTTCTTCATTCGTAATGATTAATGGCGGAGATAAGATAACCGCATCGCCAGCGATTCCTTCAATCGCACCTGCAGCAGGATAGATTAACAACCCCTTCGCAAAAGCCTTATTGACAAGCCTTGTAGTCAGGGCGATTTGCAAGTCAAATGGCGTTTTTGAAATCCGATCTGAGACAAACTCAAGCCCAAGGAGCAGCCCTTTCCCTCTTACATCACCAATGATATCGAATTTCTCAGCCAATCCTTGCAGCTTCTTAAACAGATATTGACCTTTCACTTCCGCTGCCTGAACCAGGTCATTTCCCTCAATGTAGGAAAGCACTTCCAATGAAACGGCCGCAGATAGAGGGTTTGCACTATATGTGTGTCCAGCCATGATGGATTTCGAGCCTTTTAAAATGGGCTCCATGACACGGTCAGTAACCATTGTGGCTGCCATTGGAGTATAGCCCGCGCTCATTCCTTTACCCAATGCGATGATATCCGGAGTGACTCCCCAGTGTTCCATCGCGAACATTTTTCCTGTCCGTCCGATTCCCGTCATTACCTCATCGGCAATAAAAAGAATGTCATAGTTTTCGCAGATTTCCTTAATCCTTTGATAGTAGCCATCCGGCGGTGTTACAGCACCAGCGGATGCCCCGATTATAGGTTCTGCGATGAAGGCAGCTATATTCTCGGAGCCGACCCTTTGAATGGCTGTCTCCAGTTCATTTGCACACTGAAGCTTGCATCCGGAAGTTTCATTATTAAAAGGACAGCGATAACAGTAGGGAGCCGAAATGCTAGGAAAATCCTCCAATAGCGGAACAAAACGCTTTCTTCTTGGTACATGGCCGGACATCGATAAAGCACCCATCGTGATCCCGTGATAACTCGTCCACCTGGAGACGATACGGTTTTTTCGCTCAAACCCTTTTTCTTGCCAATGTTGAATCGCTATCTTCATCGCCGTTTCGGTCGCTTCCGACCCACTATTCACGAAAAATGACCAATTCAAATCCCCAGGAGCCAACTCACTTAGCTTTTTGGCCAATGCCTCTGCGGCTTCATTCGTAAAATGAGACCTATATGCAAAAGAAACTTTGCGGGCTTGCTCCGTCATTGCCTCGACAACATCTACTACACCATGGCCAATACTTGCTGTGACCGCTCCTGATGATCCATCTATATACTGATTTCCATCTATATCATAAAGATAAATTCCATTCCCATGAGAGATAGTGGGATAGTCATGATCTAAAGTAGGCTTAATCAAATAATTGCGTGTCATGTCATCTCTCCTTTTAACGTTCGTACCCACTGTGCATTATTCTATTAATCAATTAATTTCCAGAACCAGTTTACCAACTAAAAGGCTCATCCTGAATCAGGATGGATTCTGTAGGGCAGCCTTCCATAGCATCTTGCATGTCATCATGCAAGACCTCAGGAACTTCGGCATTCCCCTGATTATCGTCCAAGATGACGAAAGCGATCCCTTGATCGTCATAGTCATAAATTTCAGGACCAGTTGAACCGCATGCACCGCACGCAATACAGGTTTCTTTATCAACCCATGTGTATTTAGCCATAGAAACGATCCTCCTACTTGAAAGATAAATCTTTACTCCAAATATTCATGTCCTCATACTTATCCCAAATATTGCAATTCTTCGTTAATCTGCCTCCGTATTCATATCCCAGCTGATGAAAGACGGCGTTCATACCCATTGACAATGAACGCGCTAATGAATAAGAGCAATAAATGTTTTTCCTGAACAATTCTTGTTCCAATGCGGAGATGAGCACCTTCATGAAACCATGCTTTCGATGTTGGGGAATTGTTGCACAGTCCGTTAATTCAGCATTGTGATACATCTCATTCACTTCCGCGGATGCAGCACTGACGATGGTTCCTTCATATTCGATAACACTAAAGATCGTACCTTCCTCCATCACTTTCTTGATATATCGCTCATCATTCATCGGTGTGGGATAGGTTTCAAAGATGGCACCATATAAATTCGCCAGCTCTTGTGCATCTTTCTCCGTAGCAAACCGAAGGATATAATTCTCAGGCATTTTCTGAGATTCAATCAATCTAGGAATCTGACTGACATCTTGGATGACTTTATCTTCCTTGACCCAAAAGTCGCTTGTTCGCCTTTCATCCGTTAAATAGAAGGCCATGCAATAGGCATCATTCCCTTTGAAATACTTGCTCAATATTCCTTCCAGCATGAATCCCTGACTCAATGCAGCGGATAAATCTTCATTCCTGGCTTTAAGTATCACTTTAGTAAAGCCCTGCTCCTTTGCGATGGCAAGGGCCCGATCGATCGCTTTTATGATATTTCCCCGATAATCATCCATGCGTAAGCGCTGATTGGCATGATCATGATAGAGTTCCATCGTATAACAATCCCCAGTCTCCATTTGGGTGAAAAAAGGCAGCTTTTGAACAGGCATTATGTAACCCCCCTTATTTAAAGAATTCGGGAGAAGAGATGCATATCATCCGCTTCTCCCGGCATTCTATTTCCAATTAAATAATTTTTTGACAGGTGCCTGAAGAAGCTGATCATACGTAAACTCATCAGGATATTCACTCACATCATAAATGGATAAAGCTTCATCCACCTTTTGATTCATCGAATCAGACACATAGATTCCACATTCAGGACAGTTCAAGGCTGGAACTTGAAGGACTTTTATTGAGCGTTTCCCGTCAGGCATGATCCAGTAACAATCCTTCTTTTCGCTTTCTTCTACGTTTGGGGCATTGCACCACAAGCAGTCCATCTTCATTCCTCCTTGCCGTCAGATTTCACCGAGCCACTAGCGGCCATGGCGTTCTTTTTTTCTTGGGCTAACCTTAATTTTTCCTTCATTTCATCCCGTTTATCACGGCGATCCTTCAAGGAAGCATGTTCGTCAGTGCTTTCATACGATTTTCTCTTGTCAAGACGACGAAGGCCCTCTGGTACCAAGTTGAATTTCTCATCCGTCATGAGTGCGGAAATCCCGACGGCTTCTTTCCTATCCGCAGTACCATACACTTCATCAAAGTAAGCATCCGCACTGCCGGCAACATAATTCTTCGGCTCCGGATAACTTGTGATCACTCCTTCAAAGTTCCGTAAAACGACTTTATCCGGACTTTGCGAAAGAAGGTAATTCGGAGTCAAGGCAATCTTTCCGCCTCCGCCAGGAGCATCCACCACAAAAGTTGGCACCGCATATCCTGATGTATGGCCGCGCAGCGCTTCAATGATTTCCAGTCCTTTTGAAACCGGCGCCCGGAAATGGCCAATCCCTTCAGATAGATCACATTGATAAATGTAATAAGGTCTAACCCTTGCTTTAACACAGTCATGCATAAGCTTTTTCATGATATGTACACTATCGTTGATACCAGCCAGAATGACTGCCTGATTACCAAGCGGCACCCCTGCCATCGACAGCATATCACATGCTTTTTTCGCTTCATCCGTCAGTTCAAGTGAATGATTGAAATGCGTATTCAACCAAATTGGATGGTATTTTTTCAGAATATTACATAAATTTTCCGTGATCCTCTGCGGGAAAACGACCGGTGCACGTGTGCCGATCCGAATGATTTCCACATGCGGTATGGCACGTAAGTTACTCAATACGTATTCAAGGATCTTATCATTGATCAACAGGCCGTCTCCTCCAGAGATCAGCACGTCCCTCACTTCCGGAGTGTTCCGGATATATTCAATCGCCCCGTCAAGCTGCTTCTTGGGAACACCCATGCCTACCTGACCTGAAAAACGGCGTCGCGTACAATATCTGCAGTACATGGAGCATTGGTTCGTTACAAGGAATAGAACCCGATCCGGATAACGATGCGTCAATCCAGGAACAGGGGAATCCTCATCCTCATGCAGCGGATCCTCCAAATCATATCTAGTCTTGTTCATTTCTGCCGAAAGCGGTACCGACTGTAAACGAATCGGACAGCGAGGATCATCGGGATTCATCAATGAAGCATAATAAGGCGTAATGTTCAACGGAATCGTTTGAGTCGAAATCCGGACTCCTTCCTCTTCATCCGGTGTCAAGTTGACGACCTTTTTCAGATCATCCAGTGTTTTAATCGTATTGGTCAATTGCCAGATCCAATCATTCCACTGCTCTTCCGTTACATCCTTCCACAATTCGATATCATTATAATGCCTGCGTCCACCTAGGTATTCTTTATTTTTTACATCCAATCCCATCAAATTCATTTAATATGCCCCCTTATTCTAAGAACTTATATATATACTCTCGCAAGAATGATGCCAACATTAATAACAAGGAAAACATAAGCAAAAGGGGGCAAACCGAGCTTAAAATCGCAAGATATTTTTCATAACGCATAATTTTTTGCAGCCAGATTCTTTGCGCCTAGCAAAAAAAAGAGGGTCTCTTTAAACAAGAGCCCTCTTCAAGTTACAAAGTGTGACAGCGTTTCCAAAAAAAACTGATTTTACTTGGATTCCTTCGATCCTGCCGTATAAACTTTTTCAATGCCGTACTTGTTTAACTTATATTGCAGTCCCTGTCTTTTAATATTGAGGGCTTCTGCCGTTTTGCTGATATTCCCGTTATATTTCTCGAACATATTGATGATCATTTCCCTTTCCATTTCTTCAAGAACGACAGGTAAATCAATCTTGTTTTTCAATGGGGAAGGATGGCTCTGCGCATTTGCTGCAGCATAATTTCCTGAAGGGAAAAGATAAGCAGGAAGATGATGTTCATCAATCAAATCTTCCCCTGCGTCCATGACGTTAAAGGTTAACTCGATGGCATGTCCCAGTTCACGAATGTTCCCGGGCCATGGATATTGTAGAAGCCGCTGCATCGCCTTTTGGCTGATCCCGCGCACTTCCGAAAAAAATGATTTGTTGAATTTTTGAATAAAGTGATTGACTATTTCCGGAATATCCGTTTTACGCTCCACAAGTGAAGGCATTTGGATTGTCACGACATTCAGGCGAAAGAATAAATCTGAGCGAATGATTCCCCGGTCCAACGCCTCTTCTGGAGAAATGTTCATCGCAGCAATGATTTTCACATTTACCTTTTGCTCCTTCGAACCTCCAACACGGCGCACCTCACCTTCCTGAAGCACTCGCAGCAATTTTGCCTGCAGACCGAGGTCGAGGCTATTCAGCTCATCAAGGAAAAGGGTACCGCCATTTGCTTGCTCAAAAATGCCCATGCGATCCATCGCTCCGGTAAAAGCCCCTTTCGTCGTGCCGAACAGCAGCCCCTCCATCAATTCCTTTGGAACAGCCGCACAGTTTTGCGCGATGAAAGGCTGATTTCGCTGAGCACTTACATTATGTATACTTTGCACGACCAGTTCCTTCCCTGTCCCTGTTGGTCCATAAATCATGACTGGGGAATGTGTACGGGCCGCTTTTTTCGCCAATGAAATGGCTTGCTGAAAAGCAGGGCTATTACCGATCAAATCACTAAAATGATAGGTCGCCGTCCCTTCAGAAAACTTATTTTTCTTATGTGTCTCGGCCAGCTGGGAACGCAAATCGACAATTTGGTCGTACATATTCATGACCTTCGTAATATCCTTTGCGATTTCCACTGCCCCAATAATTTCACCATCCTCATACAAAGGATACGTACTATTGATGGATGTTATCTTTTTCTCCTTTAAGTTGACATATGTTTGAATGGATTCAATCGTTTCATTGCCTTTTTCCAATGCTACATGCAGCGTACTGGATTCATCAGTCAATGAAGGATAAAGCTGAAAAATATTTTCCCCCAGCACCTGTTCACGATCAAGCCCGTCGATATGTGCCATCATTTCATTGTAAAATACCGTATCCCCATCTTTATTCACAATATGGACACCCACATTGATCACATTCAATATCCATTCAAATTGAGTGGAAAACTGATTTACTGAAGATTTCATTTCTTCATCTCCGTTCTCTGTCATTTGATAGAATCACCTGTAAATTATAGCATTTAATGGGAAACATTCATCTCTTTATTCTTATTAAAATCAAACTTCAATACAAAGGTAATAGAATAATAAGTTCAAAAAAAGGAATCTCGCATTATGCCAAGAAGATTATATTAGAAAATATAACATTTAGGGGTGAGTCGGATTTCAGAACGAGGCAAAGAAACTAAAATAGAAATTAAACCGTGGGAAGATAAAGACCTTGAATTGCTTTTTCAACTAAATGCCCCAGAAATGATGGAACATCTTGGCGGACCAGAAAGTAATGAACAAATCCTGAAACGCCATCAACGATACCTACAGATTGGAGATAAGGGGTGTATGTTTAGCATCAACTCGTTTCCAGAGACAGAGGCAGCCGGTTCCGTTGGCTACTGGCAAACGGTCTGGAACGATGAAAATGTGTACGAAATCGGTTGGAGCGTCCTCCCTTCATTTCAAGGTAAAGGAATCGCATCTCATGCCGTGAAGGCACTGATAGAGAAAATCAAAGCAGAACGAAAATACAAATACATTCACGCATTCCCTTCGATCAATAATCCTGCATCAAACGCAATTTGCCGCAAGCTTAAATTCAACCTCATCTCCGAATGTGAATTCGAATACCCGCCAGGGAGCTTTATGCAATGCAATGATTGGTGCTTGGAACTGGAATGAATACTTTAGATAAATAGCGGATTTGTGTGTAGGAAGGAGTATTCCGGGGTAAGTCGAATTATGCCGGGTTTAGGTGAATTATTTCCCGGGAAAGTCGAATTATTTTGGGGCTAGGTCGGATTATTTCCGGAGTAGGTCGAATTAAGTCGAATTATTCCCGTGGTAGGACGGATTGCATTATTCCGCCGTCATTTATCATTCACATTAGTTGTTTAGTGATCTCATTCTCTATCAAGCAAACAATTCATTCCATGTTTCTTGACCTGCAAACTTATCGGCGGAAATTCTGCTTGCCTTTTGATATTTGAATAATACCGCCTCGGTTTTTTCCCCAAATTCTCCGTCAAGGTACCCGGGGTTAAATCCTTCCATATAGAGCGCTGCTTGCAGGATCCATATGATATTGCCTGCAGCTCCTTTTTTTTTGGTGACGATTGCAGTCTTGGTTCTAGGTCCCCATTTTCCATCGACAACTAGTCTTTTATTGAATTGCTTATTCAACTCCGTTTGTAAACCTTTTATAAGGGCCGATCGAGTTTTGGGACCATAAAATCCATCACCCTCAATAGCCGTTTTATATCGGCTATTTAACGTATTTTGTATCGAAATTATTTGACTATCTCCTTTGCTGGTCTTTGGCATTTCCATTTTTTCTAATTTGAAGGTTAGGTGAGGTTCTTTTCCTGCTTGTAACTGTGTAAAAGATAACCCGCCTGTCATCTCCAAGTGGGGATAATCCTTGAATGAACTCCAATCCCCGCCCCATTTAAATCCTAAATCCTTACCTATGGCAGCCACACGCTGCCACTTTGAATCCACTGTCCATATCGCTCTCTTACCATCATCACTCACAATGAAGTAATCAATGGCCAGTCCAAAATTATGATAGGATTGCCCTGGCTTAGCGTTCGTCACAATAGGTTTAGCTAGATTACTGTAGTTTTTTCCATTATAGCTATAAACTCGTCCTTGACCATAAAGCGCGGCTTGTTCTTCCAAAGAGCGATGGCCGGCACTTATCTGTACAGTGATCCCTTCAGTATAAGCACGTTCCACCATTTCCAATGCTGATGCCTTCACCACAGGATTCATCCCTTTGCCCATCTTTTTCACTGATCGATCCAATAATCTTCGTAATGCTACCGTCAATGTAATCCCTCCTTTTAAGTTCCCATCAGACTTTATATAAGCCTATTTAACGGAAAAGTAGCATGGTTGGAAAATTTTCATATTGTTGATTTTTAAACAAAATAAAAGAGACCACATTTTGTAGTCTTATTTCGTTCGCTATGGCATAGCCGCACCATTAAAATTTCCCCCAACTTATGACTGACTGCTTTAACATAATATAAACAAACATACGACAAAAAAATAGACTGCTTCCGTTCGCCCGTTTGCGAATAAAAGTAGTCTAATAATGAATTATTTTATTAATCTCTTTAACTTACGCTCTAATTTCAATAGAGGGGCTTATTGTAAAGTCAGCCTCTGTTTTACTTTTCACTTCATCAAGTGTTATGCCATTTTGCAATTCTATCAATTCCATGCCAGCTTCTGTAAATTGAAAAACAGCCAGTTCGGTAATCAGGCAATGGACGACTTTTTCCCCCGTCAATGGCAAAGTACAGTTCTTTTTCACTTTGGATTCCCCATGCTTGTTCACATGGTCCATAATGACAACAATTCGTTTTGCGCCTTGGACGAGGTCCATCGCTCCTCCCATTCCTTTTACCATCTTCCCTGGAATCATCCAGTTTGCCAAGTCCCCATTTTCGGAAACTTCCATCCCGCCTAAAATGGCTAGATCGATGTGGCCGCCGCGAATCATCGCGAATGATTCAGCGCTATCAAAAAATGATGCCCCCGATTTTGCCGTTACTGTTTCTTTTCCTGCATTAATCAAATCCGGATCGACTTCATCCTTTTTTGGATAAGGCCCGATTCCGAGTAAGCCATTTTCCGATTGAAGCATGACATTAAAGTCATTTGGAATCATGTTGGCAATCAAGGTCGGCATTCCAATCCCTAAATTTACACACATACCATCTTTGATTTCTTTTACAGCCCGTTCTAAAATTAGTTGTCTAGTCATTCGAATACTCCTCCTTTTTATGCGTTAGCAGTTGTAAGTCTTTCAATTCGTTTTTCATAGTCATTTCCTACAAGCACTTTTTGTACATAAACCCCTGAAGTATGAATTTCATCTGGATCGAGCTCTCCTGTGCCCACTAGCTCCTCCACTTCGACAATCGTAACTTTCCCTGCGGTGGCAACGACAGGATTAAAATTCCTTGCGGTTTTCCGATATACAAGATTACCGAAATGATCTGCTTTCCAGGCTTTTACAAAGGCAAAATCTCCGACTATTCCTTTTTCCATAATGTATGTGCGGCCATCAAACTCTTTATGTTCTTTACCATTTGCGACTTCCGTTCCTACTCCTGTGGCTGTATAAAAGGCAGGAATTCCCGCTCCGCCCGCTCTTAAACGCTCGGCCAACGTTCCTTGGGGAACTAGCTCGACCTCCAGCTCGCCACTTAAAAATTGCTGTTCAAATAACTTATTTTCCCCTACATAAGAAGCGATCATTTTTTTGATTTGTTTGTTTTCAAGCAAAAGACCAAGACCCCAATCATCGACACCACAATTGTTGCTGACAATCGTCAAATCCTTTACACCTTTGTTACGCAATGCAATGATTAGTTTTTCTGGAATTCCACTTAATCCGAACCCGCCAACGATAATGGTTGCTCCATCCTCGATTTGTTGAATAGCGCTATCAAAAGATGTTAATAATTTACTCATTTTCCATCATCTCCATTCTTAATACTATTCTATTAAATAAACAGTGAAGTTGCAAAAGCAATGATGAACACGGTCACTGTTTTCAAAACCGTAATCGCAAAGATATCCTTGTAAGATTGACGATGTGTCAGTCCAGTAATGGCAAGTAAGGTAATGACCGCACCATTATGCGGCAGCGTATCCATTCCGCCAGATGCCATGGATGCAATTCGATGAAGCATTTCCGGAGTGATTCCGACACTTTGGGCCAACTGCAAATAGTGACCTCCCATTACTTCTAACGCAATCGAAAGTCCACCAGAAGCAGATCCGGTAATCCCTGCCAGCACATTGACGGCAATAGCTTCGGATACGAGTGGATTTCCGCTTGCATTGAACACCCAGTTTTGAATGACCGAGAATCCAGGAAGCGTTTTCACCACATTCCCAAAACCAACTTCAGATGCGGTATTGAATATAGCAAGCAAAGATCCCATAGCAGCAGCTGTTAATCCACTTGCCAATTTGACCTTGATACGTCCAACATTCAGTAGCATCGCTGCAATAATACCGATAGTCAGTGCAACAATCAAAGACCAGGATGAAGTGACTGTGCTTACATCGGCAATGTTGAAAGTTTCCTTCAACATCGATGCATCATACCAGTGCTTAACCGAAATGGCACTGCGGCTGAAAGCAAAATTAAATGCTACGACAAGGATTAGCGGTACAATAGACAGCCAAAAGTTAGGCAGGTTTTGCTGTTCTGCACTTTCTGGTTCATTAATATGTCCTTCCCCGTAGCCTTCACCATTTGCCAACGCTTGTTTACGACGACGTTCTAACCAGAGCATTCCTCCAGTGAATACCATGATCGCACCAATAATACCCATTATTGGAGCAGCATAGGTATCTGTTCCGAAATAATTCGTTGGAATGATATTTTGAATCTGAGGTGTTCCAGGAAGGGCATCCATCGTATAAGTGAAAGCACCCAATGCTATCGTTCCCGGCAATAATCTCTTTGGGATGTCTGCTTCTTTAAAAATTGCCGCTGCGAATGGATAAACGGCGAATGCCACTACAAAGAGTGAAACCCCGCCATATGTCAGCGCCGAACAGGCCAGCACTACAGCAAGAATAGCCTGCTTTGAGCCTAGTGATTTTACGATGGTCTTGGCAATGGATGCAGCTGCACCGCTCATCTCCATGACTTTTCCAAATACGGCCCCTAATAAAAATATCGGAAAAAACGCTTTTATATAGTTAGCCGCAAACGTCATATATGTCTCTGTATAGCTCGGCAGCAAATGTCCACCGGATAAAATGACCGCCAATAAAGTAACAATCGGCGCTATGATAATGACCGGATAGCCCCGGTAGGCTAAAAAGATTAAAAGTCCCAGCGCCACAACAATGGCTAAAATTTGGATCACCAACTCATTTCCCCCTTTTCTCCCCTTGCCCCAAAATTATTTCGGAAGCCTTTAAATAGAACTATTAATCTCCTAAATTCCACATTTTTAATCTTCCTGATTTTACCATCCAAGCCTGCCTTCCCCAAGTCAAGCTGAATGATCCTCCTAAGCGCTTCCCAATTATTGAGAACGCTTTCAACAATTGCTGAATTACGAAATCCCTTTTCATTTTACGTGGAAACACAATCTAAAATGACAGATAGGCCATTCACTAAATTAATTATGCAATTATTGTGCCAACTTAAATAGAATGAAAAATCTCATCTTTTAAAGCCTTTTCAAACATTTTATTTCCCTTATAAAAGCTAAAACTCCTTAAAACTGTTAAGGTTTCAGTACACATAGGTATAAACTTCAAAAAAGTGTAAGCCTTTTCTTACAACATTTAAATTCCCTCTCGTTTTATGTACGGATTTCCTAACACACTCAAATATTTGCTAGTGAAAAACATGCACTAATGTACCTACAGTTTTTTGGAGGGGGTGTTTAAATTAAACAATGCGTTCACTTCAGGTACTCGCTTTCCGCGGGCGGTCCCGGGAGCCTCCTCGGCTTGCGCCTGCAGGGTCTCCCCTAGACGCGCTTTTCCCGCAGGAGTCTCGCACCTTTCGTTCCAATCTACTGGACTGTTTTTTTATAGAAAAAACTGTAGGCTGGTCTCATCCTGAACCATGATTAAGACTAGGTTTTACATCATTGTTTTTTTATAAAACCCTCACTGGATTGAAGAAATTTGCGACACTCCTGCCGAATAACTGGCTAGCCGAGACCCCGGAGACGTTTGAGGCGAGGAGGCTTGGCAGACAGTCGGCGGAAAAGGAGCTGATTTCTGAAACCACCTGGAACTTTTTTAAAATAAAAAAACTGCAGGCAAACTCGATTTTCTTCGAATTTGTCTACAGTCTGAACCCTTTGGCAAAAGGGTACTTTCTACATTTATAAACCATATTTATTCATTTTTTCATACAGTGTTGTTCGACTCACTCCGAGTCTCTTTGCCGTTTCTGATTTATTACCAGAAGTCATTTCCAAACATGAAACGATTGCAGCCCGTTCAGTTTCATCCATTACTTCTGCTAAAGTGCGGATCGATACTGATTCTTTATGACCCGTTATTTCTTTAGGGAGATGCTTGGAACGTATCATTTCCCCTTCTTCAACTATATTCATTGCGCGTTCAATGATATTCTCCAACTCACGAATATTACCCGGCCATTTATAAAGACGCAACAGCCGTAAAGCTTGATCACTCATCCCCGTTACACGTTTTTTCATGAGGTTCTGGTACTTTTCAACAAAATGATTTACCAGTATTTCAATGTCCTCCGGTCGCTCCCTTAAGGAAGGAACCTGGATTTGCATGACCTTCAACCGGTAATACATATCAAGTCGAAATTCCCCTTTCGAGACCATTTCCTCCAGATTACGGTTTGTTGCAGCGATTACCCGTACATCAATCGGAATACTTCCCGTCGAGCCGACCCTTTCAATCTCTTTTTCTTGTAAAACACGGAGCAGCTTCACCTGCATATGCAGTGGAAGTTCACCGATTTCATCCAGAAAAATCGTTCCGCCTTCAGCCGCTTCGAACTTCCCTGCTTTTCCGCCTTTTTTTGCACCAGTGAAAGAACCCTCTTCATAGCCAAATAGCTCTGACTCCAGCAGCTCTGCCGGGATGGCGGCACAGTTCACTTTGACAAACACACCCATGGCCCGTCTGCTATCATTATGAATGGAATGGGCAAATAGCTCCTTACCTGTTCCGCTTTCGCCCAAAATCAACACATTCGAGTCGCTTTTAGCTGCAATTTTGGCTTGACCTTTTACTTCCATGAAAGCAGGACTTCTTCCCATCAAATGATCAAACGTATATGAGGCCTTGTTTCTCTCGCGAAAATCGCCTTTGTACTTTTTCAGCTCTACTTCAAGTGAATTTATCCGCTTGGAAAGAGCGGTAAATTGCCCGACATTCTTAAAAAGAATCTTCCCGACCGCTCCTATTAACTTACCTTGTTTCCTTATCGGGGAGCGGGTCGCAATTATATAATTATCTTTAATTTTTTGTAATTCAGCGACCTCTTGCTTGCCAGTTTTGGCGACCACATGCATACGGGTGTTTTCAATGACCTCCGTTACATGTTTCCCTATTGAGCTTTCCTGTTCGACCCCAAGAAAATCCGCATAAGCGTGGCTCAGCATTTGGACATACCCTTCCGTATCGACCATTACCAAGCCGTCATAGGCAAATTCGATAATATCCTTAAACAGAAGTTCTTCATGATTATCAATATTAAGAAAATCACTTTTATTATTTGTAAATAACAGGAGATAAATCTGAAACTCCTCATCACCCATTTGAATGATGGCTTTTCTGACAATCCCATTATTATCATTCAAACGGATCGGAGTATTTACAGCTGGTACAAGGTTTTTTTCTAAAATCAAATTTATTTGCAGATCAAATTGATTCTCAGCAAAAGCCTCAGATAATACGCGATTGCATAGAACGATTTCTTTTTCGTTTTTCGTTACCAAAACACCAAAAGGCAATTCTTCCAATATCGCTTTCACTAATTCCAAATGAATAGTTTTATTATCGCTGGCCATTCCTATTCTCCTTAACCCGTCTGAAGTTTTCTCCATTATATCATAGGAAAATGAGGCCAAGTCATTACCGTTCCACAATCAGCGCAGTTCCCTGTCCTCCGCCAATACATAAGGTTGCAAGGCCGGTCTTTGCATCCCTGCGCTTCATTTCATACAATAAAGTCACTAAGATCCGGGCACCGGAAGCACCTACAGGATGACCCAGGGCAATCGCCCCGCCATTTACATTCACTTTCTCCGGCTTCAATTCAAGGTCCTTAAGCACGGCGAGTGACTGTGCCGCAAAGGCTTCATTCACTTCCATCAAATCAATATCATCTATTGTCATTCCCGCTTTTGCCAAAGCTTTCCTTGTCGCAGGAACTGGACCGTATCCCATGATTTTCGGATCAAGCGCGGCGTTTGCATATGACTTAATTGTTGCTAATGCTTCCAGTCCTAGCTCGTCTGCTTTTTCTCTAGACATCAGGACCAACATCGCACCCCCATCATTGATCCCGGATGCATTTCCGGCCGTAACCGTTCCATTTTCCTTAAAAGCAGGACGCAGCTTCGTTAGCTGGTCCATCGTCAGCCCATGACGTGGGTGTTCATCTTGGTCTACCGAGATCGTCTTCCCTCTTCGTTTATATTCAACAGGTACGATTTCATCTGCAAATCGTCCTTCAAGCTGCGCCTTTTCAGCCTTCAGTTGGCTATCTAAAGCAAATTCATCCTGCTTTTCACGGCTGATTTCCCACTGTTCGGCAATATTCTCCGCAGTCACGCCCATATGATATTGATTAAAAACATCCGTTAAGGCATCATAAGTCATTGAATCCACTGCTTCGGCATTACCCATTTTCTGTCCAAAACGATAATTTGGAAGTAAATACGGGGCATTGCTCATGCTTTCGATACCCCCGGCAAGAATCACATCAGCATCACCAAGGGCAATGAATTGCGCCCCCATTATTACCGTACGGAGTCCAGATCCGCAAAGTTTATTAATGGCCATGGCAGGCGTTGTTTCCGGAATCCCTGCATGAATCGCAACCTGACGTGCCACATTTTGCCCTAATCCAGCAGATAGAATATTCCCAACCAATACCTCATCGATCATGTCAGCCGAGATATTTGCCCGCTTAATCGCTTCCTTAGCTGCCACAACTCCCAAGTCAACCGCTGAAACATTGGCAAGACTGCCTCCAAACGCACCAACTGGTGTTCTTGCTGCCCCTACAATCACTACTTCTCTCATAATACTTCCTCCTTCTCCATTTTTAATTTTCCCAGTTTAATAAAATTACGGTCCCTCTCGTTGATTTTCTGAGAAACGGTAGATTCTTCATACGTAAAAATCCCTTCTCCCGACTTCGTCCCAAGCATTCCCTTAGCCACCAAATCACGAATCAAATCAGGCGCTTCCTTACTCTGATCCAATACCGGTGAAACATTATCAAGTACGCGCTGCCATGTATCCAGTCCGCCAAAATCAGCAATCTCGATCGGCCCAGTAAATGCCCATCGAAAACCTGGTCCAGCCGTTATCGCTGTATCGATATCCACAGCATTGGCAACGCCCTCTTTTAATAGATAAAAGGCTTCCCGCATCAAGGCAGTCTGGAGACGATTGGCAATGAATCCTGCTATTTCTTTTTTCAAGAGAATCGGTGACTTGCCGATTTTACGCATTAAATCCATTGTTGTCTTGACGATTTCGGGCTTTGTTTCGTCATGCTGAACAATTTCAACCAATGGAACCAAATGGCCAGGATTAAAGAAATGCGTGATGACCATTCTGTCCGCAAACGAGGCCTTCTCCATCAATTGAGAAATCGGAAAGGTCGATGTATTGGAAGCAACAATTGCATCCGGTTTGATTATTTTCTCCATTTGCTCATATAGATTTAACTTCAACTCAATGACTTCCGGAATGGCCTCAATGATAAAATCAGCATCCCTTACAGCCCCTTTTAAATCTACGCTATATGTAATATTCGCTAAAGCGCCTTGCTTTTCCTGATCAGTCAAAACCCCTTCCTCAATGAGCAGTGATAGATTCTCTGAAATTCGATTTTGGGCATGGTATAGCAACTCTTCCTTTATATCGTTAATGGTGACAAAATACCCGCTAACTGCAAAAGACTGAGCGATCCCACTCCCCATTACACCTGAACCGATAATGGCTATTTTTTTAATCATCCAGCTTCCCCTTTCCGTTTTACTTACCTGTATTTACTCATATTTTATTCATGCAATATCTATGCCAACGACAAGGGGAAATAAAATTCTTTTTTTATCTTGAAAATCATGATAGACTCTTACTCATTAACCTAAACCATATTTTTATAACCTTCCCTTTATATTTCCAATGGAGCTTACCTTGTGAAATATTCCCTGTTTACGACATAAAATGACAGACCTGGACCATTACATTTTTAATTGGAGGAATGTAATATGGTTAAAGATAAAGTGGCGATAATTACCGGCTCTGCTAGAGGAATAGGCTTTGAGATTGGAAAGATATTTGCTGAAAATGGCGCAAAGGTCGTTTTGTCCGACCTTGATCAAAACACAGTTGAAAAAGCTGCTTTAGACCTAAGGAACAAAGGCTTGGAAGTTATCGGCTTAAAAGCAGACGTGACCAGTGAAGAGGATATTATCCAACTAATCAAACAAGCTAAAGACAAATACGGACGAATAGATATTTTCATCAATAACGCAGGCCTTCAGCATGTTGCACCAATTGAAGAGTTTCCAACTGAAAAATTCGAACTGATGATCAAAATCATGCTGACCGCCCCATTCATTTCAATTAAGAACGTTTTGCCCATCATGAAAGAACAAGGCTTCGGCAGAATCATCAACATCTCTTCCATTAACGGTCTAATTGGATTTGCCAACAAAGCAGCGTACAATAGTGCCAAACACGGTGTAATCGGATTAACGAAAGTCGCCGCCTTGGAAAGCGCCTCTTTTGGCATAACCGTCAATGCCCTTTGCCCAGGATACGTAGACACACCTCTCGTCCGCGGTCAACTGGAGGATCTGGCTAAAACAAGACAAGTACCACTGGAAAGTGTTTTGGAAGAGGTCATCTATCCGCTTGTCCCGCAAAACCGCTTACTTGATGTAAGTGAAATTGCCGACTACGCCATTTTCCTCGCGAGCGACAAAGCACGGGGCATCACAGGCCAGGCAGTTGTGTTAGATGGCGGATATACAGCTCAATAAAAGGAAAATGCATCTGCAAAAACCCCGAATGAATGACACCAAAAATGGTGTTCTTTATTCGGGGTTTTCTGTTTGTAAGGAATAACATGACAGACGTTTTTCTAAGGTAAGAACGTGGAAAATTTTGGTGGCACAAAGAATTCCCCCATGTTACAGTAGTATAGGGATACCTCCCATTTTACAAATAAAAGGAGGCCTCGTCATGATTATTAAGTGGGTTAGACTGCGATAATTAACAGGCCAATCATGCTCCGGAAAGAATTTATTGATCTGCGCAATTAGATAATATTTAATACGGAGGTAAAAAACATGAATGAACGGATACTGAAAATAAATAAAGTGGATATATGTACAGAAAGTTTTGGAAACCCTAAGGACCCTGCTGTACTTTTGATCATGGGAGCGATGTCTTCATTAGACTGGTGGGATGAGGACTTCTGTCTCCGCCTGGCTGATCAAGGGAGGTTTATCATTCGGTACGATCATCGGGATTTGGGACGATCGACCGTTTATGAACCCGGTACCTCCAACTATACAATAACGGATATGGCTGACGATGCGGCGGGTGTCCTGGACGCTTATTCCATAGAACAGGCTTCTATCGTTGGAATGTCCCTAGGAGGTATGATCGGCCAGATTCTTGCCTTGAGATATCCGGAACGCGTAACTACGCTTACGCTAATTGCATCCAGTGTGTTCGGGACTGTAATGGAAACACTGCCTCCAATGGACCAAAGCATATTGGATCACCACGCAAAGAGTGCTTCCATGGATTGGTCAAATCGGGAGGCGGTCATCACTTTTCTTGCGGATGGATGGAAAACTTTAGCCGGTTCCAAACCTTATGAGCAGGAAAGAATGTATAAACTGGCAAAAAGAGAGGCGGACCGCGCCAAACAGCTACCGAGCAGATTTAATCATGCTATGCTGCAAGGCGGAGACGATTATTACGATAGAATGGGTGAGATCAGCGTACCTGTCCTCATTATTCATGGCACAGAAGATCCAGCCTTGCCATACGAGCACGGGCTTGCTCTTGCAAAAGCCATCCCTCATTCAGAATTAGTGACTCTTGATGGATCAGGGCATGAGATTCATAGTGAAGACTGGGATGAAATTATCGATTCAGTTATAAAGCTTACTTCGCGATAAATTAGTCATAAAAGAAGCCGACCAATAAAGGGTCGGCTTTTTTTATACATTTTTTAGCAGAAACCGCCATAACCTTGAACGGGGCTATAACCACCTTGACCTCCATCACCACCGAAACAAGCTGCTCCAACAATGATTAAGAGTATAAACAAAACGACTATAAAAGCGAAACCTCCACCAAATCCACCGATATCGTTACCACAACTTGATTCATGACCACAATTTGACAATAGAAACATCTCCTTATTTGTTTTAGGAGGAAATAATTAAATGGGTTAATTTAACTTATGTTCTATTTAGGATAATGACACAAAAATCACCGGAAACTTTTTCCAAACCACCCTCACGACCTGAAATTAACAGTTTAACAGCACAATTTTGCTGGTTGGAGATTTCATGTAGCTTCGCCTGACACAGCGTCGAACTGCCGGACACCTTATTCCTTATAATACGAACGCCCGTTAGATTAACAAGAATTTACTCATTGAAAATAATTATGTTTTAAAACATCTAATTCCTACTAACTTCAGCTTATTGTACAATGATGTTAAAAAGGTCCGAGGTATTTATGATAAAAGGGAATTCTTATATTCTTGTTTTCTCCGTGCTTGTTCTGTTGACAATAGTACTTGTTTCAACTACACCATTAATAATTAAAACTTTACTTGCTTTTATAACGATTGCGTTTGGATTTCCTGTCATTAGGAAACTTCTGTTTAAAGACAAATTCAGAAAAATTAAAGTGGCATTTTATTCATCATTGACCTTTACAATTGGATTATTTCTAGTCTCGATTTTTGAAGAACCATCCTTTAATTTAGATGGAGATTTCTTTCAGATTATTATTATTGTGCTTTTTTATAGTTTGATTGGAAATTTCTTATATGGCTTACCAGTCTCACTAATTGCTGAATTTATCTCAATGAAGTTTTTCATAATTCGTTTCTGGTTATCTGGATTAATACATATTGGTTTTGGATTGGCTACATACTTTATTGACCCAGGAGGTTTCTTTATCTTTGCGATTATTTGCTCCATAATCTTTTTTGCACTAGATGAAATCACTAAAGTATATTCGACTTCTTATTGACCTGACCTGCGCCGCTAGTTTCATAAGAAGCTCTGATCTTTAGCTAACCTGCCCAGTTTAGTTATATAAGCCTTATTGTAGAGTGACATAAACTATGTAGGCACAAAAAAATGAAAAGGATAAAAGAAATTAATCTCTTCTATCCTTTTCAAGTAGCTCAATCACTCTATCAATTTTTTGTTCTATGCTATTGGATTTGTTTGACCTTGTAAGGAGAGAACGAACAAAAAAGTAAACAGCAAAAATGATGCCAAACAACAAAACAAACATAATAAGTTGATATACTATATCACCGGTATTGAAACCCAAAGAACCCTACTCCCTTCCTTTTTTCGGATTAACTATAACTTATGTCTGCTGCACAGGACATAGAGTTGACAAAAACTATTCATATAGTTTTTTTGATATCACTTTTATTTCTTTATATATTTGTGTAAGTAATATTAGAATATGTATAGGGATCCCAACTGCAAGTCCCACCAATGGAGAATAAGGCCCAGCGAAAGTAAAGAGTGATACAAGTGTAATAGTTATATATACTGAGATAATCAATGTGGTCAATATAAATTTCTCCTTTTTTGGCTAATTATAACATATGTTTCTTACCTAGTTCGAAACACTTGCTTGAAAAGCTAACCTGCCCCGAAGACAAAAAAAGGCATACTTTCCCCCTTTACCAAGCCCAGCCGAATTAGAAAAAAAGTAAAATACACCTTGGGACATTATTAAAAGTTAACGGTTGAATTTCCCTCTATAAACCTCATAGATCTAAACTTTGGTATTGGAAACGAAACCTCGTATAGACGCCTAAAAAAAAGCCTAGGATTTCTTTGTTCACTTTCCGAAAAATCGAGCAAAGAAGCCCTTTTTGGGTTTATCTGTATTTTGGCAGGCACTGCTTTTCATTGTTTAGCTTTTGGATTCGTCCATTTCTTTCCCTCGTTCCATACTTCCTCTAATGCTAAATTATAAGCGTAAACCCTATAAATATTTACATTTAGTCTGGAAATATAAGTAACATGTCCAAGCAAATGCCTTATTTTATTAATACTATATTTTGTAACTACAACGAAAATACTTTTGGCAGTGCTTTAGTACTGTTCGATACTACACTCCATTTCATTTTCGAAAAAAAAAAGAGTTACAAGAAAGGATTGAGATTTTATGGGAAATTTTGGTAAGAATAATCCGATGCACAGCAACTGGGGTTCTGCATGTTCCGACAGCGACTGGGGTTTTGGGAATGATTCAAGATTCGGTAATGATTCAAGATTTGATCGTCATTCAAAATTTAAAAAACCATGTAAGGTTTGTAAGTCTCACGACGATTCTGCTTGCGATTGCAATTTTAAAGCTCCAGCTCGCCAACTCGCTGCACCATTAAACAGCGATTGTGTCCTAGTTAATTCCGTTGTAGGCTCAAAAACGGTACAAAAGGTTGCAGAAGCAACACTTCCATTTACCGCGTTTACTCCTCCAATACCAGCTGGATCCACTATTGTTTCGGTAGCTGTTACACCGAATCTAGCTGGTGTTACCCGTAATACGACAATCATTAGGGACAAAGTCGTTAACATCGGGTTAATTCCTGTATCTATTCTGGTAACATTTTTGGCACCAGGATCGACAACTCCTGCAACAGCTACACTTTCAACAAGTTTACCATTCCAGGAGCATACAGATTTTCCAGGTGCCTGCCCTGAGGATACAGTAATAGAACCCCCATTAGTGGTAGAAGGGATCTTTGCTCAACCAGGCGTTCCAGTCATCGGCACTACGGGACTTGTTACTACCAATGCTATTTTAGTCAAGATTGTACTACGCACTACAATTACAGTGACTCGACAAGTTATTGTAGATTCACATGGTGGTATTTGCGACGTAAATGAACGTCGTTGTGAAACTACAGCTACTCCACCAACTAGTACTCTTCCTGCTCCATAAATGACGGTGTTGAGTTAGTTTTTAGTCTTGACTAGCAAAGCCTTTCTAAATAAAGAAGGCTTTGCTTCTTTTATTTATATTATTTTATAAGGTAGAAAGGAGTGACATTTCTATGTCTTATCACGAGGATTGTTCTAAGAAAAATCGCTGCGATGAGGACCATCACAAGGATTGTTGTAAGAAAAAACGCTGCGATAATGACCATCACAAGGATTGTTGTAAGAAAAAGCGCTGCGATAATGACCATCACAAGGATTGTTGTAAGAAAAAACGCTGCGATAATGACCATCACAAGGATTGTTGTAAGAAGAATCGCTGCGATGAGGACCATCACCACGATTGGTGTAAGAAGAAACGCTGCGATAATGACCATCACAAGGATTGTTGTAAGAAGAATCGCTGCGATGAGGACCATCACCACGATTGGTGTAAGAAGAAACGCTGCGATGAGGACCATCACAAGGATTGTTGTAAGAAGAAACGCTGCGATGAGGACCATCACCACGATTGGTGTAAGAAGAAACGCTGCGATGAGGACCATCACAAGGATTGTTGTAAGAAAAAACACTGCGATGAGGACCATCACAAGGATTGTTGTAAGAAGAAACACTGTGAGGACCATCACAAGGATTGTTGTAAGAAAAAACGCTGCGATGAGGACCATCACCACGATTGGTGTAAGAAGAAACGCTGCGATGAGGACCATCACCACGATTGGTGTAAGAAGAAATGCTGCGATGAGGACCATCACCACGATTGGTGTAAGAAAAAACACTGCGATGAGGACCATCACCACGATTGGTGTAAGAAAAAACACTGCGATGAGGACCATCACCACGATTGGTGTAAGAAAAAACACTGCGATGAGGACCATCACCACGATTGGTGTAAGAAAAAACACTGCGATGAGGACCATCACCACGATTGGTGTAAGAAAAAACACTGCGATGAGGACCATCACCACGATTGGTAGTTTGTTAAATGGAAAGTACTTTGATGCCGTACTTGATCAAAGTACTTTTTTAGTTCCCAAAAGATGAGTTATGTTAACATCTCATGTATCGCGTACTCATTCTGTTCTCCTTAGACTGACCTCTCTAATTCAACTATCCTTCTTTTAAACTCTTCGTTTATCACATTTTCTGAAACAAATACATACCCATCGTGAGTCTAATTCTGCTCAACCTTTTTAAATAACCTTTTAAATTCCTAAAGCAAGTTGTTCCCGCCCATCTTAAGAAAATATGATTTATTGATTCGACTTGCTTCTTCAACTATCCTGCCCCTTTAGTCTTCAAGAGAATCAAAAATATCCTTTATCAGAGTGATCTTTGAAAAAAAGTAATAATTTTACACATTTATGTTGGAACATTTGTTCTATTCATGTTATTCTTATAAAAACAAATAAAAAGATCAAATCGCTGCAAAAGATTTGATCCGTAATTATAATTAAAGGTCGGTTGTATCCGCGGGCCTTACACGGTTGTACCGCTGAGCCGAGCAATTTGCTAATCTTTAGGGTGCCGGTTATAAAGACAGCTCCGAACTTCAGCTAAAGCACCCTTTAGTTCATTAAGAACCGATTATTTATAACAATTACAGCTATTAATCAACCATTACTCCCCATCCATCTGTTTGCCCACCATAAGGTTTAATTAGTCCATTAAGTCGTTTTTGTATATCAATAATGTCTTCGTAATTTAAAAGCATTTTTGTAAAACAATAACAAGTCCACTCTTCTGTTTCATCATCTTGTTCTAATTCACAAATTAGCCCGTCATCTCTTAATGATTTTAATACAGCTTCACCACTCTTTTTATCTGGAACCGCAATAAAAAAATCTACATCTTGTGGTTCAGTAAATTTAACACTTGTCCATCTTCATCGTTAGGGAATTTTTCAGAAAATAATTTCATTATTTATCATCTCCATCATTCTTGAGTAGTGAATTAGTTCTTCTTGATATCTTACCATTTCACTTTACCTAACAGCCCAATTTAGTGGAACAAAAAAAGGCTGCCGCAGCAACCCCTGATATTTAAAGTAAAGCGTTAAACAAGGTTAGTGCATATTCTCGGCAATCTTTTTCAGTGCCTTTGCACGAGAAACGATAAATTCTCTCATATACTTCTCTAAAAACAACTTATCAGCTAAAACTCCAATTGGACCTAACGGTGACTTATATTGAAATTTATCTATCATTATAGTTCCACCTTGTTTTTCTATAAACTGATGTGTGTGTACGAAGGAATGGAAAGCTCCCTTCACCATAATATCTACAAACTTATTTGGTTTTTCCATGAATGTCACTTGGCTTTCAGCCTTTGTTTAATACCAAAGTGAATGGCTTCCCAAGTTACAGTATCTCCCTTCTAATAGCCCTTCTGTCACACCATCAACAGTAATTTCCTTTGTTTTCGCTGTCGTTTTGGTATGGATATCCACGCTCCTCTTAATGTCAAAACATAATTCAACTGGTGCTTTAATAAATTGTTGATATTCAATAACAGGCATTTCCCAATCTCCTTATAAGCACTTTCTAACCATCATTATAGCTCGTTATAGCAAATATTACCTAACCCGTTTCCATTAACCTGCCCTGTTTGTTCCATAAGAAAAAGCTGCCTTAAGACAGCTCTTTGGATAAATCTTTCGCCTACTATACTTACTTTTTCAAAACGGGGATCCATATTTCACTTCTAAATGTTGGTGAAGTTATATCTTTATTTTCGTTCCAAAGGATTTCTGGCCCTTCTCTTTGTTCATAGTTAGAGGATGGAAACCATTCGGAATAAATACGTCCCCATACATTTTGCAGTGTTTCTGGAAAGGGTCCGACTGCTTCGAATACCGCCCATGTAGACGCATCAACTTTCAGCTGCGTTAAGTTATCTGGACATTCCCTCGTTGTTGCTGCGCCGATATAATGATCAAGCTCCCCTTTTTCCTCCAACCGGCCTTCGGAAAAGTTCGCAGATGCACTAAGCAGCCCTAATGGCTCGACATTCGATAGGTTTTTAAGTTCATTTATCGTTTTCTCGTCTAAACTTTTCCACATAGATGCAATCTCTGGATTAACCCCGTTAAAAATGATTGGAACTCTTTTTTTAATTCCAATTATGTGAAATGCCTCTTTTTCTTCAATTCGATAGTTCATTTCACTGCCTCCTTTAATGGATAATTGGAAGGACATCGGTGGATAGGCTTTAAGTGAATGGCCATTACTTCTCGCTTCTGACGGTGTGATTCCATGCAAATGTTGAAACGCTCTTGCAAAAGAGTCAGGTGAGCTGTACCCGTACTTTATCGCTATATCAATGACCTTTATGTTGTTATCCTTTAGCTCAAACGCTGCAAGTGTAAGTCGTCTTCGGCGGATATACTCGGAAAGTGAAATACCTGCAAGGAAGGAAAACATCCTTTTAAAATGATATTCCGAGCAATAAGCTAGCCTTGCAACTTCTTTAAAGTCAATTTCGTTCGTAAGATTTTCTTCAATGAATTTAATGGCACCATTCATATTTTTTAGCAAATCCATTCAATGACCTCCCTTATATCAACAGAATAGCAGGAGTCGAAACTAATCATCCGACATTCTGTGCACGATTATGCAGGGTCTAATCCCTTTCGCACCTGTTAATGAAAATAACCTTATTGTTGAAATGGGGATTTACTGACTTTTTGCATAAATAGCTCTGGTTTATCAATATGATTAAAACCGTATTTTTTATATAATGAATGTGCATCATTAGTTGCTAACATAAACCTGCGAACCCCTTCAAGTTCGGAATGGTTGGTGATAACATCCATTAACCATTTTGATAATCCTAATTTACGATAGTCAGGTAATATAAACACATCGCAAAGATATGCATGGGTTGCTAAATCCGTTATTACCCTTGCAAATCCTACTTGTTCACTACCTTCATTACCTATTTCACCCTTATAAACCCCAAAACATAAGGTCGTATTTTCAATTGACTTTATTACTGTTTCCTTGGGTATTCCCTTTGACCAGTAAGCTTCTTGATTCAAAAAATTATGTATTAAATCTACATCTAAATACTTTTTATTAGTAGAAATCGAAAATCCTTTAATATACATTTTACATCCCCCTAAATTTTTTTAATTTTCTGTAATTATATCAACTGATTTTATCTTTTGAACTAGCCTGCTGCGTTAATCAAAATAATTAAAAGCTGCCTTAAATATAACTCGATCTTCGGCTAACGCACCAGTTAGTTAAGTAAGGGTTTAAGGGATTCTTGGAAGAATTTTAATTACAACAAGTATATCTAAGTAATTCGGAACAAATATTAAATATGTTGCAAATTCAAAGGAGGTGGCTAAAATGAACGCACAACGAGCAGAAGAAATTGCTTCTTCACCAAATATGGTTAATGTAACCTATAATCAGGAAAGTATCTACATTGAGCACGTGGACGAACAAAATGGAACAGCTACAATCCATCCCCTTGATGATCCCAATAAAAAACAAAGTGTTTCTGTAACCAGCTTACAAGAACAGTAATTTCCTCAATTCAATAATAAACCTCCACTTTCGGGTGGTGGTTTATTGTTCAGTTAATTCAAATACCATCTTTTTAATTAATCTCTCCCCTTGTTGAACTATCCTGCCCCGATAGTTCCATAAGAAAAGCTGTCTTAAAGACAGCTCCGTTCTTCAGCTAACGCACCCGTTAGTAGAATAAGGGTTAATGATTTTTATTTGCATACATTCTTGCCATTGTCGAAGGTGAAAATTTAATTCTATATTTCCCTTCAAGTTCTTTCTTTATTTTTTCTGTTAAATTTAATCCTTGTTTATTGTGTTCTTCTTCAAGTTCAATCCCATTAGGAAGCAACTTATCTTCATCCCAATCAATCCATTCACCATACATATTTACCCATTCAATCAATTCTCTTATTAACTTATTTGAAATCGGAATGTCCTCTATATCCAAGTTACAACCACATTGATTGCACCAAATAGGGTCCGCCCCAACATCACCTTCAACTTTTAACTCATTTATTTCTTTTTGTTCACAAAAACATTCCATATTATTTTCTGACTCCTCTACTACACGCTTTTTTATTATATTTTTCATTACTTTTTGTTAAACTAAACTGCCCCTTTAGTTCCATAAGAAAAGAGCTGCCTTAAAGACAGCTTCAATCTTCGGCTAACGCGCCCGTTAGTTCATTAAGAAAAGCGATTCTTATTAAAGAATCGCGCCCTATTGTTGAAGATTGATTAATTTAATTCAACTGGTGTTTATTGCAGAACTTTCATAAAGTGTCATATCAGCAAAAAAAGGTTGGATATCTAAAAAAGCACCTAACCTTTTTTGTTACCATAACGAGTGTTATAGGCCCAGTGACAGGGTTCTTGCTCTAATTCGTCAGATAGTTTCCAATTACTAGAAAATAGTTCTTGCTAGTATCATGTAATTCACACCTCTGCAGCATGCATAAGTTCGTATATTTTGCGAGTTGTATTTACATTCCTGATTGTTATTTGTTGATATGGCTTTGAACCAACGAGTTTAGCCATACCGGATTTGGTAATTTTTTTTTTATCAACCGACCATAGAATGGCTCCAGGAACGTATTTCACCGTATCAATTTCTGGTTTGATGACCAGCTTATTAAGCACTGACTCATCATCAATTTCGTCCCATAAAAACAGCACATCGCTTCTCATCTGTTGGTCGTTCGTCCAAGACTCTGGAAGGGAGTGTATGACTTTTTTAACATCATCAAAACTACGGACTAAAACTTTGATTTGTAATCCGAAGTTTGTATGTATAGCCTCTTCTAAAATATGGGATATTGTTGTTTTTGATTGGCCATTCACTGTGAAAATAATATTACCTGAATTGATATATGTAACTACAGAGCTCATACCCACTCGTTCAAAAACTTGTTTAAGCAACTTCATGTTAATTTTATTTTTCCCACCAACATTGATTCCCCTAAGCAGTGCGACATAGACCATGATAATCCTCCTATTAGTTTGCATTTTATATAAAACATTTGACGGATTAGAGCAAGAACTCTGTCACTGGGCCTTATAGACAGTTTTTATTTTGTCATATTTTATTTTTTAAATTTCTTAGATTCTCCATATCTCCATTTACTATCACATCAATATGAGCAGAAATGATATCAATATCTAAATCCCACCATTTAATTTCCAGCAATTCGTTAATGATTTCTTCTGAGAAACGGGTATTAAGTTTCTTTGCAGGATTTCCTCCAACGATAGTGTAAGGTTCCACATCTTTTGTAATAACCGATTTGGCTGCTACAATTGCACCATCCCCTATTTTTATTCCAGGCATAATGACAGTATCCATTCCAATCCAAACATCATTTCCAATTATGGTATCACCTTTAAACGGCAACTGATCTAACGTTGGCGTATATTTCTCCCAACCGTGTCCGAAAATATTGAATGGGTAGGTTGAAAAACCATCCATTCTATGATTAGCTCCATTCATAATAAACGTTACACCAGGTGCTATGGCACAAAATTTCCCTACGACAAGTCGGTCACCGAAAAATTCGTAGTGATATAACACTTGATCTTCAAAAGATTCACCATTTTTTGCATCGTAATATGAATATTCACCCACAATAATGTTTGGTCTAGTAATTGTATTTTTTATAAATTGCACGACCCGATTTCCTTTAATCGGATATTTATCTTTAGGATTTGGCCCTTGTTGCTTATTTGATTCCATGGATATCCACTGCCTTTCTTTCAGGAATTTTTTAATAAACTTAGCCGACCTATTTTATTACATTCCTCAGCGAACCAAATGGCACCATCAGGTCCTAATACAATTCCATGTGGCTCCGCATTTTGTGTAGGAATTAGATACTCCGTAATTTTACCTTGCATTGTAATTCGGCCAATTTGATTACTTCCCCATTCAGTGAACCATAAAGCACGGTCAGGCCCTGTTACTATTGCGTGTGGACGAGCATTTGCAGTAGGGATGGTATATTCACTTATTATTCCAGAGGTAGTTATTCTACCGATTTTATTTTCGTTAATTTCCACAAACCAAAGTGCATCGTCCGGTCCACTTGTAATACCTACAGGACCAGCATGTTTTGTTGGCAAAATGTAATTAGTCACTTCTCCGAGCATCGTAATCCGACCAATTTGATTACTCTGATTCTCAGTAAACCAGATGGCACCGTCAGGTCCAGCAACAATAAAAGAGGGATAGGAGCCAGGATTCGGTATCTCATACTGAATAATTTCACCTGATGGTAAAATTCGCCCTATTCTATTTCCATTCATTTCGGTAAACCAAATGTCTCCATTGTGTCCTTCAGTTATTCCAAAAGGTGCTGAATTTGGACTCGGGAGAGTATATTCGATGATTTCACCTGTTACTTTCAGTTTTCCAATTTTATTCGCCCTATTTTCCGTAAACCATACATCACCCTGAGTTGTGGAGATTATAGATAGCACACCTGCATTGGGTGTAGGAACAACGAAATGAGTGACTTCACCGTTAACAGTCATTCGACCAATTTGATTTGCTTTATGTTGTGTAAACCATAGCGCACCATCTTTTCCAGCAGTTATTCCATAAGGGCCTGAATCTATGTCAAGAAGTTCGTATTCGTCAATTTTTATCCCCACTATAATCCTCCTTCCTCTTGTATAAAGTTCTTCTAGTAATTCGTTATAAAATGATTGAATTCCTGCGAAAAAGGTCTTGCATACTCTATTCATATTAAGTTAACATAATTAATCTAACAGAAGTTTCCCCTCACAAACCCCCTTGGGCGCCAAGAACCTGTCACAATTTATTATTTTTTCAGGATTTTATCATTGTTAAATCAACGTTTGTGCACACTCGCGCACCTGGTATCCGTATAAAAAAGTGGGATTTTATGCAACTTCTTATTCAAGAAAATGGCCCGATTGCGGAACAAAAAAAATCCTTCATATCAATACAGGACTTTTGATCAAACTTTATCTCCCAACAACTGCCCACTCCAAGAAGTATGAAACTATCACACCAAAAAGAACATATAAAAAACTGTGTTAATCAAAATATTCAACCTTCGTTCTTTATTTAACGTACATTATAAATTCTATTTCAAATGCAGTATTCCTTGTTGAACTAACCTGCCCCTTTCGTATTATAAGGTCAGCCAGAAAATATTTCTGGTTGACCATTTTTTATATGGTTTTATTATAACGGTAGCCGGGGCAAAACGTACCTGCTCGTGGGGATAGACCCCGTCAACTAAACAGTTTGCCCCCTACTTGTAGAAACATGATTAGGCTGGTTGGGACGTAGATCTCGTATAACAAGCGAAGCTGTGACACTGCAAGGAGAAATAGGGGTACCGGTAATCCACTAGATTAGGAGGAGATTTAGAATGAATCCAGTCGTTGGTCTGGATATTTCAAAAGGGGAAAGTCAGGTTCAAGCATTTTTGGATAAGGGGAAACCTTATCAAAAGAGTTTTAAAATAACTCATACTGTTGAGGGGCTTAATTTACTTGTAGCGTTTCTTGAGGATGTAAAGAAAGTGTCTGGTCAGAAGCCTTCAGTCGTTTTAGAAGCCACTGGACATTATCAAACTCCAGTCGTTCATTACTTGGAAGAACGAGGATATTTATTGATTATCATTAATCCATTGATTTCATATAAGGCAAGAGGATCAAGCTTAAGAAAGGTAAAAACAGATGCCATTGATGCCTATCTTCTCTGTGAGTTGTTTTATAAAGAAGAGTTAGAGCCATATAAAAAGCGTGGAGTCCAGTTATTGAACCTTCGTAATCTCACAAGACAACATGAAAACATAACTGGCGTTATGATTCAAACAAAGCTTCAATTTCAGGCAGTGCTTGAACAAGTGTTTCCTGAATATAAAGGAGTTTTTGGAGATTTATATTCTGTGGTGTCACTCTTAACTCTTTCAGAGTTTCCCTCTTCAGAGGACATTTTGAAGGCAAGTGAAGAAGCAATTACAGCAAGGATATTTGAGTTATGCAAGAGTAGATCAATTAAATGGGCAAATGAAAAAGCGATTCAGCTTAAAGCTGCGGCAGCTCGTAACCCTTTTGAAAAGACAGTCTATCAGAGTCATATTTTAAGCCTTGGTATGTATATAAATATTCTTCTTCAGTACAAAGAGCATCTATCAAAGTTAGAGGCAGAGATAGACGCCCTCGCTAAAGAAATTGAAGAATATACGATCCTCAAATCTATCCCAGGTATCGGAGAAAAGATCGCGGCAACGATTATTTCTGAAATTGGTGAGATAGATCGATTTAATAATCCTAAAAAACTTGTAGCTTTCTCTGGAGTTGATCCTAGTGTATTCGAATCCGGTAAGTTTACAGCTACCAAAAATAGAATCACTAAAAGAGGTTCTAGCAGACTTCGACATGCCTTATATATGGCGGTTCGTTGTGCTATTCGTGATTGCCGGAAGTCTAAGACAACTGATGAAATTATCCCTCGAAATAAGAAGCTACGCGTGTTTTATGACAAGAAACGCGAGGAAGGAAAGCCTTATAAGGTAGCCGTCATAGCCTGTGTAAATAAGCTCTTACACTGGATTTTCGCTCTATTAAAGAACAAAATGACTTTCCAAGATATTGTTTAAAATTTATATTTAACTAAAAAGAACAAAACCTTCCAAATGAGAGTCTGAAGGAAGGTTATTTGGTATGCCTATTATTAGTATATCACGTATGTTTTTATCTTTTTATTGAAAAATGTTGACAAACTATTAGCTGGTTTAGTTCCATACAAAAAAGGCTGCCTCAGCAACCTCCTTATGGAAGTAAAGCACCCGTTAGTTAAACAAGGTTAGAGCATATTCTCGGCAATCTTTTTCAGTGCCTTTGCACGAGAAATGATAAATGCTCTCATGTACTTCTCCAAAAACAACTTATCAGCTAAAACTCCAACGGGACCAAACGGTGACTTATATTGAAATTTATCTATCATTATAGTTCCGCCTGGTTCTTCTATAAACTGATGTGTGTGAACAAAAGAATGGAAGGCTCCCTTCACCATAATATCTACAAACTTATTTGGTTTTTCCATGAATGTCACTTGGGCTTTCAGCCTTTGTTTAATACCAAAGTGAATGGCTTCCCAAGTAACAGTATCTCCCGCCTCTAATAGCCCTTCTGTCACACCATCAACAGCGATTTCCTTTGTTTTAGCTGTCGTTTTGGTATGAATATCCACGCTCCTCTTAATGTCAAAACATAATTCAACTGGTGCTTTAATAAATTGTTGATACTCAATAACAGGCATTTCTTATTCCCCTTTTATAAGCACTTTCTAACACCCACATTATAGTTCGTTGAGGCCATTATTACCTAGCCCTTATTCAACTAAACTGCCCCGATAGTTCCATAAGAAAAAGCTGTCTTTAAGACAGCTCTGTTCTCCAGCTAACGCACCCGTTAGCTTAAGTACAATAATTCACAATCTTACTTTTTTAGATAAAAACTATTACTAAAAGTTTTATATTGTATAAATATTTTAAATATGTAAAAAAGCTTACTCAAAGAGTAAGCTTAACCTCTATAAACACTATCACATGTTCCAGGTTTTGGTTCATAAAAACAATGGTCTTTAAATTGACCAGTATGAGGTTGATCATACCATGTTGGAGGGCATGGAGCATATGGATTAAAATACCAAAGAGCATATCTAGCCGGATGCTGTCTCCAGTGCTTCAAATTCTGTTCTGCTAATCTTCTTTCAATACCTCTCGCTCTTTGATAAAATACATTCCCTTTTTGAACAGCTTCAAAAGAATAATTTCCTCCTTGTACTTGATAAATGACTTGTGGAATTGTTCTTAAACCTTTAAAGTCTAAACAATTAGCTACAAGACGATTCACAATTACATTTCCAACATATAACATTCCTTGTTTTCCTTCACCTTCGGCTTCTGCTCTCATCATCCTTGCCATTAAGTCAACGTCTGAACTTGTGTATTTTGCTCTTGTCATTTTTCCACCCCAAAAATATTGTATGAAAAATAGCCTACAGTCATGTCATTATTTATGTAATATAAATGCTTAGTTATAATAACTTACAGCTTTTAAGTAAAATGAAAACTATTGCATTCTTTTTTCCCTTTAATTCAACTAACCTGCCTCGTTAGTTCCGTAAGAAAAAGGTTGCCGCAGCAACCCTGAAGTAAAGCACCCGTTAGTTCACTAAGAAAAGCGATTCTTATTAAAGAATCGCGCCCGATTGAAGAAGATCGTTACTAAAGGTCAAAAAACGAATTCCTTTGGGCTAAGCAATCTTTTACTAACAGAGAAAAACCTTTAATAGTATTACTTATATTTTTCATTTTCCAAGATAATCACTTTTTCCCCATGCGCTGCTTTCCCAATTTGTTTCGTATTTTCAACCAGCCGAAAAATATTATCACAGCATTGTTTGGTACCTATAAGCAATAATGGTACACCTATAAAATCAATTTTTAATGCTCTTGATAAATACCCCCCTATAGACATAGCAATAGGTACAGTTGGTGATGTATTGGAGAATACTATTTTTTCGTTAAAATGAAATTTCTCTTCTAGTAGTAAAGTCAATTCTTTTAATGCCGGAACAACAAGTTTCTCTCTTTTATGTCCAATTGTATAAACTGAGTTGCCCTCTTCATCGGTCCCGCGAAAAATTAGCTTTCCAAAATCTTCTTTCGTTAATTTATTGAAATATTTTACATTTAATATTTCTTCCGAAGTTAGTTTTCTTTCCGATTGAGGTAATTGTTTTAAATGATATGCGGCAGCCAAAGACGTGGTATGAGTACCCCCATAATCATTATAGATATACATCATGAAATCATCCCTAATAGTTTTATTTAACACTATTATGGGCATATACTCCATTTCCAATTCTGTTGATTATTTTTAGCTTTTATTATTCTCTATGTGGCAAATGCGCCATACTCTCCAAACTACCCCGTCAGTTTCATAAATAGAATACATTTACCCCATATAATTCAGGGAAATATATCGAATTTAGTCATATTCTCTTGATTCACATAATTAAGTTGTCCTATCCATAAACACGACCTTTTTGCGGTATAAGAATATTCCTGTCCTGGAATTATCAAGACCTAAATCATAAAAATCGTTAAAAAAATAAAAAGTACACCTATTAGTCAAGTATAATAAGTGCACTCTTTTATTGTTTTTATTATTTTTAAGCTCCCCTTTAGTGTCTAGGGTATGTATAAGGCAGCAACGCTTCTGATTCCATGCGGTGATTTTTTTAGTAAAAATGACGAAGCCTCCCCATCCTTGAGATGGGACATAAAATTTAGTAGCTCATCATCGATTGTTTCTTTTTTAATCGAGGCAGGCAATACTGTGTTCCTGACATCAGCGACCGTTTTAAGGTCAAAGGATTCTATTGCTTCCCCTTCTTGGTTCATGATTGAGAGAATTCCATCATTACTCGTTTTTAGACTAGGTTGATCACTAATTAAATGAGTATAGAATAAATCTTCGTTCAGCGTGTAGGTATTAGAGTAGTCCGCTGAATAAAGTTTGCTTTTTTTATCAATTTTGCCTGATTTAAAGTTTTCAAAGCCATAGTTGAATAAAAGCTCAGTATCAGAGTAGGCAACTTTGTCTGAAGGAGCTTTTAGAGTGACGGCAATCAAGTCCTGTTCTCCTCTAGTAGCAGTAGAAATCAGGGTGTAGCCGGATTGACTGACGAAACCGGTTTTCCCGCCGGTTATTCCCTTATAGGGGAGTTCGCCTTTTAACATTTTATGATGGGTAATTAGAGTTGTGTCCCATGTTTCCACTTCCCATGGTAAATTCTTCTTCCCAAAATACTCACGGAAAGTTTCATTTTTCATTGCATATTGGGTAATTTTTGCAAGGTCACTGGCTGTAGTTACATGGTCTTTGTCAAACAATCCATGGGGGTTTGTAAAATGAGTATCGGAGATGTTTACTTCTTTTCTTAAAAACTCATTCAAATCTTCCATAAACAGTTTTTCACTGCCAGACATATGCTCGGCAATTGCGATGGCTGCATCATTTCCGGAGTTGATTAGCATTCCTGCAATTAATTTGGAAAGCTCTATTTCCTCCCCAGGTTCAATGAATACCGAAGACCCGTCTGCCTCCGCTGCTTTTTTGCTTACAGTCACTAGTTCGTTCGGATCGCCGTGTTCTATAGCATATATAGCAGTGGCAATTTTCGTTAGACTGGCTGGATACATACTTTTTTTCATATTTTTTTCGTATAATACGTTCCCACTTTTCGCATCAATAATGATCCCGGCTTCACTATTGAGTGGTAAGTCAGATTCTGCACTTACAGTCGTAGAGGCGAAGGGGATTAAAGCCAAAATGAAGATGAAGAAAAACTTTTTCATATGCCGCTCCTTTAATGATAGTAAAATCCTATATAGCCATAATAAAATAAATCTGAAAGTATAGAGATGTTTTATTGAAAGTGAAATACAAAAGTAATTACCCCTTAATAATTTTGGAAACATTTCGGTTAATGACCTTCATTTTATTTCCTGAAATAACTTTATAAGGGGCATTGCCCTGTTAGTGGGAGGCTCCATTTCATTTAAATAAAAAAAGATTCCCCTGTTAAAAAGATAGTATTTTTGTAAATCACCAAATTAGGGTATCTGTGTGTTTTTTTATCTTGATGGCGATGGGTCCACCTCCATGACAATATCTTTTCATGAAAAAACCCTTCAAACTGAAGGGCTAGTTACTTTTTAGGATTACATCACTTATATGAAATATTCATGTTCATGTATTTTGGACCTGAATTTTTTGGACAGTTTACTTCAGATTCTGATTCATCTAGTGTTATGTTTTCATTTTCATACCTATTAATACACATTCCACTTTTACAATCGGTTTTCTTGATAATATAAATATAATGGTTACAGGTATGACTAATAAAACATAATATTGGCCACTTTCTTTGATCCAATCATAAATAAATGAGTTATAAACATATTCCAGAATAAACATATGAAAAAGATAAATTACTAATGTAATGGATCCTATCTCAGTAAAAAATGTATGCTTTTTAGGAACGATACAAAAAAAACAATAAGTTGCTGCTCCCATAATTAAATAAACGATCAACTTATATATAAAACCGAGGGAAATGGAACCTTCCATTAATTCCTTATAGCCTAAACGACCATAAAACCACTCCCTCCAAGTAATTTCACCATAGAAATAAATACCGGTAAAAATTAACCCTAGTACACCCCAGCCTATTAGGGCATTACTTTTCTTTTTAACCCATTCAAAATGATTTTTTTCTAAAAAATGTCCAACTAAAAAGAAAGGAAAGAAAAAGAACGTTCTCGACAAACTTAACCATTCATTTACTTCACCAATGTAACCAATTATTAGAGATACAATTATTGAAAAAACGATTCCATATTTTCGAGAGGAAAATACAAACAATAATAAATTCCAAAAGAATAAGCTTATTAAGAACCATAAGGCCCATCTTGGAGTCAAAATTGTGAATTCAATTGGTTCATCAAATAACTTCTGATAATAGAAGGTATAAATCACCTGGAATATTACATAGGGAATTAATATTTTCTTTATTAGCACCCAGAGGTCCTTTTTACTTTTTATCTTTCTTGAAAAATAGCCGGATACTAAAATAAAAGCTGGCATATGGAATGAAAAAACAAACAAATAAATAGTTAAAATCCATTCGTTTTCTTCTACCATTCTAGCTAATGTGTGTCCTAAAACTACTAGTACGATTAACACAGCTTTCGCATTATCAAAATAAGGATCACGTTTCATAAAATCTTACCTCCTATAAAGAAACTACTAGTTAGATCTCCTGATCCTCAATTATGGTTTGAATGAAAAAACCGGCTTTCCTCTAATAAAGGATTGCCGGCTTTTTACTAAAGGAACTTCATCGGAGTATCTACCATAACATAGCTTGTTTACAGTATAGTTAATGGAAAATAACAGTTTGATAACAGAGACTGAAACCAAAAAACTAACGCACCCGTTTAGTAACTTTCCGGAACGAACAATCACTTCCAGCATTTCAATACCCCAAGCAGTTCCAGACGTTTTCGCCTTACCAAAACGGGTAGTGTATTATATAAGCATGAGTATGATAACGTCTCTCTATAGGAGGAATGTTCATGAATTCGGTCATTTTATTTGATGGTGAATGCAACTTTTGCGATTCGAGTGTCCAGTTCATTATAAAGCGGGATCCTCAGGGGCTTTTTCATTACGCTTCGCTTCAAAGTGAGGCGGGACAAGAGTTGCTGAAGAAGTATGATGTTCCTGCAGATATAGATAGCATGGTCCTGATCGAAAGGGATAAGGCCTACTATAAATCGTCTGCAGCCTTGAGGATTTGCCGCCGCTTACAGGGGGCATGGAAATTGCTTTACGGCTTCATCATCGTTCCAAGCTTCATCCGGAACATCGTTTATGATTTCATTGCCAGGAACCGTTACAAATGGTTCGGAAAGAAAGAAGAAAGCTGTATGCTGCCGTCGCCAAGTGTTCGAAAGCGATTTTTGTAAAAAACAATGTATTTGTTGTATTAGAAATGGTCAACTTTCTAGTATCAAAAAAAAAGGACGATCAGCGATCATGGCTTTTCGTCCTTTCATTGTGTAAATGTGGAGTATCTCCATAAATGGTTGGCCGTTGGATGCGCCATCATTTCAAGCCCTTTGTTTTCCGCTAGGTGCAGGGGTTCCCAGTTTTGTTCATCTGCCTCCTTTAGATAGACTTCGTGATGCGGTGCCTGATCATGATAGCCGGCTATATTGATTTCGCCATTTCGGTAAAAGGTCCCGATCACTTTATAATCCACGGCAGGAGAAATGATGATTGGGTTGCCTACAGAGTGTGTCAGCTGAATCGTTGTTTTCTCATGATTGGATAATACGCGCTTCACTACAATGTCTTCATCCGGGGCCACTCCTTCTTCGAGAAAATCCCCATCATGGTTGTAGGCCTCACTTTTTCCGACTGCTTTGGAAAATTCAATCTCGGCTTCACTTTCCTTTTCGTGAATGTACACATCGACCCTAGTTCTGTATCGGGGTGATTCAGGATCAAACCCGCGGTTGTCTCCTTTAAAATAAGGAACCTTTGAGGCAAGATTGGGGTTTTTAAGCCACTCTTCCGGTAAAAAGGTGGAATAGCGCAGCTGCCAATTTCTTTTCTTTTTACCATCCACATCGTTTTCAACTGACTGCAAAAGCTGTTTTACAGGTCCTATCTTTTTCGTATTCGTTATTTCCTCGATCGCTGCCTGTGCTTGGGATGATCCTTTTTTTACGGCTCCGACAATACTCGCTACAAGGGATTTCACGGCATAGGACTCCTGCTCTGAACGCGGAAGGGGCCGCTTTGCTTTAATGGTATATGTGTATTCCTGATCCTCACTAATACTCCGATCACTGAAGGAACATCCACCCACTTTCCCAATATCCACGCCGTTTCGGTAAACCCGATACTCTTTTATTCCTTTGATGGGCTCCCATTCCAGGCTGGCTTGGCCTTTTGCGACAATCGTGGTGAATACCAAATCCAAAAGGATATTATCCTCTTTTTTATTCTCGGCCGTCGTTGATGTCTGTATTTTCATCCTGTTCACTGACTGTTCCTTTTCATTCAAGCTATCTATCGAGTACGTATAGATGGTTCCTGGAGTCAGTCCCCGATCTGCCATCCTTGGCTCTGGTCCGCTGTAAATCAGCTCTTTCCCCCTAAATACCCGATAGAAACCACCTTCATCAGGCCAAATAAGCTTAATGGCATCTTCTTTCCGTTCGATCTTACACATCAATGAAGCCGTTTTGAATACCGCTTGATGCTTCCTCTTATTCGAAATGAGATAAGCGATGCCCGCAAGACCAAGAGCAAGCAATGAATGCCGTGCAGTGAATGTAATTCCGCCTACTTTTAAACCGGGAAATGAATAATGGGCAATCAACTTCTTCATCACCTCTTCCTTTTCTAGGTGTTATTTCTTTACCCACTTTAATCTCCAAGCACACTTTGCAATGTGCTGTGAAGGTTATTTCCTCTGGGACTTTCTGATGACATAAAAAAACCGAGGGAATGGTTACTCCCTCGGTCATTTATAGTTTCACTGGATTATATTTTAACGGCGGCTTTTTTCTCCACCCTTACGTCCTGCTTCTTCCCTGCTCATTTTTCCATTACCGGAACCGTCAGAGCTGCCGTCGCCATCTCGTTGATTGGCCCGTGCCACTCCGCCTTTTTCGCCGATTTCCTGATAGAATTCCTTGCCATGACTGTCGGATGTCGCTTCTCCGCCTTTTTGGCCATTCTCTTTATAGAATTCCTTATCATGATTTTCGGATGTTGCTTCTCCGCCTTTTTGACCAATCTCTTGATAGAATTCCTTATCATGATTTTTGGATGTTGCTTCTCCGCCTTTTTGACCAATCTCTTGATAGAATTCCTTATCATGATTTTCGGATGTTGCTTCTCCGCCTTTTTGGCCAATCTCTTGATAGAATTCCTTATCATGATTTTTCGCTGTTGTTTCTCCACCTTTACGGCCTGCTTCTTCACTGCTCATTTTTCCATCATCAGACCCATCACGTTGATTGGCTCGTGCCTCTCCGCCTTTTTGACCAATCTCTTGGAAAAATTCCTTATCATGATTTTTTGCTGTAGCTTCCCCGCCTTTGCGGCCAGCTTCTTCCCTGCTCATTTTTTCATTGTTGTTAGTCATTAAAACTCCTCCTTATTAATTGGATTTTTGATGAACTAGCTACAGTTTTATGTATACCCGATGGTTGTGATATAAAACTAGAATCTATTAAAACTTTTCCATTAAAAAGGAAAAGCATCATGAATGATATCACTCATGATGCTTCCCGCTTATCCTTAACCTGACTTGGGAATCCCTTCTCGCAGGCGATCTGGCAGCTCCACAAGGGTTTCATTCAAAGTATCCAATTTCGTTTCAATCCTATGAAGCAAATAAAGGGTAACAATGATCGGGAACCCAATATCACTGACAAATGGCAGGATTTGATCCACTATTCATTCACCTCACTTCCAGGGTGTCCAACAAAGATGACCTTTCCATTCGTTAGATAAGTTCCACTTCCTCGACATTTCGCTCGACAAGGCGCGCCGCCTTCAAATCGACGAAATCCCCTGAAGATGTAACGAACACGTTCCCCGCAATCATTTTTTCCATTGCCAGTTTAACCGTATTTACTTCGACCGGCTCCTTCGGATTATCAACGGAAATCGTCGCTGACTTTCCTTCCTCGGTAACGAAAATCAATTCCAGTACTTTAGCCAATTCAAATCACCTCCCCCTCTTCCGCCATCCTTCCAAAAACCGATTAGCCAATCAATGAATACGTATCCACTCGGGTCACTTCACCCATTGGATGATTCTGAACACTTGTGATTGCAACAGCTGTCGAAAACAACTGATCCGCCGTCGCCTCGACCTTGATGTTCGAAAATGTCCTCCGCTTGAAAACGAGAGCCCCTTTTTCATTTAACCCCGTCTCAAAATCGATCCGCAACGTACTTGATACTGGAATCTGGTTTGCCATGCCACTCACCCCCTTTCACACTCTATATAAACTTTTACGGAATGAAAGTAGCATGGTCTTGAAATTTCTTCAGGGAAACGAATAAAAAGCCGCCCATCAATTGGGCAGCTCTATATCAGTATTTTTAAAAGCCATATTTTTAACAGTTTTTCAGGAAATCCTTTAAAACACATTTTATTACCGAAATTTAAATTCTCTACTCACCATTAGCCATTGTCTTCTTCTCTCATTAAAAAATCTTTCTCAATTATTAGCGGTTTTTCTACAAAATTAATTCTTCTCATTATTTGTTGTATTACTCTCGGAAAAAAGTAAGCTCCAAAGAAAGCACAGATAAAAGCCTGTGACCAAGTTTTTAACCATGTAGATAAGAATATATGATCATAACCCCTATTTATTGAGACTAATATAAATGAAATAAAAAAGGACATACTAAAAGCCATTAAAAATGCATAAATAATATTTCTGTATTTAACGTTAATATTCATTATTTTTCTTCTTCAACCCCTGATCTAATAATTTTAGGTTCCTTGATATTTTTAATTAATTTAATAAGTAAAACATTAATTCCCAACCAATAATCAATTATGCTTGATTTACGTTGTTCTACAGTTCTATTCCCAACTTTATTTTATTTCTTCCATTTACATAAGTAAAACCAATTTTTATAATAGATCTATTAGAATTACTAATATAAAGGAGTTAGTGAGGTTGAATTCGTATTATGCTTTTATCAAAACTATAGAAACAGGCAGTTTTACAAAAGCTGCTGAAGAACTTGGCTATACTCAGTCCGCCATTAGCCAAATGGTGCATTCATTAGAGGAAGAACTTTCTACCACTCTTATTTTACGCTCTCGAAAGGGTATTACACTGACACCAGATGGCGAGGAATTTTTGCCATATATCAGGAAGATTTGTAATTCACATAGGGAACTGACTGAAAAGCATAAAGAGATGGAAGGACTGCAAAGTGGACTTATTCGAATTGGCACATTTTCCAGTGTTACATGTCATTGGCTACCGGGATTGATCAAAGATTTTAAGGAACTTTACCCAACTGTTCATTTCGAATTACAACAAGGAAATTATACGGAAATCTCAAACTGGATTAAAGAAGGCAGCGTAGACTTTGGCTTTGTGAATTCAAATGTTACGGATTTAACTACGATTCCCTTGCAAGAAGATGAAATGCTGGCTGTAATGCCAGTTGATCATCCTTTAGCATCATCCACAAAAGTCTCATTGAAAGAATTGCTAAAAGATCCTTATATCCTGTTGGATGAGGGAGTTATAAATGAACCATTAATAATTTTTAAACAGTACAATTTTGAACCTGATACACAATACCGTGTATATGACCCTTATGCGATTATGTCCATGATTGAACAAGAGCTTGGCATTTCGATTTTACCGAAACTGCTCTTAAATAAATGTCCCTATAATATTGTAACGAAGGCTATCTCTCCTTCTATTACTCGAACAATTACTTTGGCATACAAGGATAAAAGAGTATTGCCAATAGCAAGTAGGTATTTTATTGACTTTATTATTGAAAGGTATAGAAATGAAGCTTAGTAAAAAGTCTTTATTCCAAATATAAAGATGCGAGAGGTCTTGTATTCAAAAACGAACCTGCTCGCTTATTAGTATGAATACCGTACCTCACAGTCTTCTACAACTTAAAAAACTCCCTTCTAAACTAATGAAGGGAGTTTCAAATGGGCCTAAAATTAGAATTTACATGCAGCGGAAGTGGGCTCTGGCTAATTGTCAGGTTATACTATTCCATCAATTGCAATGCTTTTTGCAAACTGCATTGCTTTACTAAATAAAACCTCTGAAAAGCTTATACAACAACCCGCCAGGTTTGCTCCAGCATTATCCGTCCATTAGAATACCGTTTTTGCTTTTCATCTTATTTTTTCCTTTAAATTTTTTTTTATAACTTACATTTTTCAGGTGAAGATATTGCATTTGGCTTTAAATGGCACGTCATGTTCGCCTTTTCTGGGAAATAATAATCACGAAAGGAAGTGGATGTTGATGTCATTAGAATGGTTTGACAGAGTAAGCGGGGAATTGCAGGATCATCTTAAATCAATTTGTGAGAAATATGACCGCAATGGCAGCATGATCGTGGAGCGCGGGTCTAAGCATCCACGCATCGAGTTTTACACAGAGCTGGATGACAATGAGAGGGATTATTTTTCCACGCTGTTTTTTGATCCGTATAATGAAGAATTTTATATGGAATCGTTCGATCCGGACCTAGGGCAGGTCAGCAAGGTCATCCTTTCAGACATTGAAGATATCGTCGATGCTGTACATGAGAGCTTCCATAACTATCTGGAAGAGGATGATACCGATTACGAATATGATATGGATATGGATGATGATAAAGATGATTTGTATGATCCAGACGGCGCAGATTCCGAAATATACGAAATCGATGTAGATTGGGAAACGCCTGAAGTTACCGCCTATATTCAGGATAATGAAGTCGAGGTCACCTATCAATTCGGTATCGTGCAGGAAACAGGTGATGGTGTGCTGAAACGGATAAATCGGATTCGGACAGCAGATGATGACCTGATAAAGGATGAAACGAATTTCATTTTCAGCAAAGAAGAAGCAAGCACGATCATCGCCATGATAGCCAGTCATATGGATTCACTTAGTGAAATGGAATAAAAAAACCAACAAAACCTTGTCCATGATCACATGGACAAGGTTTTATCATATAAGAATCAGTTCATATACCTCTGATAATTGCGTGACCCGTTCCGTATCACTAGCTTCCTTTGCATGCTTAATTTCCTGAGGAAGAATATGGTTAAGAAAGCTAGATTCTTTACCGGAAAGCTTATTGACGAGTTCTTCTTCAGAATGAAAATGTCCGCTTTTGATTTTATTATAAATTTCCTGCGCTTCAGGATATTGGTCCGTATAGTTAGAAATTATCTCACGTAAGTAACCAATCGTACGATCCATCATACCATCCCTCTCGAATGTTAGATTTTTTGCTTACATGCTATACCTTCCCCCATTTTTTGATGATAAATTCCTAAAAAAAAAGATATCCAAATCAATGGATACCCTTTTCAGTCCTCCTCCCAAAACAAATCATCCAATGTACGGGATAATGCTTTACAAATACCGACACACAAACTTAATGAGGGATTATATTTTCCGGATTCAATCAATCCTATCGTTTGCCTGGATACGCCGACAATCTTGGCTAGTTCATCTTGTGACAAGTCCTTTTCTACTCTCGCAAGCTTCAGTTTTATATTTTTCAAGGGAAGGCACCTACTATTTCTTATTATCTTAGCTATTTTTCATGCCGATTTTCTTCGCCAGCAAGTATATACCACCAAAAAACAGAAGTAAAATCGGCAAATAGATCATAACGGATACAAACGATACCAATACAAAATACCATACGCCCTGGGAACTGCTATCCGCATAGGATACAGCACTATTCACCCCCATGAATATAGCGATGATAAGTGCCAAAGCAATCGTACCAAAGACAGTCTTCCTGCTCATCGGTGTTTTGCTGGTGCGGTCATGCATCTCCACTTCATCCCAGAATACACCTAAGAAAATGGAACGGGCTAAGTAATACAGCCCTCCTGCAACAATGATCACGAATTCCAGATATAACTCCCCGCTGTCTGCACCATATTTATATAGTTTGAAAAGTGCACTCACCAAGCAAATGGCCAAGATGACGTGATACATTTCTTTATAAATTTTATTTCTTACATTCTCAATCCGCTCATCGGTGATCTTTTTCGTTCGTTTAAATAGACTCATCATCGATCGACCTCCATTAATTCCATCGCTTACCCTTATTATATGATTTATTTAACTTTTCGCAACATATATATTACATTTTATAATTTATAAATTGCAAAACGCATAAAAAAAGGGATCCACACATCAGTATGGATACCTCCCTAGCCTTATTTAGGGTTTTACTCGTAAGTTTTGGGGATTTACTCGTGAATTCTAAGCTTTTACTCGTGAGTTTTGGAGTTTTACTCGTGAATTTCAAGGTTTTACTCGTGAAATCATGATTTTAAATAATACCAAACCAATTATAGAGGGCAATGGGACGAGTTTGGGAACAAATAATACCTTCTATCTATAAAATTAGAATTTCATATATGAACTCAATAACAGATAGCAAATGAAATTCCCTTCAATACTTATTTAACAGCAAATACAAAAACTCCATTTTTTTTAAAATGGAGTTACTCTTTTTATCTAATTATGAATTTTCCATAAAAAAGTTTGATCATTTCAATGATCTTTATTCCGCAGACTCCCCCATTAGTTGAAAAAGAAATTTATATCATCTTGCTTATCGATTACTCTTCATTAAGATGATAGCAAAGTTGAACAACGCCAGAGGAAAAGCTTTTTGTATCAACGAGTGTTAGATTCAATCTCTCCTTTATGTCAACAAACAAAGGTTTTCCTTCCCCTAAAATAACAGGGTGAACAGATAACCTAAATTCATCAACCAGCCCCAGTCTTATAAAAGATGTAATAAGACTTGCCCCTCCATAAAGCCAGATGTCTTTACCAGGTTTATTCTTTATTTTATTCACTTCTTCAACAATATTATCATTTATGATTGTTACTTTATTATCAGTACTTTTTTTTGTTTTAGAAAACATGAATTTTTCTTTGCCGTGAACTAATTTCCACATTTCTTTTTCAGTATCGGATACCTCATTTTCTGGAGTATATTGTCCCCATAAATCATAGCTTTTTCTCCCATAAAAAATAGTATCAATTTGATTTAAGAAATCAATAAACCCCATTTCAGAGTCCATGATGCACCAGTCGACTTCTCCTTTAGGCCCTTCAATAAATCCATCTAATGTAACTGCTAAATCTAAAATTATTCTTCTTGGTCTTTCGTTAATCGTCATTCTTTAATCTCCTTTTGTCGTGTATCAGCAAAGCCAACAGCTTCGAGGCATTATCCGAATTGAACGTACTCTTGGATGACCTCAGGGACATTACAACAGGCGCATTGTGAAAATAGGCATCCCTATTGTCTCTGGAAATCCCCATGAATCTCGCTGCTTTTCAACATTTCATCAGAAGTTACTTCAGTTACGTTAGTTTTATATTACAGCTTCTATCATAGTATTAAAAGATTGTATCAAAAACTAAGGAGACTCGCGATGAAAGCAATGGTATGCACAAAATACGGTTCACCCGATGTACTGGAACTCAAAGAGGTAGCAAAACCAACGCCCAAGGACAACGAAATTCTGGTAAAGGTCCACGCCGCAACAGTCGCTTCAGGGGACATAAGGGTCCGGAGTTTCAAGAGCCCCTTCTTATTATGGCTGCCGATGCGAATCTTCCTGGGTCTTAGAAAACCGCGAAAATCGATACTGGGAGTGGAGCTGGCCGGGGAAATAGAGGAAACGGGCAGGAATGTGAAAAAATTCAAAAAAGGCGACCAAGTTTTTGCCATGACTGGAATGAACTTCGGGGCTCATGCCGAATACACATGCTTACCTGAAGACGGACCAATCGCAATGAAGCCTGCCAATATGACCTACGAGGAAGCCGCCTCCGTTTCTTTTGGGGGAACGACAGCTCTGCATTTTTTCAGAAAAGCCAATATCCAGGACGGACAAAAAGTCCTCATCTACGGTGCATCCGGTTCGGTAGGTACTTCAGCCGTGCAGCTAGCCAGATACTTTGGAGCAGAAGTTACCGGAGTATGCAGTGCCGCTAATTTTGAATTGGTGAAATCATTGGGAGCCGATAAGGTAATTGATTATACGGAAGAAGATTTCACGGAAAGACAAGAGCGATATGACATCATCTTTGATGCAGTCGGGAAAAGCTCGAAAGCCAATTGCAAGAAAGCACTGACCCCGAACGGGCGATACGTGTCCGTTGAAGGCCAAGGAATAGCAAAGATACTTACGGAAGATTTACTACTCCTCAAGGAGCTAATCGAAACTGGAACAATAAAATCGGTTATTGATAAACGCTACCCGCTGGAACAGATTCCCGAGGCACATAGATATGTAGAACAAGGACATAAAAAGGGAAATGTAGTGATAACCTTGGTTGATAATGATAAATCCTGACAGCGCTTTGCACACAGCCGCTTTTTGAGAACTTTTGTAACCCATGTTTCATTTTGCTGATAATTGGAAAACGAAACCTCATGCTCCTATGGATTTTCCCGTAGGAGTTTCAGCATTTAATCTTAAATATTAATTAACAACATCCGGGTATTTTTAACTATAAACATCTTTTATTTTTAATTATTTTAAGGAAGACCAAAAAAATAGCCCACCTTAGAGGGAGGCCATCTCCAATATGTATTGATTATTTAAATCTCTCCTTTTTCTAGTTTTTTATTTAAAAGTATATAATCATTTTTGTTAAAGGTTATCGCTACTCTATCTAATCTATCTCCATTTGGATATAAATATAACTGTTGATTGAATTTTATCCCTAAAGGTACAGCTGTTTGATAAATAAGATTTAAAATCTTAAAACATTCTAAATCTACCCCTTCTTTCAAATGATTTTTAACATGAATAATTACTAGATCTTCAATATTTTCAAACCTAGGTTTTCGAGGAGAAATATTATCAGCTTTACAAAGTCTTTTTAATAGATTTTGATAATAATCATGATTTTGTTCCAAATAAACCACCTCATTTTATTTATAATATTATTAAAATACACATTATAGAAGGAAAGAAAACTTCAGCATTATTTTCCTAACATTTTCTAATGAAATAGATGATCAAAAATCAGCTCAAATAGGTGAAATTATCTATATAGACCTTGAAATTACAGTTAGAAGTTTTGAAAATGATACAGAAATATCTGATGTTATTTTTAATCATCCTAATAGTAGCATCTATTTGGGAAGTGAATAAATTATACAACGTTTTTGAACTATGCTATATAGTACAAAAGCTAACCCAACTTACAAACAGACTTGGAAAAGATATGAAAATCATTATGATCTCCAAATGAATACTTTCATATGGAAAGTACCTTAAAAGGGTTAACTATTTTAAAAATGAAGATCTGCTAAATGTAGATCTTCATTTTTGTATATCTTTGAAATAATGAAGTTGATCGGATTAAATGGTTCCATAGGAAATATGGTACATCTGTTGAAGAAATGGAAGGAGCTTCGGCAGCACAAATCGCATTTCCTTCTATGATAGATTTAAAATGCGCCGTGATTAACTTCCCCACAAAAAAGCTGCCCCCTTTCCTTCCAAGGGGAAAATCTCACTTTTTCGTTATCACATCGAATCCAAAACCAAAGATATAAGCAGGTCGGCTGCGGTGAATACGGATAACTATAATTCCTTTTAAAATGAAAGAAATCAACGATTTTAACAAACTACACCTTCTTAAATACGAACATTAAATTATATTTATATTTTAATGTTCACTTTTTCATTGATTATCTATCATTTGTTTGTTATATTAGAAAAGTAATAATCGTAATTTACTCGTATATGCTCGGAAATATGGTCTGAGCGTTTCTACCTGGTTCCCAGTGAAAGAACTAGACTACGAGTTAAAGTATTCGGCTGCCCGCTTTCTTGAGCAGCTAATGATTTAGCATTATAATCATTTTGCTTAATCACCTTTACTTTGACTATCGTAGGTCTAGAAGGCAGTAATCATTCTGCCGTTCTGGACCTTTTTCTTTGACCGCAACTGCGAGTGTATCAAACAATCGAATAAATATGTTTTAAGGAGAAATTATATGAGAAAAAACATGTTCAAAAAGTACACTATATTAGGAATCATTACATTACTTTTCGTGTCGGTGATTGCAGCATGCAGTTCTGCTTCCAAAAATGAAACGGTCGAAAAAAAGACTCAAAGGCCTATCATGATTCAAGGTCCAATGCCAATCGAAGCTGAAAATTTCGCGAAAAGGTTAAAAAATGTTAAAGAAGAAAAATCAGGAGATTTTGTATTTTACATTGGAACTTTAGACAATTATCCTGTAATCGTTGCAAAAACAGGTAAAGGGATGGAAAACACAGCTGCCGCTACAGCATTGGCCATTGAAAGATATAACCCTATTGCCATCATCAATCAAGGAACATCAGGCGGACATGATCCAAGCTTAAACGTTTTTGATATTGTTTTAGGAAAAAGAACGGTAAACCTAGGTTCATTAAAAACAGCAGATAAAACTGAAAACCAAGGAATTGATCCAACCATTTGGAAACCGATGGACCTAATGGCTTCTGAAGGAAGTGCAGGAGAAGATCCTAACGCTGAAAAACCACGCTTCTACGAGGGAGATAAGGATTTACTCGCAGCTGCTCATGCAGTTAAAGATACTTACACAAAAGGTAAGGTTGTCGATGGTACTATCGGTTCTGCAGACGTTTGGAATAATGAAGTTGATCGGATTAAGTGGTTCCATACGAAATATGGTACATCTGTTGAAGAAATGGAAGGAGCTTCGGCAGCACAAATCGCCAAAGCTTACGATGTGCCCTTCTTAGGTATACGAGTACTATCGAATAATAAAGTAAATGGCGGTAAATATAACCCTAATACAGCAGCAGCCAATCAAGAATATGTTTATGAAGTAGTCAAAAAATATATCTCTACGATGCCAAGCAAATAAGGCCGGGCTCGGAGCATATAAAAGAATTAGAATCTTTTTGGTCAACTATCCCTATAATGAATAAAAGAAGAGCACATATTATATGTGCTCTTTTTTTATTCGCGTGGGCTGTGTCCAAATTAACCGGACTATTTTCCACATCAGAAATACTGTCTTCTGATAGGATGCTAACCATTCCCATCATTCATGGTGGATTGAACAACTGTTTGTTGATTCTTCCTCTTTGCAAAATGTTAAGCTGAGGCTATTCAATGTGTAAAGTCTAGCGGTAAAAATGAATAAATCGCTGTAGTTATTTTCTACGTACTCTTCAATGATGCCCATCCCTTTTCTGAATCTATCAACTAATAAATGCGTGTAGTTTTCATCCCAGGTAAACCGATTGATTCGTTTAAGTTCATCTGCCAAAACCTGAAACTTAAACTCCTCAACAAGAAGTTTCAATTGATACAATTTATCTCTATTTAAACAAAAGCAATTGTTTTCATTTTCATGATTTTCCCGGACGAATGTAATGAAACCATTTATATTCTCAGCCAACATATTCGCAATTTGCATCTCGAAGTTCATTTCTAACATCTCCTCAATGTCTAAAAATCTATATGAAGAGTGTATGAATTAAAATGATATTTTAACACCAGCAATTCTTCTTTATTTCGCCTGCGCATTTCCTTCTATGATAGATTTATAAAATGCGCCGTAATTAACTTCCCCACAAAAAAATGCCCCCTTTCTTTCCAAGGGGACAATCTCACTTTTTCGTTATCACATCGAATCCAGAACCAAAGAGATAAGCAGGCCGCCAGCGGTGAATATCCCCGTGATCGGCCCTCCGTCTTCAAATGCTTCAGGCATCATCGTTGAGGCGATCATGGCGATGATCCCGCCGCCTGCAAAGGCTGCCATCGCTGCCAGGACATAGTCCGGGGCATGATCGAGGAATAGATAGCCCGACATAGAGGATAGTGCCGAAATAAGCAGGACGGAAAACCACAGCAGCATGATTTTCTTCTTGGAATAATCACTTTTGAGCAGACCTGTTGTACTTGAGAGCCCCTCCGGAATATTACTGATGAAGATGGCAATGACCAATAACCAGCTTACCGAGCCACCACTTATTAAGCTTGCGCCAATCATGATCGACTCCGGTATGGCATCCATTACAGTCCCGATAAAAATGGCTAAGCCCGCTTCCTTCGAAGAGCTATTATTGGACCGTTTCCTTTTATCCGCACCTTTTTTGGAAATAAGAAAATCCAAGGCAGTAAACACGGCGGCCCCTGCGATGAATCCGATCGCCGTCGCCCAGATTCCTCCATCACTCACCGAATCAGCAAGCAGCTCATATGCCGCTGCACCAATCAATACACCCGTACCAAAAGCCATAATATAGCCAATGATGTTTTTCTTTATCGGAATGAAGATGGCGGCTAGTGCGCCAAGCAGGACCGCAGAACCCGAAACCCCTCCCCAAAAGACCGCATTCCACATAGAATTCCCCCATTTCCTTTTATGGGATAGTGTACCCGGGTTGATGTTGGGGTAAACAAGGGGCCGCTTTTTGCAAATTCCAGCAAAAAAAAGCAGTTATATTTCCTGCCGTAGTAGAAGTATAAAAAGAATAGTAGAGTCTTTCCGATTATGGTGCATCGCTGCCTTATATGACTGATATTTGCGATTTTCCTTCTTCTCTTTCACTAACCTTTTCAATTTTATCGACAAACATTTGGAAAACCTTTCTCTTTTCTTCCAGCTCTTTTATAGACTCTTTCAATTCGTTCAATTTTTGTTCAAAAGGTTTATGATAGAGCTCGCGGATGTTTCGAATAATTTCATCATTTATAGTGGATTGTACAACTTGCTTGGTAATATTGAATTTATAGGAATAAACCTGAAGATCACGCTTAACTTCTTCATACTCTTTTTCTATCCCATTTAACACATCACTGATTTCTTCATTCCATTCTACTAAAGCCTTTTTCACATGTTCCTCCACCCTTATTCCCCCTCTTTAACTACAAAAAAATCTTCTCCATAAAAACTTATTTTATCAAAAGTTCATTTCGGTTTCTTTTCGGCTTAGTTACTTAACATATAAGTTTCATTAAAAATAGATAACAGCTAACAACGAGTTACGAAACACTTTTAAAAATTCACATAGAATGTAACATGACAACTATAACCTATGGAGGTGTTTAGACTGATTCATACAGTTAAACCAGGTGAAACACTGACACAGATATCCAGGGACTATCGGAAACCGCTATCGGCAATCATCAATGCTAACCCGACAATAAATCCAAATGTCATTTATCCTGGTCAACCCATTTTGATCCCTGGTTTTCCCCCTCCTGATACCATTCCATTTCAGATCGATGTGTCCGTTAACAACCGTAAGCTAAGGCTGCTAAAAAATGGCGTACTGCAAAAACAATATCCAATCGCTGTTGGAAGAATGCTGTTCGGTACACCGGTAGGACAATTCATCATCATTAATAAAGCCCCCAACCCCGGAGGCCCATTCGGTACAATGTGGATGAGTTTATCAAAAGAACACTACGGTATTCATGGAACGAATGATCCCAGCTCAATTGGTAAAGCTGTCTCAAAAGGCTGTATTCGAATGCATAATCGGGACGTGGAGGAATTATCAAGAATTGTTCCAATCGGGACATTGGTTACGATTCATCCTTAATGTGTTTAGGGAAACCTGGACACTTTTTTTCATTCAAAAAAAGGCAGGGATTTCCCCTGCCAGTACAATAGTATCGTTTTATCAATCAATTCATATTTATCGGCCAATAATAAAACACCAGTGTAACCATGATGATCATGACGCCGCTGATCATTAAATAGGCTGGGTATCTTCGGGTGATGTTCATTTCTTTTTGCTCGTCTATTTCAATTGGGGTTTGAAGGATATTTGCTTGAAACTCCCTTTCTTCGAAGGTGATCGTTCCATACTTGGAGCCAATGATAAGTGCGCCTATACTTAGGATTAAACCGATGATTACAGGATTAAAGTATACAGGAAGACTAATTCCGAACATGCTGAGGCTTTCCCCGAGTATCACGCCAAAGAAGCCGAATACGATGCTCCAAAAGGCTCCTTCTTTTGTTACCTTCTTTGAAAATACGCTTGATATGGCAATCGGTCCCCATGATGCGGCAAATAATGTTGCTGCAAAGTAGCCGATCCACATGACAGCAGGCGGCTGGAATAATCCAATCAGTAAGATGATCAAGCTGATTACGACCATGGAAATGCGGCTGGCCCGTAATAGATGGTGATCTGTGTATTCCTTTTTCCTTGATTGTTCCATGATGTCCCGTGTAATGCTGCTTCCTATTATCTGAAGGAAGCTCGAACAGGATGATAATGCCGCAGCCATGATGCCGCTAACGATGATGACTCCAAGCCATGTCGGGACAATATTCATCGCTGCCCAAATGAATACCTTTTCCGTCGGTGCGATATCCGCTTTAATGGTGGTGATTGTCGATATGCTGATATGGAGAAACAAATAGACGGTCAAAATGGATATGGTGGCCCAAACGCCGGCCCGGATGGCTACATGTTCATTTTTTGCCATTAAATATCGGCTGCTTTGCCATGGACTCACTGCAATGACAATGCCCCAGACCAAGCCCATGATGACTGCCCATGCCAATGCTTCCCAAGGAGTTCCCATCGTTGCGGCCGGTCTGGTAATGCCATGCCAGCTTAATAAATCAGGCCGTTCGGCCAGGTTTGCCGCTTTCGTAACGGCATCAGGAAACCCGCCTGCAGATTTGATAATATAAGGAAAACTAAGATAGGTTGCGATTGAGAATAAAAAGAACATCACCGTATCATTCACCATGACCCCCTTCGCTCCTGAGAGAATGGTAAAGGATGAATACACTACCCACATGATCACTAAGGCCATTGGATAGGAAACACCAGAGACCTCGGCCAATAAAACGGCTGCCCCTTGAGTAACGGCAACCAAGTATGCAGAGATTCCGAGAATTGTCGTGATGGCAGCTGCCAGTCTTACCTTCTTAGAATGAAAGCGGTTACCAAAAAATTCAGGAACCGTCAATGATTTGCTTCTTCTTAAATACCTGCCAAACAGGAAGACTCCGAATATATAGCCGCTTGCATTAAAAATAACGAGGATCAGCAGCAGGATCGGATACCCTTCATAAGAAAATCCCGCTTCTCCCATGAAAGATACGGTGCTTAGGAAAGATGCTACAAGCGTACCGGTTATCATCAATGTGTTTCCGCTTCGTCCAGAAACATAATACTCCTCTGAGCTTTTCACTTTCCTGAATAAAAAGATGCCGATCGAGACATAAACACAAAAGGATACGATAATACCAAGCAGAAAGGCCACTTACATCCCCACCTTTTCAATCGGATCTTTTGCTTTTATTTCTTCTTGATTTCTTTTCATTTTTACTAGGAAAACCTTCGTGATCCACCCCATGACAATTAAGGAACCCCCATAACTTAAAGAGAAAATTAACTCACCCATTTCTTGACCCCCTTATTAAAATAGAAATAATCAATAGTTAAATATGCAATATCCATACCAAGTTTTTGAATATTCAGATTTTAATAGGGGTTTATTTATATTTTATCTTCATCATAAATAAATTGGTATTTGCCTAGTTTGCGCATGATCGTCGTTTGGCTAACCTCCAGCGCTTTGGCCATTTTTCTGGTTGATTTATATGTAGAAAGGGCCTGGGACAATAATTGCTTTTCCGTTTCCTCTAACGCTTTTTTCAAGGGAATGATGCCTGTTAAATTAACTAGCGCCGTATCTTTGTAGGTTAAATCGGAAGGTAAATCCTCTATCGTTACGATAGGTTTTCTAGCCGTCACGACAATTTGTTCAATTACATTTTCCAATTCCCGAACATTACCCGGGTAATCCTGCAGCTGCAGAATTACCTTGGAATGATCATCGATACTGATAGATTGACCGTATTTTTCATTGAATTTCTTCATAAAATAATCGGTTAATAATAGGATATCTTCCTTTCGCTCACGCAGCTGCGGTATTTCCATTGGAACGACATGCAACCGATAATATAGATCTTCACGAAACTGATTATTTTTGATCATTTGCTTCAAGTCTTTATTCGTAGCGGAGATAATGCGAATATTCACCTTTTTCTCCTTCGTTCCTCCCACCTTCATGAATGTTCTGTCCTGGACCAGATGCAGGATTTTCACTTGAATATCGAGCGGCATTTCCCCGATTTCATCAAGAAACAGCGTTCCGCCGTCAGCACTCTCAACAAGCCCTTGTTTCCCGTGCTTATTAGCTCCCGTGAATGCACCGCTTTCGTAACCAAACAGCTCGGACTCAATTAATGCGGATGGAATCGCGCCGCAATTAACTTGAATGAATTTCTTATCCTTTCTACTGCTAAGATCATGAATGACCCTTGATAATACGCCTTTCCCGACTCCGGTTTCTCCATGAATGAAGATCGATGAATCCATCGGTGCTACTTTTTCAGCTAATTCCAAAACCTTTATCATCTTATCCGAATTTGTAATGCAGTTATTGAACGAAACGGTTCTCGAACTCTCATGCTGAGCTCGCTGGTTCTGAAGATTCACTCTGTTCAATTTACTCTTCATCTCAACCAATTCCGTAATATCCCTGGAATTCGAAACGATTCTATATAAGTTCCCCTCCTCATCAAAAATCGGCTTCGCTGTGCTGAATACAGTCAGCCCATGCGGATAGGTTTGCTCCGCTGAATGGATCGCTTTCGTTTTCATCGTTTCTAATGTAACCGAATTGACGATCAGCCCCTTTTCAACTAACTCATTGATGTTCTTATTAATAAAGGCTTCCGGCGGCAGCCCTGTAAGCTTCTTACACGCTTCACTCACGAATAACGTGTTCCCGTTGGCATCCGTCACGAAAATTTCATCATAACTGGAATCCAGGATTTGCGTCAGCTCTTTTACCTTCCTTCTTGTCACCTCCAGCTCTTCATGCAGTGATTCATTTAGACTTATTAAGCTCTTAATCTTCTTTTTTAGCAGTATTTCCCTGACTTCATAGATCGGATAGCTTCTATATTGGTTATCACTATGTTGAATCACAAAATCATAGGTGCTCATATCCTCTTCACTTAGCTTATCTAAATCATCAACGACGACAAACGATGTATTAAGGTAAGCCGTGATTTCCTGATTATGCCCCTCACTATCCAATCTCTTCAAAAAGAAACCTTCATCTAATATACCGAGGATTTCCAAGTGATTTTTCATGACAATAAAAGACGAGGAATGTATTTTCAATAATGCTTTTACATCCAAAATAGAAATATCGGAAAATACAATTAGTGATTCTTTATTTAATTCCGTATCCACACAATCACCCCTTATTTTGATTTCGAACCGATTTTGTTACACTTTTTTATGCGCAAAGAAATAAGTGATCCTCTCATAAGCAACGAATGTCCATATATCAACCGATTCGAACCTGAACCTATAATGAATCACCACTTTTCAAAAAAGGTTCAGTTATCTATATATAAAATACTATATCCATGAGCCATACCCCTCTTTATAAAAGTAAAAAAACTATTTTCATCCAGATTCCCGGAACGGCATGGTTATTGCATATTGAACCTATATAGGGATATATAGAGGGCGATCAATGTCCTCTATACTCTCATTCTATCTAAAATTAGGGAGTGGTCATGATCATTGCTCAATTCAAGAATCTGTTTACTCATTTAACGATCGGTTCTACTGAATTAAAAAACCGGATCTTAAGTACAGCACATCAAACAAATCATGTCACGGACGGAATCCCCACCTCGGATATGGTTGCCTATCATGAAGCCCGTGCTAAAGGGGGCGTCGGATTGATCATCCTTGAAGCAGCATCCGTACATCCATCCGGCATGCTTACGTCCAAAACAATCGCAGGATATGACCAAAAAATTGTTCCTGCCTACAAAGAGATTTCCGACATGCTCCATAAATATGGAACGAAGGTTTTCTCCCAGCTATTTCATGGCGGAAGGGAAGTCGTATCGAGCGACTACCGAAATGCAGCATGGGCACCATCCGCCGTTCCCAGCCTGCGCTTCGGCGTCATGCCAAAGCCCATGAGCTTAGAGGATATTGAAGGAGTGATAGAAGGGTTCGCCCATTCAGCACAACTGGCAAAGGATGGCGGACTTGATGGAGTCGAAATTTGCTGTTCACACGGATACCTTCCTGCCCAGTTTTGGTCAGTGCATACAAATAAGCGCACTGATCTCTATGGCGGGTCTTTTGAAAATCGGATGCGTTTCATCGTGGAAATTTTGGAGAAAGTATGGGAAAGAGTCGGAGAAGACTTTACCGTCGGCATTCGCATGAGCTCGGATGAACTGACGATGGACGGGACCACTATGAAGGATTCCGTACAAATCGTCGAATATCTCGCGGAAAAAGTCCGATTGGATTTCATCAATGTCACGGCCGGAGATTCAAGCACCTTCGAGGGCTCAACACATATCGTGCCGCCATCACCGATAAAGCACGCATACCTATCACCACATGGATTCAAAATCAGGATGGCAGGAGCCGTACCGGTCTTTGTCGGCAATCGAATCGTCGACCCCGTTGAAGCGGAACAAATCGTATCAACCGGAAAAGCCGATGTCGTGGGAATGACCAGGGCCTTAATCGTCGACCCAGACATGCCCAACAAAGCAAAAAATGGCGACCTGCAAGCAATCGATGCATGCATAGGCTGTTTACAAGCCTGTATCGGTCACTATCATAAAGGACTGCCGATTGGCTGTGTCCAAAATCCGACAACAGGTAAAGAAGCATGGATATTACCAGAATTAAAGAAAACAAGAAACAAACAAAATGTCCTGGTCATCGGCGCCGGACCTGGCGGATTACAGGCAGCCATAACTGCTGACTACCTAGGTCATTCCGTTACACTGATCGATCAAAGCAAATCAATCGGTGGCCTGCTCCGCACCATGCGCAAAGCGCCCATGCGGCATGAACTGGCAGAATCGATGCTCGATAACTACTCCCGGAAATTAATGAGAAGCAATATAAATGTCCAATTAGGAAAGACAGCAACCGCCCAAGAAATATCCGAATCAAGACCGGACGCCATCATCTGTGCAACCGGCTCACGGCCCTTTACACCAGCCATCGAGGGAATGGATGACCCGCGGATCATCATGAGTGATGACCTCTTCAGCTCAACTAAAAAAGTTGGTGACAACGTATTAGTATTCGACTTTGGCGGCGACTGGCCCGGCATGGAAGCAGCCATCTATCTAGCCGAAAAAGGCCATGAAGTCACACTCATATCATCACGGCTGCACATCGGTGAAACCGTCCACCAATATCTCAGAAATGAATACCTAAAAAAACTTTACAACCTAAACGTCACACTCCTTCCCCACTACGACATCGGGGCAATCAAAGAAAATCACGTCATTATCCGGAACCTATTCACCCAACAAAAACAAGAACTAACCAATTGGGACTCCATCGTCCTCTCCCTTGGCCGCATACCCAACACAGAGCTATTCGAAGAAATGAAAAGCCATGCACCTATTGTGAAGCAGATTGGGGATTGCCTTGGGCCACGGACGATAGAGGAAGCTACTCATGAGGGGATGATGAGTGCTATAAGTTTATAGGGGAAAGAGACATTCCTTGGGGGATGTCTCTTTTTATTAACATATAGGTTAGGCACGACGCTATTTTATTCTTACCTTTTTTTAAAATTGAGCAATTTCCAAAAAAATATTAACCAAAGTATCATACAAAAAACTAACATGTATATATGAAAATTATCAAAATTAAGAAAGATGTAAGCAATACTAAATAGGATAGGTAAAAGCAAACCTACAAAGATAGTAGACTTTTTAACAATTTTATATTGTAGGAAGCAAATTCCTATCATTATAATAATAAGTAAATAAAACATAATATCAATCCCTAATAAAATTTTTTACTCCATAACTTTTGCTTCATCGAGAGCTTTTTTAGCGTTTAGGGGTATGTCTCTTTTTTTAAGATGTTTTTTTACTTAGCCTTCCGCTCAAAGTGATAATGAAGTCGATATTCACAAATATCCTTAGTCATATTAAACAAAATCCTCTGATCATCTGGTTTAATATCAAAATTCAGCTTAAAAATATCATCTTCGTAAGTAATTAACCCATTAGAGCTGCCGCTCCACTTAGACATAGGCATAGTAGCAATTAACTTGCTAACTCCTGCTTCATCGTAATTCCATAGCTTTTTAGATGATTTATCAGCAAAGTCGATTTGTTTTCGATACTCTGTTTCTGTTAAATAGCTATGAAAGACTGGTGCTGCTTCCTCAGAGGTGATTGGCTTAAACCAACTATCATCTCCTCGTTCTAGCATTGCTAGCAGAACAACCATTTTATAACACTTCGCCATACTCGTTTTCTCTACTTCCAACAGCCATTGTTCATAGCGATGAAAGATTTCGGATTCGGTTTCTGAAAGCTCTTTAGCATAGTCCAAGAAACCATAATATGAAGAGAATTCCTGACGATACTGCGGGGACTCAGAGCCACCTTTTAGATGTAATTCTAAATAAGAAGGCCTTCTACCTAATTCCTGCTTTAATATGAGATATTCATTTACTAATTTATCTCGTCTAGGCTGCTTCTTTTTCGCCATTTCCTTTAAGAGATTAATTACCTGAATATCTAATTCTATATCACATAACTCAGGAACAACCGGCTCAATGGTTTTCGTTTTTTTATTGGTCAAACTTGTATCAAACAAACTTAATTTAACATCTGCATTACGATAATTACCAATCAAATCTATAATAACGCAATGATCCTTGGAGTCATGTAGTCTCAGCCCTCTGCCAATCTGCTGGGTAAAGACCGTTAAAGATTCTGTTGGTCTAACAAATAAAAGCGTATCAACAGCCGGGATATCGACTCCCTCATTGAATAGATTGACCGTAAAGATAATATCGAGGGCTCCATCTGCAAGCTGACTTATTGCATCATCTCTATTCATGTCTTTTTGCTTTGAATGGAGACTAATAGCTCTAAATCCCTTTTGATTAAAAAAGGCAGAAAGAAAATCTGCTTGCTTAATGGATGAACAGAAACCTATTGTACGAGTCTTCCTTTTGTGCTTCCAGGCATTCAATACCTTTTGAGCCATCTCATCTCGTAATTGAAGCTGCAGTAACTCCTTTTCATCATATCGATTTCCGAGCCAAGTAATCTGACTATAATCTGTATCATCATACACACCAAAATATTTAAAAGGCGCTAACCAGTTCCGTTGAATTGCCTCAAGGAAATCGATCCGGAATGCTACATTTCCACCACAGATAGCATATACATCCTTGTTATCATTCCGATCCGGTGTTGCCGTGATTCCAAGCAAAAATTTCGGATTGAAGTAATCTAATACCCGTTGATAAGATTCAGCCGCTGCATGATGAAACTCATCGACGATAATCAAATCAAATTCTTCAGGATCAAAAGCTTGCAAATGCCGCTGCATGCTTAACGTGTAAATCGAAGCAAAACTAGTATGTCCATGCCTTTCCTTCACCTTGCCATTATAAATAGAAAAGCTTGCTTCCGGCATAACCATTTGGAATGACTTCTTAGCCTGATTTAGAATTTCTTCAAGATGAGCAATAAACAGCACCCGTTTAAAATTGCGCGCAAAGAACCCGGCCAAATATGTCTTTCCTAATCCAGTGGCCATTACGACTAACGCCTTATCATAATCTTCTTCCATTGTTTTATTTAATTCCTCTAATGCCTCAATTTGTGCAAAGCGAGGATAAATTTCCCCATACGGTGCAGATGATTCATGAATAATCTCCGCTGTTGGAATAGACTCATCAACTTCACTTGGAAGCATTAAATCCATTTCCTCTGTTTCTGTCCACTTTTGAGGAAGATTTGGATTAGTTATATGAAACTTCTCATAGCTTTTTTCATAATTCTTCAACGTTTCTTGATTTAAAGAAATCGTATGGTCACTATAAAACGTTTCTAAAAATAGATGCAGACCTTGAGAAAATACTTCTTCATCATTACTAACAGAAATACTCCATTCCACTCCATTACTTAAAGCCGAACGTGAAAGATTGGACGAGCCAACAAACAGGCAATCTTGGTTTTCTTTTTGGAATAGATAAGCTTTAGGATGAAAGGACACCCCATTACTCTTCCATAATCTGACCTCAATCCTTGAATCAATCTCTAACAATATCCTTAATGCTTCTGGCTGGGTCACAAACAAATAATCGCCAGTACACACTTTAATTTCCGCTCCACGTTCAGCAGCTGCTTTTAATGCTTCTCTCAAATATTGAACACCAGATTTCATCACAAAAGAGGTCAAAATACAAATAGCAGAAGTAGAATCAATCTGCTTCAATAGATGTGTCCCTAATTGACTGGTAATTAATTGGACCTTACTCATCTTCAACCTCAATCAGATAGATCTTCTCCTTAAATCCCCCGCGTTTATCTGCTTTGATCTTCCTTACCTTCTCCACTTCCTCGATAGAAGCCCCATGATACTCAGCCAGGGCATGAAGGATTTCTAACACATCTGCCAACTCTTCAATCGCATCTTCTTTACTTTCAGTCTCTACATATTCCTGTAACTCTTCAAAGCTCTTCTTTTTCAATTCTTCTATGTATTCCTTCTCATCTAGAACTCTTGTTGCAAATTTCTTTCCTGTAGCTTCAATAACTTCTGGAATACGATCACGAACTAATTTATTGTGGACTGGCATAAATGGGCCCCCTTCAAATTTTATCTTACAATTATATCACTTACCCAAATTTTGTATTTATCACAAACATCACTTAATCATGATATTATTTAATCATAGCAAACCTATAGGAGGATAACATGAAAAAGCAAGTTAAAGTAGTTGCAGCCATTATTGAAAATGAAAAAGATGAAATACTATGTGCGTTACGCTCTCCAGAAATGAGCATCCCAAATATGTGGGAATTCCCTGGTGGAAAAGTAGAAATGGGTGAAGATATTTTTACTGCTTTAAAAAGAGAGATTGATGAAGAGTTACAATGCAAGGTTGAAACAGAGACTTCAATCTTTAATGATACTACGCATGAATATGAAACCTTTATTATTAATTTATTGTCTATAAAATGTAGAATCATTGAAGGTACACCCACAGCCAATGAACATTCTAAACTGATATGGTTAAGGCGTGAGAATCTAAGCTCACTAAAATGGGCTCCTGCTGACATTCCAGCTGTGGAGCAATTAATCAATGAAAAAAATAGTCTTCTCAAATGAGAAGACTATACTCTTTTAGTGAACTCAGTATATAAACTAGCTGGGACTTCATTCTCTAATTCCATTGTAACGGTAATTGGCTTTTCCCCTTCATATTCCACCGTGTTACCCTTCCCGATATAAATATAAGGTTCTGTCTTTCCATCTATTTCTTTATACTTTCTAATAAATAAATGTAAATGTATCCCTCTATCCTGGTTGAATACAATATTCTTTCCTCTCTCAGAACTTGGGGCTGTACTATTTGGAGTCTGCCATTGAAAAATGCGCTCGTTTATAAATTCATCGTGGTAATTAATGCTCTCTTTTATATCTTCTTCCTTGTGTAAATCAATAAATAAGAAATAGTCATTTCCATTCGAAAGTAGACCAGAACCCCTAAAAGCACTATGGCTTTTGCGATAATTTGATAGTAATGCAGCATCCCCCATTTGATATTGCTCATACAGCTTCAAATGTGGCACACCATAGTAATCTTCTTTAAATTCCTTTTCATATCTAAAGATTCCATAAATAATAAGATCTTCTACATATATTCTATATTCTTCATTCTGTAGAACCTTTTGATAAGAAGATGTCTTAAATAAATGACCATCTTCAAGTGTAAATAACTTCAAGTTCCTCTTTTTCTGACCAGGATCATAAAAATCCTGATTTAGACACTGAAAGGCATGCAATACACTATCTTCATCTACCTCTTTAACCAACTTCAAAATCTCATGTTTTGCGGTTTCTAAAGAAATCTCATCATGATCCAATAGATATTTAGCAATAGCAAATTCATACACTCGCTTTAGAGGTAACTTACTCGATAATTCCCTTAATACTCCCTCAAAAGCTTCGTCTAGTAATAGCCTTTTCAATGAATCTTCTTTTTCTACCTTAGCTACAAATTGCAAATAAGTTTTATCCCGATTAATAAACTTAATCGGATCTGGAGCTCCATCAAACTTCATATAATCCATTAACAATAAAGGAATTTTACCTTGATTCATTTTCTTAAATTCAAAGTACTCTTCCTTCAAATACTTCAAAGAATTAAAGTTTTCCTTATCAATCTGCGCTAAAATCCGTTCTTCCGAGATTTTATCCATTTGAATATGCGTACAACCTGGAATATTTGCAAATCCAGTCGCTATAGCAACCTTCAAGCTCTCTTTATCATAATATCTACTACCATTCAAAGCGATGGCAATTAAGAACGTTTTACTATGATTCCCGATGAAATCAAGTACCGTTAGGAAAGTCTTGTCTTTATGTTTACGAAGTCCTCGTCCTAATTGTTGAATAAACACTATCGGAGAATTAGTAGGTCTTAACATTAATACGGTATTTACAGAAGGAATATCAACACCCTCATTAAAAATATCAACCGTGAAAATAAATTCTAAGTCATCATGGTCATCTTCTAGCTTATTTATATAATATGATCTCAGCTCGACTGAATCATTTCCAGATAAACAGATACTTTGAATACCCCTACTATTAAATTCTTGTGCCATATATTGTGCATGTTCAACGGTTACGCAAAAACCTAGACCTTTTCTTTTTTCACCGTCATGGCCATAGAAATTCATATTTTTAATAATAAAGTCGACTCTCTCGTTAACCTTTAATCTCTTCGTTATCTCTGCTACATCGTCAATATCTACATCACTTAAATCAATTCCCTCAATGTCGGTAATACCAAAATAATGAAAGGGAATAACGAGTTCATCCTCTAAAGCCTCATGTAAACGAACTTCCAAAGCAACATTATTATCAAATAGGTCAAAGACATTTTGTTGATCGCTTCTCTCTGGAGTAGCTGTCATCCCTAATGTGAATTGTGGGTCGAAATATTCTAGCACTGCTTGATAACTAGGGCTTGTCGCATGGTGAGCCTCGTCAAAAATAATATAATCAAATTCGTCTCGTTTAAATTCCTCGTAGCATTTAGACAAAGTTTGTATGGTAGAAAAAATATAATCAGCATTTTTTTGCTTTTGATTCCCAGTCAGTAATCCAAATGTCAGATTTTCATTAGGAAGGAGCTTCTCAAAGGTTTCTTTTGCTTTTTTTAATATTTCTTCTCTATGTACAATGAACAGTAATCTTTTAGGCTTGAATCCCTTTACATCAAAAGCAGACATATACGTTTTACCTGTACCTGTAGCAGCTATAACTAAGGCCTTCTTTTCCCCAAACGATCTAATTCTTTCAAGGTTTTCAACCGCACGTTTTTGCATGTTATTAGGAATGATATATTCAGAGCTTTCATAAATAAATTGGTGAGTATTCGTATAGCTCTTTAATTTACTCAAAAACTCTTCATACTTACTAATAAAATTGTCATCCGCTATGACACTACTATTCCATAATCCATCATATTCCTTTAATACATCTTTAAGAAATTGAGCATCCTCTTTAGCAATAATCTCAACATTCCACTCAATATTACTCTTAAGGGCGCTTTGAGTAATATTAGAAGATCCAATAATCACCTTATAACTATCCTTAAATTCAAAAATATACGCTTTCGTATGAAAACCAATCGCCTTATCTGTTTCAAAAATTTTCAAATGAATATTACTAAACTCATTTATTTTCTTTAAAGCCTTCGCTTCAGTAAAATTCAGATAAGTAGAAGTAATAATCTTCCCCTTTACTCCCCTTTTTTCCGCGTTCTTGAAAGTATCCAACAACAGCTGAAGACCACTATAATTAATAAAAGCGACGCTGAAATAAAACTTTTCACACTCATTTATAGAAGAAATTAATTCATTTAATAAATTACCCTTGTCTGAATTGACAATTAGCTTTTTCTCGATGCTCATGATTTGCTCCTGACTGTATATAAATATGAGAAAGTTTCAGATTTCAATACATTGTTTAATTTGTCCAACTTTAATGTTAGATAATGATAGCATAGAATTTCCCATACAAAAACAGCTAACAACCTCAGCTGCTTTAACAATCATTCCAAACATTATTTATCACTCTTTACTTCAGTTACAAGGTAAAAAATTAATGTTCACTTTTTTAGTTCTTTTGTTTACCATCACTTGTGATACGGTTCACTGTGATGTATCAAAGTGAGGCTTTTACTCCTCAAAGAAAACTAAATCCATTTTCTTTACTACATAAACATCTTCATTAGAAGTCAATAGATTCTACATAATTTCTTGATTCTATAGAAAATCTAGTAGTAGTAATCCAAATACCTTTAGAAGCTTTTTCCCTATTAAACTTCCTAAGAATTTTTCAGGTCTAGAAATCGTTGATTCCACTTCCCTCTTTTCGCTTGTAAATTAATCATATCAAACCCAAGGACATCTTCTCAGATGCTCTTTCTTTTGCTTCATAGTAATAGGTGCTTCTGGGAAGTTTCAGGACTTTACACATTACTGATATCGAGTATTTATGTTGATTGTTTTTGATCACATATACTTTCTTCCTCTATTAGCACAGCTTGCTTTAAAATGTCTTTCCCCATTTGCAGTTGTTTTAGTTGCTTACGGAGTTCTATTAGTTCTGATTCTTCTGATGTTCGATTATCAGGTTCTTTGAAAGAACCAGAGGTTTTATATTGAGATATCCACTTATCTAAAGACGATAGTGTCAGACTGTACTCCTGAATATATATAACTGTACCATTTGTTGCTTAAATTCTTGAGTAAATGTTCTTCGCTCTCTTTTGGTAATAGTTGATGCTCCTCGATTATTAACTGTAGTCTACTTGACCTTAAAATATCAGTCCAACTAAGTGTATCCTATCCATATATAACGAAAAGAAGAGATGCACGATTTCCGTGCATCCCTTCTTTTCGTTATCATATATGGAACTACCATTTTTACTACTTGTGAATTTAATATCTCTGTTAACTCATAGGAAAAGCGATCTAATCTCTGGGCAAGTCAAGAGCTTGATATGCTGACTGGTACTTTCCGCCATCAGCAACTTCTGAATGATATAAAGCCTTAAGTGCAAAATTTTTCTCTAGATTGTGTTCTTTCATCAACACTTTTAATTGCGTTTGTAATTCCATATTATCTTTCATTAGCTGTTTCATTTGCATTTTGAAGTACTTCATATAATCGTTACTTCCTTTCAGGTGCCGAACTTACTCATTAATATTCCATTTACTCGATTTTTCTATCATCCACCGTTAATCCAACCTAATGGAATATCCTCTAACACCTTATTTTGCACATTATCTTTACGGGTCACTAATAAATAGATAAAGAACAATGAAAAACATCATTTCACTTGTACTTTCGCAATTTTACTTTTATTCTTGGCCTTATCTACAGCATAGAAACTTAATATCCTATCTTTTTTTTGTTTTGGTATAGTGATGCTAACATTACCTTTTGAATCCACAGTGCCTTTCTTTACATATTTGCTGCCATTATAAATATATACGGTTGCAGCTTTCTCAGCTTTGCCTGTAATCTGTTTTGTCTTCGTCGTTATTTTATTAATTTTTGGTACAGCTGGCGCTTTTCGATCAATTGATTTGACGGTAATCGATTTTGTCATTTGGTTGCCTGCTACATCTTCTACAATAAATGTGTATTTTCCATTTTCATTTACTTTATAAGTAGTTTTGGCCGTTTGAACATACTTACCATTCGGTAGTTTGATACGCTTAATACCATTTTTGTCAGTTGCTTGTGCCGTCAGTATAACACTATTTTTCGTAGGTGCTGTTGTACTCACTTTTAATGTTATTTTCGGTTTAACCTTATCAATATTCGATACCTTCACTGAGCGCTCAAATACGTTTCCTACATAATCAAATACTTGAAATGTATACGTGCCATTTTCTATTGCTGTAAACGTCATTTGTGAGTCGTATTTGATGCCGTATTCTGGATAAGCGATATAATCAATGCCACCATTATCCTTAGCTGTAATATCAATTTTGACATCCTGATTTGTCCACGTTTTCTTGTTCACCTTAAACGTTGCAGTTGGTATTTCATGATCATCCACTAATACATTATATCTCGACACTTTTTCAGAGCCCACATCAGCACCAGTACTTTTTGCTCTCACAATCATTGTATATAGACCATTATGACTCGGTTGCCATGTGTAGCTCGAAGTATTGCTGAATTTTTGAAGAACGGGTCCCGTACCAGCATCCCCTTCGACTACATAATAAAGGTATTGAGGTTTATAACCACCCGTTGCTTGTGCAGTAAAGAAATATTTCCCCGGAACTTTTTTATCATCTATTTGAAGAGTCAGTTTTTCTATTTCAGGAATAATTGTTTTGAGTTGAAATTTGAGACTTTTCGCCAGTTGTTCTCCTTTGTAGCCTGTTAGAGCGCTGTTCGATATCGTTAACGTGTAATTGGAAGCATCTTGTAGCCTCTGTGTAGGCGCAATCGATAATAATCCATTATCCGATGTAATTTTTATTGGAACTGGACCCTCTGGCCCTGTTAGCTTGATTTCACTAGTATCTTTTACATTAATATGTTGATTAAACAACACCTCGAATGCGGTGTCTGTCGGGAATTTTGTCATACTAGTTTTTAAATCATTCATAACAGGCTTATTTTTACGATCATAGCCATTACGATATTGTTGCGTGAAAATACGTAAAGTTTCAGCTTGAATATTTGAATTTACCGTTAAAGTATGATCTCGAATCATCATCAGCCCATTCTGATAGAAAAGCTGATTTGCAACAACACCATTTTGAAGTGTGTATAAATATTTATTCGTATCATACTTGTACACATCGATACCACCTGTAGCTCCTGCTGCGAATGTTAATTGATCTTTTTTACTAAATGCAAAATAGCTATATGCCTGATCGAATACATATTTTTCTTTAAATAAATTAGGTGCAGTTGCCTCAATATTGAATGCAACTCCGCTATTGTACAAACGCAATCCATCAGGAGAAATTTGGGCCGTTTTATTTAATTTATAATCACCTGTATACAGTGAAGAATAAATATCCAATATCTTGCCTTTTTCTATTTTAAATGATGTAATTCCAACTGGACGTACCGTACTTGGAATCGTATAAAGTTTAGAATCCACGACATTGTAATAAATAACAGAACGCTCGGACATTATTGCCTCGGCCTGGCTATTATATACTTCGGTCTCTGTCGATAAATCATATACTTTCATATTATTATGCTGGCCAGAACCGGGTGTAATATAGATAAAGCCATCTTGATCGACAGCAATATCATAGGGATCTGCATCCACATCGATTAAATGATTAAAAGTCAAGTTATCTAAATTAACAACCGCAATTGCACCTTCATATGGGCCAAAATTATATTTATCATGCGCAATTTTTGGTTGCGTTACATATAGATGATTTTGGTAGATGTCCAAGCGCTCTGCCGTATACGGTAAAGTGAGCGTTTGGATCTCACCCGTTTTATAATTAACCGCATATATTTCTTTGCTGTCCACTCTTGTCATATAAATAGTGGAGCGTTCCGAATCCATCATTGTATCAAGGGGTGTAAAACCCAAATCGAATTTCCGTTCTGCCGCATGTGCTTCCCTACTCAAATCCATTGCTATAAAAGCCAAAAACAATAAAAGTATCCATACAGTGCGTATTAAGTACTTCAAAAATAGCCCTCCTTAAAATGTAGCTATAGCATTATATCATTTTAAGACATATAGAATAGTAAAATTTTCAAATTTTCATCAAAAATAAAAGAACACAGATACGGATACCACTTCTAAGTTCTCTTCTAACTCCTTTAAGTCATGTAAAGTAGTTTTTTCTACAGGTTTCCATGTAATATAATCTTCTTCGTCAACTTCACCTTCATAAATTATTGAATTAACATCTTCAGTCACTGGAGTCTTAAATAAGAAGTCCATTCCTTCATCCACAAGCTCTTGTCTCATTCTGAAGTATTGGCCCATTAATTTCTAAATAGACAAAGATATCACCCTTTTCGATTATTAAACCCATTTCAAAAATTTTATACACTAATAGAATAACAACCTAAAAATCGATCTCATCTATAACTTTAGGTGTAATTTTGAACTCTAAATAACATAAAAAACCTTGAAAAGCTTAAGCCAATCAAGGTTTAAAACATTTACATTATAGTTTAGGAATGTCAACCACTTCGCCTGGTGATTTATTAATAAGAATATCAGGAATGTTTGGGTTATTCTTTTTCAACTTATACTTTTGAATTTTTGTTAAATCAGGGTCAAAGGAAATATTCTGAGATTTAAACTCAAAGTTTATAAGTTTATTGTAAATCTTATTCAAAGAATCTTTCCATTCCTCTAATGAAGAACTTGAAACTCCATCAGAATTTTCTAACATACGATAGCCTTCTGCATAATGAAATATTAGTAAACCCGTTCCTAAATCACAAGCTTCGTTTTCTAAAATAACTCTTGGTATGTCAAACCCACTATTCCAATTATAATTTGCAGCAAAATAATGAAGTAATAAAGGGTTGTCTGTATTCGTTAGCTCACTGATTATATAGTCTTTATCTGTATTATAAAGTAACTGTTCAAGGAAACTAATAGTTTTTTTATCCACAGTAACTCACCTTAATTTCAATAATTTTAAAATTACTATTATACATAACTAATAGAAGTGATAAAATCAAACTCACCTATTGATATTTTTTTTAACAGCTTCTTTTATTTGTTCAATTACTTGATAGAGCCACTGAAGTGGTTCTAAATCAAGAGATGGAAAGTACACACCATCTGCACAAGATTGAATGTATTCATTCTTTTCGATATCTGAATACTCACTTCCTATAAAATCTGTTAAAAAGACAATAGCAGATTCCAGAAACTCTTTACTTTCCTCTGTTAATAATTCTTCTAATGCATCTTCTGGAGATTCAATATCCTGATGAAAAGTTCCAGCCAAGAACTGAAAAACAGATTCTTCTAATTTGTTAGAAGACAACATACCATCACAGCCTTTTGTATTAATTTGGATAACCAGCGAGAATATAATTCCCTTCTTGAGCTTTTTCGTTCCTTTCTTTCAGCATTTAGGGGATATGGGCGTACATAAAAAATTTAATTTAATATATTTCTTCAAAAAATAAAAGTTGATAGAACCAACTTTTCATGGTTGTATCAACTCCTCTTTAAATTTTGGATATCCCCGTACTTTATCTAGATCTATAAAACTTAATTCTCTGGTTCTTTGTATCTTTCTGGAATTTTGTTTCTCCATATTAGCATAAGTTCTTTAAATTGTTCAGTTTCCATTTCATTCTCATTTGGCTTATCGAAGATATAAAAGTGGTGAAGAACCGTTGTATCTTTTTTTATCAATACACTGGTAGCATTCCCTTCTATTTCAAATTCATCGTATTCACCTTCCACTACTTTGTGAACAATATCAATATACTCATCCACTTCTGTTTCAAATACAATATATTCAATGAAGTCTGAGAAAAGGTTAATTTCTTGTGGTAGGATAATTCTTAGATATCCTAATGGGTTTCTTTTAAATTCATATGAATATTTCATACGCTTTGATCCCCTTTTAAATTTTTTCATATAATGGATATGCCGTTGCTATTGATTCATCTTTATTCAAGTACATTTCTACCTTAATACAAAGCATAAAATCATTATTCCATAATGGTTCAACCTTCATGAGCTTTGAATTTCAATCATGCATCATTCATGTCGTCCAAATATCTCATAAAAAACAAAAAGCATCTGTTGCCTCAAAGACAATCAAATGCTTTATCGTTAGCCATATAAAGTAATTCATTACAAATCTTATCTTTACCAACGAGCGTTTCTTAATTTCTTAAGTTTATAGCTTGTTCCTTGTAACGATATTTCGTAAGCCTAAAATGCCATCTCGCCTAGCTATCTTTCGTATTTGACATAACTTATATTGTTACAAAAACTCTAGGTTGGCTTAAAACGGATAAATGTAGCTTCCTATAAGTATCATTATTCAGATACATATAGGTTATTAAAGAACTCAGCAAAACTATCTGCAAGGATAAACATATTGCCCATTTCTTCCTCTGGTTCTATATCATGAATCCAAAAATAGATCTTTCCTTGGTATTCTCCACTAACACCTATTAAAATTTCATTCCCTCCTGGGTCATTAGCAATTGAAATAAAATCTTCCGGTATTTCTCCTTCTAAAACCTCAAAAACTTTAGCTAAATTATCTTCATATCCCCAATTCCATAAAACTTATTAACTAAACTTTCTCCTTCATCATCAGATATTCTGAAGTTAGATTCTTGAGGATATCCCCCATTGTATTCTAGTAGAAAATCAACATATTGTTTAGGTAGAGTAACATCGTACTCCTGTTCAAATTGTTTTATATCTTGTAAAGAAATCTTTGGATTTTTGCTACTCATTTTTGTCATATTCGCACTCCTCTAATCTTACTTATTTTTTCCATTAACTTTTGATTGACCACCAATGTGTCTAAACTCTCTATGAATATCTTCATCTACTAGCATCATCGTTTTTCCATCTTGATGATGATGCCATGTATACCCTTCTGGTGGTTTCCTAATATCAATTATTGGAGGATCAGTATCTTTTGTAAGTTTAGCCGCTATATTTGCATTTTCAAAGTCTTTTGGATTATTCTTAGGCGAATGTACCTCGATTTTAACCGGCTCAACATTTGGATGTACATAGGGTGTAAAATCAGGATAACCATTTGGATAACTTACTGATATTCCAGACTTGTTAGTATAAGTCCAAATGCCATTATCATCGATGGAGATTTTCCCACCCTTTTTATACCACTTTTCAGGTATAGGAGATTTTCATTGGTGATAGATACATCTTTATTCAAGTACATTGGTACAAACTTCATGGGCTATGAATTTCAGTAAAGAATCACTCATATCGTCCAAAGAATAAATATCTCATAAAAAAACACCTGTTGCTTAAAAGGCAATCAAGTGCTTTAAAGTTTCACTCGCTTATGTTGCATTACTAACACAAGCTCTTAACATATGTTTTTCACAATAATGTTATTAAGACCCATTCATAGCATTAATCTTTTCAAATTAAACTTCGTCCGACAAAGCATCATTGTAATCCTGTAATTCTTCCATAATTTCTTTTAATCGATCAATATTATTTATAAATTCGTCGTAAGAAATTTCTTGATAATCGAAAATCCCTTCTCCATATTCATCACTGTCAAATATTTTTACTTCTGCCCCTAACTTCAACAAATTATCAACTAACCCTTTTAAATTCTCCATTTCATCAATATCATTCGCATCCGTTTCGGCAAAAAATTCTTTGTTTTCAATTTTATTTTTTATGTCTGTAATTCCTAAACCAGTGTACTTTCTTAAGGGTACTACACATTTACTAAATGGACCATTAGTGCTTATCTTAATTGCCATTTTACTCATCTATTATTCTCCTTTCCATTGAAATTCTAATTTGCAACACCTTCAATCATTTCTCCCGGATCTGTGACAAAACCCCAAACTCCCATCACAAAGTCTTTATCTATATGAGCTGTTTCGTTCTTTTTATAAAACCTAAATAAATCAAAAGTGGATAGTCCCTGGATCTATCCACTTCTTCTTTATATAAAAATATTTCTTACTTTATAACAAAGCATGATACCTTAGCTTTTACCAATCTTCTTCATCTTCATCCCAATCTGCTTTTGCCAATTCAAGGCGTTCAATAAAATAGTCTAAAAAATTATCGGCAAGTGTTCGACCATAGCCTTCATGATTATCCCACATTATTACTGGACATTCTCCATTTTTCATTTTATTAGTATCGAGGCAATAGGCAAATTCATCAATATCTTCTATAACCACAAGTCCATCTATTAAATCATAATACTTTTGATGACCCTTAGTAGCATCTACTACTGCTGGACCCGTAAAACCATATCCAATTATGTCCACACCAAAAAATCCACCATAACCATAGTTTCTTAAAAACCACTTGTAACTTTCCGGTAATGAGACCTGTAATTTTTGTTCAGTTTCTTTTACTTTGTCTTCACTTACTCCACCTGTAAAATCATCATCTTCGCCATACTGCTTAATATATTCTTGTAAAGCTGAATATTTCACCAAAATCACCACTAATCTTGAATTTCGTAATGCACGGACAAGTTTTAAGAATACAACAAGGGAATAATCTACTAAATTTTTTCGCTAATTTATCGGGCAGTTGATGACTTCATTGGATTTTATGAAACGTACCCCAGTATTGAACTAAAACTCCATGATGTACAAAATTTCATGAGTTATGAATATCATAAATGTACCATTTATATTCTCATAAAATTAAGTTTAACTGCATTTTGATTTTCTAATGTAAAAAAAAGCACTTGTCATCTAAAAGACAATCAAATGCTTTTTTGTTAGCTTTATGAGTATTTCATAACAAATCCAATGCGTAACCTAACGCTCTTGTTTAATTTCGAAATGGGTTGTTCCCTGTTAAATTTAAAATATCATCTTGCTTAGTTATCGTTCTTATTTTCATGACTAAATATCGTTAAACAACCCCATGATGGTACAACCATCATGAGTGACATGCTTAAGTCCATTTCACTGTCTACAACTTTTACTATATACCAACATTTACCCGATGTATATCCAATACATCTGAGATCCCTTTCTTACTCATTCTTTTAAGTAGATACTCATGGCCTTTTTCCAATGCTAGATTTCTTTCTTCTTCATAAATAGGAACGAGTGTATAAATGTGTATGTTTCCCTGTTTAGTATGAACGTTATCCATCTCGGATTCTTGGGAACGACAAACCATTATGCATGATAACTTTGTATTTGATGCAAATGGCTGAGGTGGTTCTCCATTTGGAAGAATAACCCCTTCTTCAAGCCATCCATCATAAATATGAGGAATATGAGCCACTTTCCTCAGCCACCCAAAAGGCCAATAATGGTTTTGATCTTTCATATTTTCATTCTCAACTATCCAACTTGAAGGCAATTTTAGTAATAACTCCGCATATTTAAAAGCACTTTCTTTGTCTGAATAGTCCATAGGTTGATCACTCATACCTGTAGTTACAAGAGTTACGAAATCTTTATTTATTGATGGAGGAATTATGTGAATATTGACCGACACTCTACTACCAGGAACAGTTTCACTTATAGTATTTTTGATAGGGCCAAAGTATTTAGCCACATGCTCTAAAATCACATTATGATGGTCTTGATCATTATCGTTTGTTTCAGTTACAGTAGTAGACCACCCTTTTTGATTTTCAAATAACTTAACTATTTCCTCTTGCCCTTGTTCCCTTGCAAAAGTTAATGCGTCCATATCTTTCTTAGATTCACCACTATATTTAACATCCGTATCTATACCACTTTCAATTAATAGTTTTGCAATATCAACATGCCCATTACTAATTGCACCAAACAATGGGTTTCTTTCTGGTTCGCTTACGTCCATATCAGCTCTACAAGATAATAAATATCTTACTATATCAATATGCCCTGCTGAAGCAGCTTCGTTCAATGCTCCACCACCGTATACTCCACCTAGCACATTAATATTTGAACCAAGTTCTATTAGTTTTTTAACTATATTTAACTCCCCTCTAGAAGCTGCGACATGAAGCCATGTACCAAAAGGAGTCATCATATTTAAATGTTCAGCATTAGAGCCGATTAATTCAATTACTTTTTCAATATTGCCTTTTTTTATAGCCGAACGAATTTCTTTTGCAACTTGTTTATTATCCATCCCTTAACTATTTCCTCCTTTTCAGTTCACTTTTCTATTCTTTTACATCCATTCTTTGCTTTAAATATTCAGCAATTTCAGTTTGTCCTCTTTCAATGGCAAATGCATAAGTATCCATATCTTTCATGTTGTCACCAGAGTATTTTATGGTTATATCTATATTATTCTCAACTAACAATTTAACAATCTCAAAATGACCACCATATATTGCAGCAAACAGAGGATTTCTATCTGGTTCACTAGTATCAATCTCAACATTCTGTTTAATGAGATATTCGGCAATATCTAAATGCCCTTTTGTAGCGGCTCTTTCAAGGGCATTTGTAGAAAAAGTTCCACCCTGTGCATTAGTATCTATCCCGGCATTAATAAGATATTCTATTATTTCTAAATGCCCATAAGCTGCTGCTGTATGTAACCATGTACCAAAGGGCGTCATCCATGTTAACATTTCTGGTTCTTTCACAAGTAAATCCCTTACCGTATCCAATTTGCCACTTTTGATGGCACCTCTAATGTCTTTCGCAATTTGAGTTTTATCCATTTAGTTTCTCCTTTATTTTCAAGGTCTTCTATTATTTCAATAATATCATCTAAGTCTGAATCTGCCTTTATGGGTGAGATATTTCTTCAAATTAAAAAGTTGATAGAACCAACTTACCTCGGTTTTATCAACTGTCAATTATTCCGACTATCTTTTTATTCTTAGTTTAGAAATTAATGCTTCAATACTTTCTGAAATAACCTCAAATGAATTCCTTTCGAAATCCTCTAACTTTACCTTACCGTTCTCATTATCAATTACCACTAACAAACCATTCCCTTCGATACCTAAAGGGATATTTTCAAGTCTATTGTTATGATTGCTCTTATATTGCTCTTATATCCCTCTAAGGTCCCCCGGAATGAATCAAACTCGAAGTTTGGCAAAACCGCATCTAATTTAATATAGAAATCATTTAAGAATCCGTCTAAATCAGCGAACCAATACGAATTAAAATATTCAATAATTGATTTATGGAATACCACTTCTACGTTCTCTTCTAACTGCTTTAAGTCATGTGAAGTAGTTTTTTCTACAGGTTTCCATGTAATATAATCTTCTTCGTCAACTTCACCTTCATAAATTATTGAATTAAGCTCTTCAGTAACTGAAGTCTTAAATAAAAAGTCCATTCCTTCATCAGCAAGCTCTTGTCTCAATCTGAAGTATTGGCGCATTGATTTCTTAATAGACAAAGATATCACCCATTTCGGTAATTTAATTAGCTAATAGAATTACAACCTAAAAAGTCGATCTCCTTTAAGTTAAAGAATCGAGGCAACCTCTATAACTTTGAACTATATATAATACATAAAAAAACCTTGAAAAGCTTAAGCCAATCAAGGTTTTTTAACTTAAATTACAAGTATTTACTGCACCTAAAAACTCTAAATCACTTTTATTAATTGTGATTTTCTTTTTAATTCCCTCATATTTAAAGTTGTATAGGAGAATAACAACATTATACTCACTTGGCAACTGTGCGCCACACAATGAAGAAAATTTAGGAATAATATCATCATCGTAAGAGAACCCTTCTAATAATCGACTTAGCGAGTTATCAGCTTCATCATAAAAATCCGCTTCTCTAACAGCGTCGTCATATCTATCGATGCCAAAACTTCGAGCAAACATTGATGGAATAAAATCCCCATCCTCTGTATAAGAAATTTCAAGTAAATTGTCTAATTCCTCTGATGAGTTAATATTCCCTACCCAAAATGATACAAATCCTTCTTTTTGCATAAGTTACCTCCTATTGGGTTTCAATCCACCTAAGTGTTAGACATTGACATTCAGTAGTAGAGTTATTTCTATTCTTAAAATAATAAAGGGTTCACTGGGAAGCCCTACAAAAAAAGGAACCTTGAAAGGCATTTTGCCAATCAAGGATAAGTTTCAATAGTTATTACTCCATCATATCAAAAAAGTATTCATTGTCTTTATCAACTTTTTTTATAAAACTCTCTAATGAATCAGCTATTTTATTGTCAAAGAAGTGTACAGAGTTCCTTTGAGTATCATTTAAATCAAGTGTTAAATATACACCCTCGTTTACTTCATAAAAAACAATTTTGTCTGCTTCTTCATATATCCCCTCTAAGTCAGGGTCATACTCATAGATACCTTCCCTTAGTGTAATATCTGCAATAGTATCAGGATCCATTAATCTACTTATTGAATTCTCATTATTGCCTTTAAAAAAACCATAACCAACTTCTAAGTAAAACTCCCTTAGTTCAGGGGGAAATTTAAATCCGAGTCTTTCCTCTGCTTTAATAAGGTCTTTTTCTTTTAATGGAAAAAACTTATGATTACTATTTTTAATATAATCAAATTTAGCCACCATCAATTACCTCCTTGGAAACAATTTATTTGATGGAGATCCTTTACCATGAATGCCTGCCTGATGTTCATCAGGAAATTTGGCAGGATGTATATTCCACCATTCATGTGGACCACCAAAATTATTTTCTATAATATGATGCGCATCATAAGGTTGCCCGATATCTCTTACGACTCTACCGTTCTTATCATAAACTTCTTCAGTATAACGAGGCCATTTTTGTCCTGTTTTTCCTTCCCATTCACTTATTAGTTTGTCTTTTACACTGTTAAACTTGTTTCTATGTTTCATAGTCTCAACTGGTGTCATTTTTTCAAATTTATGATTCCTTAAAGCTTCCTTTAATTGTTCCGTTTGTGCTTTATGAATCTTTAATCCTGTTATTGTCTCGACATTTCTAATATAATCTTTAGCTAAATCGTAATCAATTTTACCCGCACGCTTACCATTAATTTCAGACTCCACTCTCGCCATTGAAATTAACTGATCTCTCAACCCCACACCATTAACCACATTATAAGGTACTCCCCCTGCCAACGACAGTTGGTTTTTAGGGTTGTATGGCAATAGGTTAGGGATAGAGACTAGTTCTTTTGCCTTCGTAGCACCTTTTACTGCAGCGGCTTTGGTTGTCGCTACCCCAGTCTTCGTTACGGCTCCTGCTCCTTTTGTTCCTACTACTGATGTGACGACTGTTCCGAGGGCATAGGATACCCAGTGAGCCCGCGAATAGGCATCGCCATTTACCATATCTCTTTCATATGAGTCGGAGATGGATTTGGATATATATTTATAGGTTTTTATCGGGTGCATGATTGAATTTGCTACACCTTCAACCGTTTCCCCAGGATTTGTGACAAAGTCCCAAACCCCTGTCACAAAGTCTTTCCCTACATCATAAAAGCCTACGCCGATTCCTTTTGCAATGTCTGCTGTTTGCTTGGACGCTTCTAGCTGCATAACATATTGCTGCTGGGTAGGCCCTAAGTTTTCATACCCGATCTGCTTGGCGATTTTGAGGAACTCATCTGGATCTGTTACATGATCGAGTTGTGCCTTTAATTCTTTGATCCGGCGATTCTCCGCTTCCTCTTTCTTAACCTTCAGATATTGCGCGGTCTCTTTTTTCCTAACTTCCAGGTTTTTATAGGCTTCACTATTTTTATAAGCTGTTGCATTAAAATAGAGCGGGGATACTACTCCTCCTCTTGTACTGGATACTTTCAATTGCTCCATGAGTGCCGTCACTGCCGCTTGGTCCGCTTCGGATTTAGCATATTCAGCCGTCCACTTATGATCGATTTCGTTTACTTTATCTATCGTTTGGGTCCGTTTCTTGTCAGCCTTCTCCATATTCTCAAAGAACGCATCGTCGGAAAAGGGCTCTAACTGAATGATATCATCAATTCCAGCAAATATTTTTTTCAGATCATTTTTCTGGGCTGAGACCATTTCCTTGGAATTTCGAGTGGCATTTGTCAGCTCTTCCTCTAAAAAAGGGACCGTAACCACGGTTTCACTAAGGTTCGCTTCGATTGTATCTCCTTGAATTCCACTTAAAAAGGCAACATGCCGATTGATCAGACGCAGCCAAGAATCCACGACATCGATCTGTGCTTTGTAAAACCCTTTGATTGCCACTGCGCCTTGCCCCTGCAGCTCATCATCCAAATTAACGATACTCTCAAATCCTTTTGTTAATTCCGTTAGCTGTTCTTTTAGGTCCTTATATTGTCCGACACGTGTTTGCATTGCCTGAACTAGTGTTTGAGATTCGTAAATCATAGACATTATTGAAAGTCCTTTCAACTTCTTTTCTTATAAAACCTTAGAGATTACCAGATTTCTTTTTTATGTAATATTTTTATTCACTGTAAAATTATGGACTAAATATATTTTAGAAGAGTTTCTACTTTTATTCAAGAATTGAAGGGACTTTTTACTAAACGGATTAATAATGAAGGAAATAGTTTTCATTACAAAGAGGATAGGCTAATAGATTTGTATGTTTTCTTTGGAATATTGAACAAAGATGGGCTGTCCAGGAGCCACAAAATTGGCAAGCTGGACAGTATTTTTAATAGTAGCTAGACGATGGGTGATCACAAAGTTAAACTGATACGTAAATAAGGGCTATTCCTGTTGAAGGAATAGCCCTTTCTTTGTATCAAAATTAAAATGCCGGTATGGCAGTTTCACTATAATTCTCTTCTAAAAATTTACGTACCTCTGGGCTTGTCATAGCCTTGGCCAACTTTTGGACTGGCTCAGAATCCACGTTATCCTTGCGTGCTACTAATGTAATCGCAAAGTCATTTTCAACACCTTCTGTGAGAAGAGCGTCATTTTTTGGTGTCAAACCAAGCGGTGCAGCGTAGGCAGGTGTTATCACTATCGCATCTGCTTCATCATACGTTCTCGCTAGCATTAATAAATCCACTTCTTTAAACTTATAGTTTTTAGGGTTCTCAGTAATATCAGACATTGTATAGTATGGACCCTTTTTTTCTTTTAAAGTAATAACTTTATGTTGTGCTAGCAATGCCAATGAACGATCAATATTCGACACATCATTTGCAATGGCAATAACGGCACCCTCTGGCAATTGATCGATTGAATCGTATTCTTTGGAATACACACCATAATTGGCAAAATAAATTGGTTTCACTGGTACAAGCTCGGCATTTTTGTTTCGATTGAATTCCTCCATATATGGAACGTGTTGGAAGAAGTTCACATCCACTTCTCCTGCCGCTAGTGCGGTGTTAGGCTGCACATTATCACCTAATACAACCATTTCCAGGTTAATACCCTCCTCTGCTAGCTTTGGTTTAACAAGCTCAAGAATTTCCGTCATTGGGGGAATGAGTGAGGCCACTTTCAATGTTACCTCTTCCTTCTCCTGATTCTGCGCATTTTCTTTCTCTTTTACTTCATTCGCCTTTCCACATCCTACTAAAAGCAACATAATTGCTGTCATGAGAAAGAGTATTTTTTTCATGATGTTTCCCTCCATTATTTATCTTTTATCAATCATTCTGGCTACAGCTGTTCCAATAAATTGGATAAGCTGTACTAGAATAATCATAATGATAATCATATAAATCATTAGCTCTGTTTTAAACTGCTGATAGCCATACCTGATGGCAAAATCGCCGATACCACCGCCTCCGACCACACCCATGATCGTTGAATATGAAATAAAGCTGATAATCGATGTTGTTAGTCCGAGGACAAGCCCTGAACGAGCCTCCACGTAAAGAAATTTGAATATGACATCCTTTACAGAAGCCCCCATGGAAATGGCTGCCTCGATCACACCCTTTGGCACGTCCAATAAAGATTGCTCGACCAATCGCGAATAATGGGCAATGGCAATGATCGCTAATGGAACGCAAGCAGATGCTGTACCAATGGCTGTGCCGATTATGAGTCTTGTAAACGGGATTAAAAAAACAACCAATAACAAAAATGGGAATGAACGGATAATATTGACAAGTAAATTTAAAATCGAGAAAGCCCACGGATTTTCAAGCAAATGACCCTTCCTACAAAGAAATAGCAAGGTCCCGACAGGCAATCCAATCAAAATCGCAGCTAAAATGGACACACCAACCATGGTAATGGTTTCTCCAATTGACTGCCAAATTTCTGCCTCATATTGAACTAAAATCTCAGGCATGACCTAGCCCACCATTCTCTGCTAATTGTTCGATAAAGTATTCTGGACGATTATCCCTTTTTTGAATCCCGGTTGGTTCGATTAAGACAGTGCCATAAATCTCTCCATCTGCCATGATCGTAACACGATTGCATATACTTTTAATGACATCCAGCTCATGACTAACAATGACAATCGTCACACCGAAGCGTTTGTTTATGTTCTCTAGCACGTCTAATATTTCAGCCGTTGTATTTGGATCAAGGGAAGAGGTCGGTTCATCACATAATAACACTTGCGGGTTATTTGCCAATGCCCTTGCAATGGCAACACGTTGCTTTTGTCCCCCACTTAATTGTGCAGGATATCTCTCCATCTCCTTCTCCAATCCGACAAATTGAAGACACTCTACAACACGGCTCCGACGTTCTTTCTTTGGATAATTTGCCAGCTCTAAAGAGGCTGCCACATTGTCATAAACCGTTTTATTTGCCACAAGATTAAAATGCTGAAAGATCATGCCAATCGACTTCCGTGCCCCTCGAAGTGCTTTATTGTTCAATGTTGTCAATCTTTGGCCGTTTACCTCCACTTCACCCGCATCTGGGGTCTCCAACAAATTCATTAGCCGCAGCAACGTTGATTTCCCTGCTCCACTTGCTCCGATTATTCCATGAATTTCACCTTTAGGTATTGTTAAAGTAACAGACTTAATTGCCTGAAACTGTGAAAATTTTTTACTCACTTGATGCAGGTTAATCATAAAATCCCACTTTCTATTTGTTGAAAGATAAGCATATCGATCCTCATTATAGTTTCATCAAAGAAACACAACTGAGAACCATTTTATCAACTAATGAGGACCTAATGCAAAGACACAAATTAACATTTAAGCTCCCTCTTACTATTGGCTTTTTATATACCATTCTTAGATATGCGTGATTATTTCATAATCATCATCCTTTATGATTGGCTTTTTTGAGTTTTCACTCTATTAATCGGATTATTCCTTTCAAAATAATAGAGAGTATATTATAATTATAAATGATAATGGTTATCATTATCATTTATTTTTTTCTAATCTTCAAAATACGAATGTTCTAAAGGACGTGGAGGAAAATACATGATTCAATACCTTGATGAGAAAATTGCCAACTATGAGGTATGTGTCATCTTACCCTCAGGTTACGATCAAACCAAGAAATACCGAACGATCTATATGCATGATGGTGGAGAAACTGCCAAGCAAGCTGCAAACTATATCGATCATTTAATTCTTTCAGGTCAAATTGAACCACTTATCGTTATTGGAATTGAACCAATTGATCGCAAAAATGACTATACGCCGTGGGAAGCACCATCACTTGCACCACATGCTTCTAGCTTTGAAGGACAAGCGCAGGTTTATTTACATACTGTAGTAACCGAAATAAAGCCCTATTTAGATGCCCATTATGCTACGAATCCTGAACCTTCACATACAGCTATTTCTGGCTGCTCACTTGGAGGACTTGTTTCGATTTTCGCCTCCTATTATTATCCAGAGATATTCCATCAATATATCTCTTTATCTGCTTCCTTTTGGTACGAGGATGTTCTTCGCTATCTTCAAAGGGAAAAGATTGAACGGCAAGGAAATATCTATATCAAACCAACTGTGAATCGTAAAGATCATCAGCTCTATTTATATGTTGGGGAATTAGAGGGAATTTATAAAGAAACGATACAACAGCATATGGTTGACTACACGAAGAAGGCCCATCTTGAATTTATCAAGGAAGGCTATTTGGAATCTAATCTATTATTTGCGTCAGATCCAGAAGGAACTCATGATGACCTGTTCTTTTCTACCTACTTCATTCAATCACTTCGTTGGTTATTTGGCATCGAAACTAAAAACGAAACAATGGATCGTTAATTAGTCTTAATGCATCACAATAGCCCCCAAGAATGGTGATTTTCCACAAGTCTTGGGGCTTCGCGGCACGCAATTTATTATTGTTAATCAATTCTCAAGATAAGAAATAAACCACCTTAATTATTCGCCTTTTTCCCCAAGAGCTACCGCCAAAGTAAGGAATATATAAGGATAAGTTAACAAAGCAAGTTCTAAAAACCCAAAACCTCCAAAAACTAACATTTCCGGAGTGTGTCCGTCTAAATAATATCCTTTTCCGGTCATATACAATCCAACAAGGAGATATGTTGTTATAGATATTCCTATTAAAAATATCCTATGATATTAAACTTAATTTTTGTAAAACTATATACTAAAATACCAAAATATAATAATCCAAGCAGTATCAATAAAATAGGTATGTATAATGGCTCATAAAAAAAATCACTCATACTTTCAATTAGCATCTTATACCCCCTTCTAAAAATAAATTATTCTGGATTACAAGCATTAATATAAGTACCAGCCTATGTTTTACTTGGTCGCCACGCTTCCAAGTTCCAAGAACTTTTATAAAGTGGAAGGTTTGTATTCCGATGTTGCCGTCCCAGTATTAACCCTGTAACCCTATTAAGATTACTCTTATTTACAATTATGACTTTCCAAACACTGCCAATTAAAATGGCGGGTGTCGTCTTTTTGATAACTTTATCGGTCCAATATACCAGGTAATGTCTGAGAAATATTTGTCAGTTGGTCGACAACATCAAACACTGCTTTCGTCATAAATATTTGAACCACTATTAAAATGCTCAGTAATATTAAAAGAATTATTTTAAAAGTTGTATTCATGATAACTTATTACCCCTCTTTAGTGGGCCCATCCAGCAGCAGGGTTAAAAGTTTTCCCACTAATCTTTCTACTTAAATCCGTTACTCCATCATGTAACTGTCATCCAGCATAGTATAGTAACGATAGCACATTTCAATAAATATCAATATATTAATACTGTTAATGATTCTTCAAATTTATTTGTTTTTATCTACGCGCTTTTCTACTACGACCCAAGAAAAATAAATCAGTAGAGTGGTTATCAAAATTATGAAGCCAGCTTGTGTGATATAAGAAAAATCCCATTCTTTAATTTCTTTCTCATCAAGTCCATTATAATTTTGAATTACATAGTTCGAAGTCTCATAATCCATAAAAAAGTAACAAATAATTACTCCAATTAAAACTCCACCTAATATTGATAATAAAAACTTTTTCAATATGGTGTCCCCCTAACGCTTAGTAAAATGAGTGAGAAAAAACTTAATTCAGATAATCCCAAAGTCTCTACCTTCATCTCTAAAATTCAGATTACAAGTGCTTCTCTATAATTGTTCAAACTCTACTTCATACATGGTTCTCTTAAAAGGTATAAATACCTTCAAGTTCCTCGAGTAACTCTATAGGCAAATCATCCACTGTTTTTTCATTTTCTTCTCTCCATTTTTAATTTTATTCCTATAATTGCATAATAACCATAAATCCAGATTGATAGATTTCAAAATTGAATTCAGGATTTTCACATATGGAAAACTCCCCTTTCTTTCCTATAGGCTATGTTAAATCTTAATGTTGTTTTACCCCAAAAGAAAACCGCCCTTTGAATAGGCGGTTAATTAAACTATCGTTTCCCGTTAGTGGCAATGAATCCCCGAAGCATTGTTTCCTAATCTTTCTCTATTGTAACAAGTGAATAAACTGCTCCACCACCACCTGCACCTGACATAGCACTCTGAGAGACAACCTTCCATCCCTCTTGCAAAAGTTGATTTAAATCACTTAAGTTATTCTTCTTATCGGTAATATAATAAACTACGATTGCCTTTTGCATAATACATCTCCCTCCAGAACTCAATATATCCTATATAAAATTTCATAATTTTACCGAAGCCGTTCGTCGAAGCTTGCTGTTTAACATCTATCCTTTTGTAAGACATATGACCTCATTTACAACAACAACCGACTATTTCGTTAACTGGATATACACCGTGACGTTATTTCGACGACACCACCAAAAACCGGACAATTTGATCCGAGAAGTTAAACCAGTAATGGGCTTTTCTAGCATCGAACATGAACGACTGCTGTTCATGGAGTTCCATTCTTTCTCCCTCTATTTCCACTGTTAACTTCCCTTCGATAATGAATAAAAATTCATGTCCACTATGAGAAAAGGCGCTTCCTTTATTTTCACCTGGCTTTAAAGTGACAAGAATAGGCGAAAAAACAGCATCACGAATGCCGCTGGATAAATTCTGATAGTGAAATTGTTCATGATTATAATCTGAATTTTCTTGGGAGCGGTCCTCAGAAAAAAAGAAACTTGGGTTGACATCCAATGTATCAGCGATTTTTTTTAATGACTCTAATGTGACGCTTGATTTACCCCGTTCTACTTGTGATAAAAAGCTGATCGAAACGCCTGTTTGTTCAGCAAGGCTCTTTAATGTTAGTTTTCGCTCTTTCCTCAATGATTTCATTTTTTCCCCGATTGAATCAAAAGGCATAGAGATGCCCCCTTTTTTACATAGTATCTAGCTACATTATACAGTACAAATTTTGATGAATGTTCCGTCATTAATAAAAATAATTGACAGAAAATTTTAAATTATTTACAATAAAGGAAATAATAAATTGAAGTGACACTTCAATTTTAACGGGGTGACTCAAGATGGAGAAGAAACAAATGCGGCGAATTTTAATCGCGAGTTTAGTCGGAAGTTCGATTGAGTGGTTTGACTATTTTTTATATGGGACCGTTTCAGCTCTCGTGTTTAACCAGCTATTCTTCGTGAATGAGGATCCGACAATAGGGCTGTTGCTTTCCTATGCATCCTTTGCGTTAGCATTCTTCATCCGCCCTTTTGGCGGAGTGATCTTTAGCCATATTGGCGATCGTATCGGGAGAAAGAAAACACTTGTTTTAACACTTAGTTTAATGGGTGTCGCAACATTTGGGATGGGGCTTCTTCCTACGTATCAAGCAGTTGGGATTTGGGCGCCGATTTTATTAATCACGTTGCGCTTAGTTCAAGGTCTGGGAATTGGCGGTGAATGGGGAGGCGCGCTTTTATTGGCCGTTGAATATGCTCCCGCTGAAAAACGGGGCTTGTTCGGAGCTATTCCCCAGATGGGTGTTACGATAGGAATGCCGCTTGGAACCATTGCCTTATCTATTATGACACAGCTTCCTGAAAGCGCATTCATGACTTGGGGATGGCGTTTACCATTCATTTTTAGTGCTTTGCTTGTATTTTTTGGCCTATGGATTCGTAAAGGAATTGATGAAACACCGTCTTTCAAAAAAGTAAAGGAATCCGGAGAGGTTCCAAAGCTGCCGATTGTAGAAACTCTTAAGAATTATTGGCGTGAAGTGCTTATCGCCGTGGGAGCCAAAGTGGTAGAAACAGCGCCATTTTATATTTTTAGCACATTTGTCGTATCATATGCTACTTCAAATCTCGGTTTCTCACGGACAGCTACATTAACTGCAGTCATGATTGCAACAATTATAACGACGATTTTAATACCATTCATGGGGAAGTTATCTGATACAATAGGCCGCAAAAAGCTGTTTATAGTTGGAACGATTGGGATGGCACTGTTTGCATTCCCATACTTCTGGTTGCTGGAGCAAAAATCGGTACTGCTATTAATCGTTGCAACAGTGATGGGTTTAGGGGTTATTTGGGCTCCCATCACAGCTGTTCTTGGAACGATGTTCTCGGAAATTTTCGATGCAAGGATTCGTTATACCGGCATCACGCTTGGATATCAAATCGGGGCAGCTCTGGCAGGAGGAACAGCGCCGCTAGTTGCAACTGCTTTACTTAATAGGTTTAATAACTCCTATGTTCCTGTCGCCATCTATATTATTTTTGCATCTGTCCTGTCACTAGCAGCGATTTGGGCAGTTAAGGATCGCAGCAATCAGAAATTAGACGAAACACATAATACTAGTGCCATGTAATCTATGGATCTTTTACTTCAAGGAGGACAATTGAATGTTGGTTATAAATGAAAAGGAAATTCAACAATCATATGGAATGAAAGACGCAATAGCGGATGTAAAGGCCGTATTACGTGCACATGGTGCTAGAAAAATAGACAACCCTCATCGCACAGTTCTTGCTTTCCCTCAACACGAGGCATCGGCACTTTACATGCCAAGCGCTGATTTATCTGAGGAGGTTTCGGCGGTGAAAGTCGTTACCATTTTTCCAAAGAATCCTTCAAGGGGGATGGCAACAACACAAGGAGTCATCTTGCTGTCAGATGCAGAAAATGGCGAACATTTAGCATTGTTGAATGCCTCATATTTAACACGTCTCAGAACGGGGGCATTAAGCGGCATTGCCACAGACTTTCTTGCTCGTAAAGACGCCCGGATTCTCACGATTATTGGAACAGGAGCTATGGGATTTGAACAAGCAATTGGTGTGTTAGCCGTAAGGGACATTGAGCGTATTTTATTAGTAAATCGCACACGAGATAAAGCGGAGAAATTCGGTGAAAAGCTGCGGGCATTCGGAGTAACCGTTCCTTTTGAAGTTTTCGAAGATGTTTCAGCAGCAGTTCGTCAAGCAGATATTATTTGCTGTGCAACCCGCTCGAACGAGCCTGTATTTAATGGGCAGGATGTAAAGCCGGGCACACACATTAACGGAGTCGGATCTTATTTGCCGGATATGAAAGAAGTGGATAATACCACGGTTTCACGCGCTGCTAAAATTATCGTCGACGATTTGGCGGGCGTGAAGGATGAAGCAGGAGAACTCATTTCTGCAGCCAATCAGGGAAATTGGTCGTTTAATGATATTCACGGCGAGCTCTATGAACTTGTAACGCTGACCAAAACAGGCCGGGAAAATGAAGAGGAAATTACCTTCTTTAAATCAGTCGGTGCTGCTTACTTTGACCTCGCTGTCGCAAAAGGTGTTTACCGCCAATCGAAAGAACGGAACATCGGGATGGAGATTGAGGTATAACAGAAGCCAATACATTTTGCTATCTCTGAATGTAATAACAACCCGATTTTCAAAAAACAGGAGACGTACAACATGAGACCTAACGCGTTTTTTAAAGAACACAATATATTGTTGCTAAACTTTTTATAAAAAAACAACTGTCGACTTTGTCGACAGCCTGAAGAGCCTATAAACGGCTCTTTTTTCTTTAAATTTTTATTGCTTAGCATCAAATTCAGATTCTGAACGGTCTCTATCTGTAGGTATTTCATTTTCATATGCATTTTCATACTCAGAAACTACCTCTGTGGCTTCCTCGTTCAAAGAAGCTATACCTTTTTCCATTTTTTCGCTAGTCACATCTTGCTTAATACCTTCAACGTATTCATTCGAATTTGGACCTGATACTAATAAAGATCCATCATCTTGTGCATACGCTAAAAACACATATGATTTTCCTTCTTCCGGTAATGTATCATCTTCATACAAAACAACAGAAGAACCGTCTTCATTTATCCCTCCAGCCTTTTGAATAGGTATGGAAGTATCTGTAACTAAATCACCCTTTATATTTTGTAGGACAGTAACTTTGTAATATGTATACGGTGTTGAAACCTCTTTAGTACCGTCACTAGTTTCAATTGTTACAGGATCTTTGTATACAGTTTCAACATCTTCATCAACTCGGCCTATAAAAACGTAATCTGCATCACCTACAGTTTCATTTGGATCATCCACATCTACTGCAAAAGTACCATCCATTTGAATTACCTTTAAATTTTTTTTATCCTCCGAACTTACATTACTTATATCTTTCTTGGAATTAGAACAAGCTGAAACTATCAAAGAAAGACTAAATATAAATAATAGTGAAGCAAGTAACTGAACTATTTTCTTACCCATTGTTTTCATTCCTCCTCTTCCTGTTAGTATTTCTTATAAGCAGCGGTATAAGATGCTTTATCATTTGCACTTAATGATGTCTTTGTAGAAACATATTTATACATGACATCACTTGATGTATTATGTGCCAACCCTAATGCATGCCCTAATTCATGTGTTGCCACATTATGTTTTTTTGTAGCACTTAAAGTATCCATTACATATTTATTAAACTTTATAGAACCTTCAGATGAAGTTACTCCTGCAACACTGGATTTTTCACTATAATCAGAAATAGCAACATCTTGTATTACCTTTGCCGAATCTTTTCTAATTACTCCACTTTTATAGCCATTCCATGTTTTAACTCCTGCATTAAATTGAGTTTGATATTTTGTACTACCCTCCCAATCCATGTGTTTCCCAGAGTCTACAAGATTCCAAGATAATGTTTTTGCTGTGGCTGCTGAAGCACTCATTGGTATCGTAAACATAAAAACTAAAGATGCTGCTGTTACTATTATTCCCATTTTCTTCTTCAATGAATAGTCCTCCAAAGGTTATATATTTTAATAGTATTGATTATTAGGTAAATTAAATGAACATTACCGTTTTTATGCAAAAATAAGGTTATACTTCCATACTTCTTTTTACATCTTCACTTATAATTTGTCCCTGCAAATACAGCATTCAAATTAACTCAATAAAACACATAAACTACCTACAATCATCAACTTTTTTTCATTTTCTTCTCCCCCATTTTTAATTTTCATCTCTATAATGGGTATAATAGCCAAAATTTCAGATTAAAAGATTCCAAAATTGAAATCAGGATTATCACATATGGAATCGTTTCTCCTTCGTTTCTGTGATTCACCGAAAAAGGGTATAACAATTAAGAATTTTTATGATTACTCAAATAAATTAGTAAGAGGGGTAAAAAGTGGTGAACCCGTTACTCCTCTCAAGTGATACCTTTTTCCCACAAATAAAAAAACCTGACACCAGAGGTGCCAAGTGGTTGAAAGATTAATACACGACAAATCAAAAAGAATCCATCTTGAAAAAGATGGATTCTTTTTGATTTGTGTTACTGTGTCGATTGCGGAAGTTTGACTTAATTAAGTCATTACCTACTTGTTTCTGCTTCAGCTACCCTTTTGACACGTTCTAAAAATTCAACTACCACTTTATCGGTGGCAAATATTAAAAGTAATTTCAAAAACCACTTTAACGGGCGACTGGTGACTGTATATGTAAAGGAAGTTCTATTGTCATCGATTTTATTTAGTTCATAAAAAGCTGTAATTTCAAACATTTTAGCAAGTATAAAGCCCACTTTTAGCTTTTTCTCATTAGTTTCATTCAAATATTCCAATGTTTCTATATCATACTCTTCGGTTCGTTTTCCTTCTCGATATTTTTGGCGATATACACTCCCAACCACTTCTTCGGTTATTTTAACGGGCTTTTGTTCAACTACTTGAGGCATGATTTTTTGCATATTTTCTACAGAACCATCAAGAAACTTCCAAACCTGTTCAATCGGAGCGTTTATTTCTATTTCTCTTGTCCATTTTTTCAATGATAATCACCTCTACCTTCATTATATTTCCTTTATTATGTAAAACCAACTTTCCAACTGATAAATCGTTAAATAAGTTTCATTTTTCACCTAGATACAATAAATAACTCTTTTTTTGAATTTAAATGCCTTTCTGTAAAAAAATTACTTTATTAAGATTCTCTTTTTTGGTGTTATTCTTGTATAATAAACGAAACGGTTACTTTTTCAGGAGAATCCTATGAATTTTATTTATATTAATCAAAACATATTAGATAACCTATTTTATATCTTAGTAAGTATTTTGATTTATTACATTTTTTTAGATCATGGCAAAAGGTTAAGTCAGTATGGAAAGACCCTTATTACTGCATGCATGAGCATTCCTATTATATTATGTATGAAGTTTCCTATTTATATAGATGAATATTGTGTCCATGATCTCAGGCAAATCCCTTTTATTATAGGGACACTTTATGGTGGTTGGCCTGTAGGGGCTGCTCTGTTAGTCATGATATTAACTTTTAGGTTTGCTTTTTATGGTTTCAATTTACTTACGTTAATTGTATATATCATTATATTTATTATAACGGCTCTATTTTCTTCCAAATTCAAAAATTTTAATAGAAAAAATAAGCTTAATAGCTCGATACTATTAATTTTGTTTCTAGGAATACTAACCAGCTCTATTTCACTCGTTATGTCTGATTATTTTCGAATAACGGAGGCGTATGTATTTTATTTTATTATCCTCCCTCCTTTTATTATCGTTTTGGCTGTATATATCATGGAAATTTTAAAAGATGCCATTTTAATCCGAACACAAATGATAAGGCTTGAAAAAATGGAGGTAGTCAGTCAGCTTGCAGCCAGTATTTCACATGAAGTTAGAAATCCTTTAACAGTTGTGAAAGGATTTGTTCAACTGCTAAAGGCTCCTGATCTAACTCAAGATGTAAAAGAACAATATATCCAGCATGTTGTTAGAGAGCTTAATAGTGCAGAATCCATTATTAGTGAATATTTAGCATTTGCAAAACCTGCAATTGAAAAAGTGGATCCTATTTCAATTAACCGTGAAATAGGATATGTACTTGAAATGATAAAACCATTGGCTAGCATGAATTTAGTTACTATATCTGAACAGTTGGCTCCAGGTATTACCCGGGGGAATGTTCAACATTTCAAGCAATGCTTCCTGAACCTGATTAAAAATGGTATAGAGGCAATGCCAAACGGCGGGGACCTTAGTATTGTTTCCTATGTAAATAATTTCGACATCATTATCGAAATAAGTGACAATGGAGTAGGAATGAATAAAGAACAAATAAATCGTTTTGGCGAGCCTTATTACAGTTCCAAAGAAAAAGGAACAGGGTTAGGATCAATGGTAGCTGTTAAGACCATCCAAACGATGAATGGTACACTTCATATAACTAGCCTTTTGAATAAGGGAACAACGATTTCAATAACCCTTCCCGTTTATCATGAAGATTGTTCTATAAAATAAATGAAGAATCACGCCTCATAAAAAAAAGACCGCCGTTATCGGCGGACTTTCAAACTGTAGACAAACTCGATGAAAGCTCAGTTTGCCTGCAGTTTTTTATTTAAAAGTTCAGATGATTTCAGAAATCCGCTCCCTTTCCGCCGACTGTCTGCCAAGCCTCCTCGGCGCAAGCGCCTGTGGGGTCTTGGCTAGCCAGTAATTCGGCAGGAGTGTCGCAAATTTCTTCAATCCAATGAGGATTACAGTAAAAAACGATAAAAACCGGAGCACTTTATTCGACCAGCTGCACTGTCTTGGGCCATTGACTCAGTTTATCGAACTTCACCTCACTATTCGGACTCTGAACCCCTTTTATATCCAAACAGAAGTCCGCCTTCACCGGCGGACTTTTTACTGTTAAGTCATTAAAATTTATTTTTTCTGTTCAAGGCATTGATAAACCGCCATCATATCTCGTTTGTTCAATTCACGAATCCTTGCGAAAATCGGGATATCGGCAACGGCCTCGGTACGTTCACTTTCAGCCACAACATCGCTTAGTTTCCCTGTCAGCCAGGTCTGTACGTCGATGTTTTCGACGATTGCTTTACGCCCTTCATCATTGATGCCACTGGCATGACAACTCACACAAGGTATCGTTAATTTATATACACCGTCATGGAGGCCATCTTCTGAGATGACTTTCTTCCCATTACAGAATGGGCATTTATGACTTGCTTTAATTTTATTGATTTGGGTAACGATTTTTTTGTAGCCAAATGCTTCATATACATAGGTTAGCTTTTTGTATTTGCCATTAGTGAAATATTTATCAATAATGTTTTCTCTTGTTTCGTTAATATTGGCAAAGTCACAGATGGTGATCTGGTTTTTGCTGCTGATTGCTTCGATATTGCCTTTTATGCTGTCCCAGAATGGAAGGGTATTTTGTAAAACCACTTCATACCCGACGAAGCTTGCCAGTTCCAGTTCGAGCATTTTCAACGCTGCTTTTGTTTCCCGAGGAAGGAATGAGACATCATCTGTAAGTGCGATATCGCCGCCCACAATTGCTTTTAGTTTTTCGAGTTCTGGCAGCTTCCCTACAATTTTGATGACTTGATCAATCGGCTGTTGGATGATCTCGCGAATGTCTGTATCACCAAATGTTAGTTTTTTATGATGGTTCAGGACCGTTCCTTGACAGACAGGACAGGCGATCATCTCTTTTGATGCTTTCATCTGCTCTTTAATGATCGATTTTGATATGAACATATAACGCCCGATGATGATATTGAATCCTTCCCATGTTCGCGATGCCTTGCCTGCTTTATCGTAAAAGGACTTCTCCCAATACCCATATAAGAAGGTCTGCTTTTCGGCATCTGTCATCTCATTATAGCTTTTACTAATATCATGACCGAGTTCATTCTTGATCTCATCAAACAGGAATTGCAGCTTTGAATGTTGATAATATTTTAAAACTTCCATCACGTCTGGATGTAATAAGCCATCCCAGAATGGCACGTTTTTATCTTGAATGACTACATCAATGTCAAATTTTTCAATGACCCGACGCCCCGAACAGCTCGGACAATGATTTTCTGCAGAATAGAAATCAAAGCTTCTTGTATCTTTATTGGTTGGATGTGCAGCCACTAAATGGTTGATCATTCCGCCCAATTCATAAAGAAACGTATATTGACTGTACAAGTGCCGTTCAAGGTCGATGGCGATGACAGGTGCAATCGTGTCTGACTCGTACTCCCCATAAATCACACGAGCGATTGGTGATAAGCTTTTTAAAATGCCACCCTTGTAGACGTTCTCTGCCTTTTTGAAATAGTCCAGATGATTTTCCTGTAAATAATCTATGCCATTTTTTGACCGAAGTGTGGAAGAGATCTGCAATGGCTCCACTCGCTCTCCACTATCTTTGTGACGATAATGATCATCATGACTGACAACGTCAAGATGCTGGACAGGTGTTAGCTGTCTTTTTCCAAAATCAACGATAAAATCCGAGCTTTCCAGCATATAACCATTATGTTCAATCATGATGATGGAGACGGATTCATCCTCCAGGATGACCCTGACACTATCGATGAATTGGTTTAATATATTTTGCGATAACCCTTTTGAAGGCTCGTCAAAAATGAACAGCGTATGTGGGTTTCTTGTCTTCGCGAATAGCTCGGAAACTAAGTGGACACATTGAAATTCACCCGTCGATAGTGTTTGTGTTTTTCTTTCTAACGTCAAATAACCAAGACCAAGTTTGATCAATAAGCTCAAGCGTTTATGAGCGATGTCTTCCTTTGGCAATTCTTCGATGATATCTTCAATCGAACGCAGAAAAATATCATCAATTTCATCACTGTATTTGGTGAGTTTCTTTTTAATATCAAGAAACGTCGCAACGGTTGATCTACTGGTAATCGATTTGTTTCGGTCCTGCCCGACCATGACCAGCTTATCCTTTGGATACCGCTTCTGAAAATCTTTAGAGATACATTCATTGACAAGTGTAGATTTACCGCAGCCTGACTCACCCGTAAATGTAACGAGCCTATTCTTGGGAATCCGGATTTCTTCCATTTGAATATTACGGCAGTAAAGATCCTGAAATTGATAGTATTCCGTTGGCGTTGCTTCATTTCGTTCCCAGCTGATTGGTTTGGGACGCGGTGATTCCTCAACAATTTTCCCGCCATATTTCCCGCTGCCAGGTCCAAAGAACAATTGTTCATCTGTGCTATCTAACACCGTGTCTGAGTGATCAATGAGCCAAATTTGATTTTTATAACCTAATTGCTTAATCTGTTCCAAAATTTTCAAAAGTGTTTGATGATCAAGACCGACGGAGATTTCATCAATGATGATCACGGTATTTTCACTTGTTGCCATGAATTCGGCCAAATATAGCCGGGTTAATTCTCCCCCTGACACTGTCCCCATAATACGGTTCAAGCTTAAATAACCAATATTCATATTGATTATATTTTGGAGAATATGTTGTTTAGCTTCACTAATATGTAATGTTCCTGCAAGTGAAAGGATTGTTTCAATGCTTAAGTTGTTGATATCGGAAATAGTATGCGGGCGATCTAATAATTCAATGGTATATTGCTCAACGTCTTGATTGTAGCGCTTCCCCTCACACTTAGGACATTCGACATTTTTCGTCGTACCGCGTCCTTTACAGCTGGGACACCAGCCTAAGGCATTATTAAAGGAAAAAACTTCCGGAGAAAGATTGAATTTTTCAGCAAGACAAACACGAATCTCTTTAAACACACCAGTATGTGTGCCAATGGTTGAACGGGGATTGGCTGAAATGGATGATTTGCCGAGAAAAAGGACCAGCGGCATTTCTTCCATCTTGATGGCGCTGAAGTTGGTTTCCATAATATTAGGAAATAAATACTGATATTCAGACTTGGGCAATAAGGAAACGAGACGCTTCTTGGATTCTTCCCCAATGGTTTGACAAAAAGTCGTTTTCCCGGAACCGGATAAACCAGCAATTCCTAATGATTGATCGTCTGGCAGTGCTGCATCTAAATGGTTTATATTGTTCGCTATTAATCGATTTATTTTCATTTGTAACTCCTCTCCATTTTATTAAGCTCAGTCTTTCATATTAGCACAGCGACAAATGTATTTGGTATTTTTTTAACGGTAGCTCCATCCTTCTATTCTTTCACATTCCACTGCTCCAAAAACGTATGATTCATCGACAAAAATCGTGGACTTAGGATAGGGGTTTTTCCATAATCAAAAAGATGATTAGAGCCTTCTTATAGATTATAAAAGCCCCTCTCGATTAAGAGAAGGGCATTCTTTATGAAGTATGACCATATTTTTGCCCAATACACCTATTTTGTATTGGACTTTTTTGCCTTGTTTTCAAGCTCGCTTTTGGGCTCAGTGGAGAATTCGACATCTTTTCCATGTCCCTGCGGGTTAACACTTGGTGCGATTCGGCCTCTTCCTGCTGTCTTTTTACTCATTTGCTTCACCTCCAAGTATATTATGTCCGAACTGTTGTAAATTAAAATGGAGGTCGTTTATTTCTGTGAACGTCTGCCTACAATCAATAAAAAACCTGCATAGAACTAAAGTCTACACAGGTTTCAATAAGCTGTTTTCCATATTTGGGGCCCTTTTTGTCAATCTAGGGTCAGAAGTAAACTCTCCGTTGCATCGTTGAGCAAGAAAGGACTGGGTTCGCCAACCGTATAAATCTGCAAGTTATGCATAGCCCTGGTACATGCAGTGTAAAACAATCTTCGTAAGCTTTCATCACCATATGCTTGCGCAGATGCATCATAAATGATGACAGCATCAAATTCGATGCCTTTAGCCAAATAAGCCGGAATAATAACAACCCCCTGTTCATATTCATTTGTGCCTTTCTGTACGAGTTTAATTTCACCGATGATACTAAGAGCATCGTATGCAGCGGCACTTTCCGCAGCAGATTTACATATTATTGCAATTGTATTATACTCACGGCTTTGAAATTCTTTGACTTTAGACACGATTTTGTCGTGTAATTCATCACGGCTAGGCACTTGAGTCAGTACAGGCTTCTCGCCTTCACGATCGAATGCCTTAATTCGATGGCCTTCAGGAATTAGTTCACGTGTAAATTCGATAATCTGCTTTGTGGATCTGTAGCTTTGAGCCAATGTTATACTCTCGGTTTCACTTATTCCGTATAAACTGGTAAGCATCTGGAAATCTACCCGTTCGCTGGCATGAGCGAATATTGCCTGGTTAAAGTCACCGAGCACGGTCACCCTTGCAGAAGGAAACAACCGCTTCAAAAACTCGAATTGAAATGGAGAATAATCTTGTGCTTCGTCTACAAGCACGAATTTTATAGAAGTATTCGTCTGAAATCCTATAATTAGCTCCTTCAGCAGCAAATATGGAGTCGCGTCTTCGTAATGCAGTTTACCTTCGTCCAGCATTTTTTGCGTTGATAAGCAAATTTCCCTTTCGACAGGTGTTTTACCCTCGTTCCACAGATCGATCCGTGTTTGATCGTCAAAAAGTTGCTTGTATATTCCCTTAATGTCGATAAAATGAAGTGCTTTTATCCGTTTGCGTAACGTCTTCAATTTCTTACGAACAATCATACGCGCGAGCATTTTATTCTCTTTCTCATAATCGTCAAAGGAATCTTCAGTAAGGCCGCGTTTTTTCTCTAAGTAGGTGTATACCTTTTGATAGTCTTCCTTACTAAGATACTCGATTTCCTCCTGGACCCAAGGTTGTTTCAACTCGAATTTTTCCCTTTCATCAAGTAAGTCACATAACCACTCTTTCAACTTTTCAACCCTATTGTGAAATCTTAATGTAGTGTCTGTGTTATAAAATCTTTCTGAGATTTGCTTGGCGGAGACGAGCGTTTCCCCTCGAAACCTTAACCCTTTAAAGATCATTCCAGATAATTCTAGTGATTGACTGTATGCTTTGATTATCTCAAAGAAGCGAATTGAAGCCTTAAATCGGATACTCGCTGTCCTGGTGCTATAGGAAGGATCATCCGCTGCAGTTAACAAAAATTCTAATTGCTCATAAGGGTCCTCAACTTGAAATGAGTCAGCCAGACGATGGTCCAAATATTCCTGGAATGTTACCTGCTGCATATTCTCTTCGCCAAGTTCGGGTAGTACATTGGATACGTAGTTATTAAACATTGAGTTTGGAGAGAATAGAATGATTTGATTGGCCTTTAGCCTATCACGATACTTGTAGAGCAAGTAAGCGATCCGTTGGAGGGCAGCTGATGTCTTACCACTGCCAGCGGCTCCTTGAACAATGAGCAGACGTCCGCGATCGTTCCGGATGATCCTATTTTGCTCCCGTTGAATGGTGGACACAATACTGTGCATATGCTTATCCGTCCCCTTACCAAGCACCTGCTGCAGTATCTCATCTCCAATGGTGAGACTCGTATCGAACATTGATTCGATAACCCCTCCCTTGATGATATATTGCCACTTATTCTCCAACATCCCCCGAATTATGCCTCCGGGAGTTGAATATTCTACAGGGCCGGGAGGATAGTCATAATAGACACTCGAAATCGGAGCCCTCCAATCGTAGACAATGAAGTTTTCTCCTGTTGTATCAGCAAGAGTGGAGGTCCCAATATAAATATGTTCCGTAAGGGAAGACCCTTCTTCAGTTAAATCAATTCGCCCGAAATAAGGTACTTCCTGCATGCGGCGCAATGTTGACAATCTCTTGAAGGCATATCTATGTGCGCCTTCGCTTACTGACAAGTCTTGAGCCTGCTGCCTTAAGCCAATGATCGTCTCGAGGTAATCATCGAAAGTATCCATATTAACCTTGAGGTCATCCCAAAAGTGTTTACGGATATTAACAACTTCTTTTCTACGATGGGAAGTTTCACCTTCTATTTTGCTGATTTGCTTCGTAATTGTTTCCATCACCTCATCCAAACGTTCTTGCTCCTGCCGAATTTCATTGTTCATATCAGACACTCCTTTAAAAAATGAGAAATTAGGGGTTGACTAGAGGTGAGTTTTACCTTATACTTATAGTAAGGGGTAAACTGATTTTGTTTTATTGATAAATGTGTTTCTATACTAATTTATCACAATCTCTGAATTATATCAATGTATATTTCACATCAGTTGCCATAATAAATCGTCGTTTTAAACTCTAATTTAACATTTAAAGTCAGTAACCAGTTGAGCAAGTAGCTTGACTGGTTATTTTTATGACTATTTACATTTTGAAAGCCTGAATGCTTCGCTATTCCTGTTTTCATAATAGCTGCAACACTCACATCAACGGTTTATTCGTGGTATCGATGACATGTGATTCATATTGCCTTGACTTATTTTTGTTTGTTGGATAATGTTTAGAATAAAACTTTTTGTAGGAGAATTTATAATGAAAAAATATAAAACATGTCAGAGTTGTGGAATGCCGCTTTCTAAAGATGAATTAGGTGGAGGAACTGAAAAAGATGGTAGTAAAAGTACTAAATATTGTAGTCATTGTTATATGAATGGTGAATTCACTCAAAATATCACTGCGATAGAAATGCAAAAATTTGTTCAAAATCATATGATCGAAAATATGAAAATGCCTAAATTTATTGCTAAGTTTTTTTCTAGAGGAATCCCAAAGTTAGAGCGATGGAATTAATCAACTATTAGAAAGCGAATGAAATTTTTTATCTTATTCTGTAGATTTGAAGGAAAGTCATACTGTTCTTAAAAAATACGAAGAAATATAAAGACAAATCCATATCAACGGATTTGTCTTTATGTTTCTTCGATTTAAAAATATGAAAATGTTTTTGTGAATTTTCAATCTATTCCACTTGTGATTCTGGTTTATTATTTCATCATCTGTCTTGCTTCCATAAACAGCACTTGGATAAACTTTTTCATGTTATTACGGCTCTGGCTGCTTACTTTATTGCTCTTGTCTTCTAGCTCCAGCATTTTTTTGCGGACTTCCGAGAAATCAAAAAATGTGGATGAATAGGATTCGAATTTTGGATTCATATAATCCGTCAATCCTAATGAAGCGATATGGATGAGGGCCTGGTTAAGAGCGCGACGGACACGCTGCTCAGAAGCTTTCATTTCTTTCTGGATTTCGGCCTCTTTCGCTTGAAATCCCAGCTTTTCAGCAGCAATCCCAGCAAAAATTTCCTTTAAATATGGAAACGTGTAGGCGGAACCTAGTCTTTGCTTTTCATTTTGGAGGAATCCTAAAATGTTTAGTAAATCCTCGCTTCCCCCTTCGCCAATCATACCTAAATCGGAAATTAAGGAACGTCCGGCTTCCATAATATTTTTTGTATGAAAGGAGGACACTTTCGAAGACTTCGGGCGGCCCGTAAACACGTTCAACGATTTTTGAATGCCCTGGATCGATTGATCCACCAGTATTCGCTCGTTCACTTTGTTTAATATGCATGAAATTTCAACTTGGTTCAGCGGTTTTGTAATGTAGTATTCCGCCCCTAATCTGTACGCCTCTCCAATAAGTTCTTTCGATTCCACTTGCGAAATCATCACAAACTTTCCTTGAAATCCATCAGCAAGAGTCCTGATCGTTTCAATTCCGTCCCTAATTGGCATGAGCAAATCAATTAGGACAACGTCTGCTTTTTTTAAAAACAGTAAACCATTATTCACTACCGATCCGTCTTCTGCTTCTCCCACCACTTTGCCTAAATCTTCGTCTTCAATTATCTCTGTCAGCATTCCTCGAATGGCAGGATCGTCATCTATAATGAAATAATTCATCTCGTTAACCCTTTCTCCCCATAATCGCATCAATCGGAATTTCTACGATGAATACGGTTTCTTTATAGTTATCCATTAGCCTGATATGTCCTCCAAATTTTTCAACAGTTTGTTTCACATACGATAAACCAATTCCCGTCGAAGGGTTTCCCGCCTCATCGAATTTCTTTGTATATCCTGCTGTAAAAATGACTTCCTTCTGCTTCGGTGCTATGCCGGGGCCATCGTCACTGATGCAAAACTCCACGAATTGATCTTTCCTTTTCACATGCAGTGATACGTATCCCTCTTCATTTATGGCTTCCACTGCATTGGCCAATAAATTATTTATTAATGATAATACCATATATACATGGTAGTGAGGATGGTTACCATCTATATGCAAGGAAAATGAAATATCTTTGCGAAGGGACTCTGCATATCGTCTATTGGACACGATCATGATGTTACCAAGCTCGTCGATATTCATATATTCCTGCAGGTTTTCGGAAGACATGAGTTCCGACAGCCCCGCATAAATCCGCTGGTTATCTTTTTTGATCTCATGCACGAGACCGGCAATCTGCAACGCAGTTTGCGCATCGCTTCCATTAGTGCCCCCTGATTTTAACCGACGGTAAAAGTCATAACAAGTGCGGGTGATTTCTTCCGCATTTTGCATCGTTTTCTTCAGTTGAACCGATTCTTCATACAAACTTGAAATGAAAAGCAGCATTTGTTCCTTTTGCATGCGCTGCTCCGCTTCTGCGAATTTTGCTTCTCTCAGCTTTAATATATTAAAAAAGCCGAGAACGAAAAAGCTTCGAATAAAGGCGATTAAAACGAGTTGTTCAATGGCCAGCAAGGGTGTGTCCTGATTCGCCAAGAAGGAACGGATCGCCATTTCCGATACACTTGCAGAAAGCTCGATCAATACCCCTAAAAGCCCGATCATCAACGGCTGATCGTGCCGTTCGTTCAATTTCGTTTTATGAAATGCGAACGCGTAGATGAAGTAATAGAAAAAGGCTGGAGCATGAAGATACATCGCTTCCTCAACAGATATGTCCCGTATCCCGACAGCCAGTGAAAAACGAAAAACAAACACACTCATTCCCGTTAATATGCCTGCAATAATCGGGTGGTTCCCCCTCCCCCATAGTAAAAACAAGAAAAAGACGGGGGTTCCCAAACTGACTCTGAATGTATCGTCGAATGGATAAAACTTAAATTCACCCGCAAGAGGCACCGCAATCATAATCAATAGTAATATCCTTATACTCTTTTTCAATACGGTCCCTCCCCAGTCACTATATTAAAAACATAACACATGAAATGGTAAAAAAGAGAGAAGGGTTTTGACTGAAATGATTATTTTTTCTGGCCCTTGTAAATATCAGTAGGTTTCAGTAGGTTCCAGTAGGACGATCATAAACTTAAAATAATCTAAAAAATGAAAGCGTTAACAATTTAACAACTATCCTAGGAGGAATTTAAATGAAAAAGTTTGGCTTAGCTACTCAAATTTTTGTTGCACTTGTACTAGGTATCGTTGTCGGTGCTTTATTCCATGGTAATGAAACAGCCATGGCCATTATGGTACCTATCGGCGATATTTTCATTCATTTAATTAAAATGATTGTCATCCCGATCGTCATGGCTGCATTAGTAGTCTCCATAGCGGGAGTCGGCGATATTAAGAAACTAGGAAAATTAGGCGGGAAGACTCTTCTTTATTTCGAGATTGTCACCACAATTGCCATTGTTATTGGATTACTGGCGGCAAACTTGTTCCATCCAGGGTCTGGTTTAGATACAAGCAATCTTGAAAAAAGTGATATTTCAAAATACGAAGAAACAACAAAGACGGCTGAAAGCAGTGGCTTTGGAGAAACAATTTCTCATATTGTTCCTCAAAATGTATTTGAATCAATGGCTCAAGCGGATTTATTACCGATTATCTTCTTTTCTGTTTTATTCGGCTTAGGTGTGGCTGCGATAGGCGAAAAAGGAAAGCCTATTCTTGGATTCTTTGAAGGTGTGTTGGAAGTAATGTTTTGGGTGACGAATCTAGTCATGAAATTTGCCCCCTTTGGCGTGTTTGCACTCATAGGTGTAACCGTTGCGAAATTCGGTATCACAACATTAATTCCTTTAGGGAATCTAGTAGTTGCTGTTTATGTGACGATGGTATTCTTTGTGTTCGTCATTCTTGGAATTATAGCGAAAATGTCTGGGACAAGCATTTTTGTTATCTTGAAAGTGTTAAAGGATGAACTGATTTTGGCATTTACAACAGCAAGTTCAGAGTCGGTATTACCAAGGCTTATGGACAAAATGGAGAAGTTTGGCTGCTCGAAATCCATTACTTCTTTTGTTATTCCAACAGGCTATACGTTTAATCTAGACGGCTCATCGATTTACCAAGCACTTGCTTCACTTTTCGTGGCACAAATGTATGGTATTGATCTATCCATTACACAACAGATTACTTTGTTACTAGTATTGATGTTAACGTCAAAAGGAATGGCTGGCGTTCCGGGTGCGTCATTTGTTGTTGTTTTAACAACACTTGGTTCTATGGGACTGCCGGTGGAAGGTGTTGCGTTCATTGCCGGTATCGACCGAATTTTGGATATGGGAAGATCAGCGGTAAATGTCGTGGGGAACTCATTAGCGGCGATTGTCATGTCGAAGTGGGAAGGCGAATTTGACCAGGATAAAGCAAACCATTACGTTGATTCAATTAAACAATCAGACGTAGCATAAACTATAAAGGAGGAAACACGATGTCAACAATCCATCTAAATCATAACGTCCGTATTGAGAAAGATTTCTTAGGATCAAAACAAGTACCAGTGCATGCATACTATGGTATCCAAACATTGCGTGCAGTCGAAAACTTTCCGATTACAGGCTATCGCATTCATGAAGAATTGATTAAAGCGTTGGCTATCGTGAAAAAAGCAGCGGCTTTAGCAAATATGGATACTAAACGTTTGTACGATGGTCTTGGTAAAATGATCATTCAGGCAGCAGACGAAGTAATCGAAGGCAAATGGCATGATCATTTTATCGTGGATCCCATTCAGGGCGGTGCAGGTACATCAATGAATATGAACGCAAACGAAGTCATTGCTAACCGTGCCCTCGAATTGCTCGGAAAAGACAAAGGGGACTATGTTCAATTAAGTCCAAATAGCCATGTGAACATGTCACAATCAACAAACGATGTGTTCCCGAGTTCGATTCATATCGCCACTCTTCTTTCACTCGAAAAATTGTTAAATACGATGGAATATATGCTTACTATCTTCAGGAAAAAGGCCCAACAATTTGACAATGTGATTAAAATGGGACGGACACATCTTCAAGATGCAGTGCCTATCCGTCTTGGTCAAGAGTTTGAAGCATATAGCCGTGTAATTGAGCGTGATATTAAACGCATACAGCAATCACGCCAGCATTTATATGAGATAAATATGGGTGCAACAGCTGTGGGAACAGGATTGAATGCAGACCCTCGCTACATCGAAAGTGTGGTTGAACATTTGGCGGATATTAGCGGGCTTCCGCTTGTTGGGGCAGAGCATCTTGTGGATGCGACACAAAATACAGATGCTTATACAGAAGTCTCTGCTGCATTGAAAATATGTATGATGAATATGTCCAAAATAGCGAACGACCTACGTTTAATGGCCTCAGGACCCCGTGCGGGCCTTGCGGAAATTAACTTGCCGGCTCGTCAGCCAGGTTCATCCATCATGCCGGGAAAAGTCAATCCGGTCATGCCTGAAATGATCAATCAAGTAGCGTTCCAGGTTATTGGCAATGACCATACCATTTGCCTGGCATCTGAAGCGGGTCAGCTTGAACTGAACGTGATGGAACCTGTGCTTGTGTTCAATTTACTTCAATCCATCAGCATTATGAACAATGCATTCCGTGCCTTTACAGACTACTGTCTGGTAGATATTGAAGCAAACGAAGACCGTCTAAAAGAGAATGTCGAAAAAAGCGTAGGGATTATCACTGCTGTTAATCCGCATATTGGATACGAAGTGGCAGCGCGTATCGCACGGGAAGCCATTTTAAAAGGTAAATCAGTACGTGAACTATGCCTGCAGTATGATGTGTTAACAGAGGAAGAGCTTGATCTTATTTTAAATCCTTACGAGATGACAAACCCAGGTATTTCTGGGGCTGAGCTGTTTGATAGATCGTAATTTCCGATTTTGATGGAATGGCAGATGTGGTTGATGAATAACAAAAGTCTGGAGAATTGATATAAAAGCCCGCCTTTATAGAGGGGGCTTTTTTTGCTTTGCAGGATGAGTAAAAATATTGAAAATGGATAGCCCCAAATAAGGCTATCCAGCGTAATTTATAAAAGCCATCTAAATCACTTTACCTTTACACCAGCTTTAATCAAGGTAGGCGGAGTTTCCCCCTGTAATCCGGCTACAAGGTTGGTTGCGGCCAGCATCGCCATTTTCAGACGGGTTTCATATGTTGCGGAACCGATATGAGGCAAAGTGACGACATTCTTCATGGAAAGCAGCGGGTTGTCTTCCTGGACGGGCTCCTGTACAAAGACATCCAGTCCTGCTGCGTGAATTTCACCAGTTTTAAGCGCAGTGATCAAGGCTTCTTCATCCACTGTTTTCCCTCTTGAACAATTGATGAAAATGGCGGTTTCTTTCATGAGCTTGAATTCTTTTTCCCCCATCATCTTTTCAGTTTGGGGAGTTAGCGGTGTCATCAAGCAGACAAAATCAGATTGCTTTAACAGATCTTCCAGAGAACAGTATGTAGCTCCATACTTTTGTTCTGCTTCTTCGTTTCTAGATCTATTGTGATATAAGATGTTCATATCGAATCCAAATCGGGCCCTTTTTGAAACGGCAGAGCCTATTCCGCCCATACCGATAATGCCTAATACTTTATGATGGACGTCCAACCCAAACGATTTTTCTCCGATATTCGATGTCCATTGCCCTGACTTTACCATTTGATCCAACTCAGGCATTCTTCTCGCTGTGGACAGTATCAAGCCCATAATCGTATCTGCGACTGTCTCGTTCAATACCTCGGGAGTGTTCGACGCCATAATTCCTCGATTGGACAACTCCGTTACATCCAAATTGTCGTAACCAACCGATGAATTACAGACGATTTTTAATTGCGGTGCTTGATCCAGTAAAGTTTTATCAACCTTTAATCCTGACCCTAATATACCTTGTGCGTTCTTCAGCTCTTGAAGGAATTTGGGATGATTTTGTGAGTCAAGACCCTCAAAATAAACGACATCACAAGTCTCTTGAATATAATCCAATACTTCTTGATCCACTTTCTTATAGATGATTACTTTCGGTTTCATCACTGATACCTCACTTCCAATAAAGTAGGACCCCATCGGGATCAAATGTCGACATAACCTTTATGTTTTGAAATACCTCTATCTATAATCTACCATTATTTAAAAAAAGGTAGAAGCTAATTGAACTGCTGACCAAACCGCTAAAATTGACGCCAAAGTTAAAACTATATTTTCGAACCAATTGTTTTTATATTTTCCCATCAAGCTTTTTTGATTTGATAACACTAGCATCCCAATTGCAATAATTGGAAAACCGATGATGTTTATTGCATTTACGCCAATTGTTAAGGCAATGAAACCAGGCATGCCGGGAATTGACCAAATAAGCGGCGTAACTAATACGAAAATCATAATCCATTTAAACATTGGATCTTTTTCATATTTACCATTGTACTTTTCGCGTCGGTTTTTATTTATTACGTAAAAGGCATCTACTATCAATCTTGGAAAACCAGTTGACTTCCCTACTATACTCGCGAACAATACGCCAAATACCCCAAGATAAAAAATGTACCAGCCAAATTGTCCTAACGACATTTGTAATGCCATTGCCAAGTCATCAATCGTTTCCACATGAATTCCATTCGGTTTTAAAATTTCTGCTCCAACAACCCAAATGGCTAAATTAATCACAATGCAAACTCCGATGGCAAACAGTAAGTCATTTCTTTGAACCTTGACATGACTCGGCTTCGTCCAGCCCTTTTCCCTCATGAAATAGGGATGTACAAAGTTCGAAATCGATCCTGCCACTGCACCTATAATTGAAATCGCCACCAATAATGCTCCATGAACGCCAGTATCACTTGGAATGCTAAAACCAACTGTTCCTTTAATGATTTGCCCCACATCCGGTGTTGCTTGAATGGCTAGGAACAAGAAGGCAATGGTCAATAATGCCAAAAGCACTTTCATTACACTTTCAATTCTATTATAAATATTTCTGCCTATAAGCATAAACACTAATCCTACAACTACCATTGAAGCTAAGAATGGCTGATTAACATGGAATAGGGTCGATAATACCTCTCCCGCTCCCTTAATCATATAGGCATTAAAAAGATGACCCATGATTAATGCATAACCAAACATAAAGTAACCGAAAAATGGATGAATACGTCCATAGCCTTCAAGAATGGTTAACCCCTCTGTGTTACAAAGCTGGAACCGGGCAATAATATTAACGATAAGAAAACGAAGTACTAATGACAGAGCTAAAATCCACATTAAACTATATCCATAATCTGCACCAGCAACAGAAGAAGTCACCAGATCCCCAGCTCCAAGCCACGTTAACACGGCAAGAATTCCTGGACCATAGGCGGTTTTAAACTTCGTGATGAAATTTGATTTCTTACTTTCGACCTCAGGAACAATCACAGTGGATTCAGCAAGATTTGATTGATTTTTCAAGTTATTCACTCCATTCAAAAGAGTATGTATTCGCTTTCATTTTTTCTTAGCAAAAATACTTTGATAACTCTAGACAAATTATGACAAAAATTATGTCATTTCCGGAATTGACTTAAAGCTTACGCTGCAGTATGTTGTCATGCTTCTTGTTGAAGTGAATCAGATGTTAAAAAAGCTCCCCTCCTATTTGATTGAATGTTTCGACTATTTACATTGAAATTGTAAGACAAATTAAAATGTAAGTCAATCATAATATTTTTAAGTTTCTTTTAAAATCATATTATTAAAAAATCCTTGTGACCTATCGTACTAGCTTACAAATCAAGAGGATTGGTGTTATTGCGGATTAGAAAAAAGTTGGACTTTTTATAAAAAGATGAACCGAAATGTCAATTTCGGTTTTTCTTATTGAACTAAAAGGGCGTTATTAGTTGAGTTGGACTTTATGCAAATGGAAATTAATAAATTGGGGAACTGTATTTAAGGAACTAACAGGTGCTTCACTTCAATAAGGGAGTTGCTAAGCAGTTCATTTTCTTGAAGCACATAGTAAAAAAAGAAGCTGGTACTATTATGAAATTTAATAATACGAAGATGTGGTGATGAATAACTGATAGAGAATCAATAGTGCTGTCAAGGCAGGATTCGTTACTATATTAGGGATTAGTACGAGGTGCGAATAGATTAATGCCATCAGCAGATAATATAAGCGAAGGAGTGAAATATATGCCACAAGATAATAACATTGATCCATTTAATAATGCCGGGAACCTTGATACACATAGAGACGCAACTAATAATCCTACTAATAATAAAGATGACAACGATACAATTGACAGGCCTGTAATGATTGATGGTGGTTTGCACCCCGGATTTCAAAGAGAAGAACGTCCTAGGCCTAATGGTAGTATCCCTACAATAGAGGGAGTTGCAAACATTAAAGAGCGTTTTCCTTCGGACCATGAGAGACTTATGAGCAGAATCAATCTTGGTGATGCACTTATAAATCGAGAAAATACACATTCTGGACGGTTTGAAAGATAAAAAGATGAACCAATATGATCTAATATCGGTTTTTCTTATTGAACTAAAGGGGTAATTAGTGGAAGAAATAACCATAAGAAAAAAAGCTAAAGATCTGTATAGGCTTTAGCTTTTTATTAATTTTTCATTCTTTTCCCCCTCTCTCCCATACTATCCAGTATAGGAATAAAGCTTTTCCTAAGGTGTTAGTGGGTGTCTCTCATACGCTACTAGAACTTGGATCGATTTCATTAAAACTAAACTAGATGGCCACAGTAATGACCAATGATATGTTGGAAATACAAAAGACCGCCAATTCGGCGGTCTTCCTCTCATTGATATTATTTTTCCTTCCCTTTCACCCTGTAATGGAACGTCCATCAAACCTAAACTGCCTGAGCACTTATCATTTAAGTAAAGCAGCAATCTAAATAAAAAGAGACCTTTCTTTTAAAAGGTCTCTCAGACTGTAAACAAACTCAATATTTAATTAAGATTGCCTACATTTTTTTTGAGGGAGGTAGAATATGAACGTTGATTTCCACTCCAGGCACTCGCTTTCCGCGGGCGGTCCGGGAGCCTCCTCGGCGCTCTTAGCGCCTGTGGGGTCTCCCTTGGACGCGCTTTTCCCGCAGGAGTCTCGTACCTTCCGTTCCAATCAACTTTGTTTAAAAATTCAGATGGTACCCCTTTTGTCTACAAACTCAGAGAACTTCTTATAAAAGGTCTCTTTGAATAATCCTTATCTTTCACAAGCAATCAAGTCTTTATCACGATCTCTTGAACTATTGGCATCATATAGGGCCTTTGAAACGTGAGGTTTGTATTTCGTTTTTCCTCCTTTATTTTTAACGGAAGATGTACGAGCTACGCCTCCTTTGTAGTCTTTATTCAATGCTGTACAGTTTTTATACGTCTTCACCTTTGTTTTGGCACTGGCAACATCATTCGCGCCAAACGAGAGACCCAAAACTAGTCCTAAAGATAGTAAAATAGCAAATAATCGTTTCAAAATATGTACTACCTTTCCTAAATATTAACTTTTTACTAATCATAATGTATCATTCCACTTTTTACAATAACTATATTTCTATATTTAGAGTTTTCTAAAATAAAACCTGCTCTCACTTTATCCACTCCGAAGAAAAGACCACCAATTCGGCGGTCTTCCTCTCATTGATATTATCATTCCTTCCCCTTCACTCTGTAATGGACCTCCCCCGGTTCTTTGCAAAAGGTGATTCCGCTTCCCGGTTCGTAATATAAAGTCTTTTTGCCTAAAGAGCGTTCATGGAAGGTCGTATGCAGATAGGATGCCTGGTCCCTTTTGAAGGCGAGCTGATTTTTGCTTAAGTTAACAGGAAGGCAATGTCCATAGTTTGTGTGGACCAGCGTTTCTTTTTCGTTCATTTCCTCTAAGTCACGAATGTGGATGTAGGAAAACCAGACTCCTCCTCTTTTCCGGAATGAGCGTGAGGAGAACCAGACCATTCCCAGCTGGGCGTTTATGCAGACGGGCAGTCTGTATTTTCCGCCAAGCACGGATTTGGCTGCTACAAGTCCGCCATCCAGATCCAATCCAAAGTGGTTTAACGAGTTATTCAGGATTTCCTGGCGCGGTTGGGCAACATGGAATGTGCCGTCTCCTTCTACTACTGTAGTCATCTCCACACCATCGGCATCGTAACGCTCCATCATTCCTACCGTTTCCGTATTCAATAAATAGTTTTTTCGTATCATCCTTCCATTCACTCCCCATTTCCCTATTCCTTTTTATGGAGTATACTGGACATAGAGGCAGGTATACTCCTGCTCGCAAGCCCTTAGGTGATGTCTTCCAGGACGTACTCACTTAGGGGTTTTTATTTTCGTCTATCGTCACTTTCATTCTTGATATGTCATTCACCCCCATGCGACTATTATCCTATTTTATGCTTTTTTTGTAAAACTGCTCTATTTTTTCCTCTTTCCAAAATCGTTCCCTTTTGTGACTGCATTACCTGTTTGATTGGCTAACTCTTTACAAAATCCCATCAAAGGGCTATACTTTCCAATTTCCTTTTCAAATTTGCTACTCTTGATCGCTATTTTCTTGTTATTTTGTGTCCATTTAGAGAACAAACAGCCAAAATCCATATAAAAGTGAAATGAAATGACATTTTTGTGAAGTTTTAAGACACATCAAAAAAGTCTATCTGGATGATAGACTTTTTTGAACGTGGTTATTCTGCCATCTTTATTTCAATCGCTAAATTCCGCAGATAATCCAATAAGGGCCGTACTTCCTCTGGAGCTGTTATGTCAGTAAACGAGAAAGACTGCTTCTTCTTTTCATCTGCTATATCCAGCTGGTATGAAAACGCGTCCGCTCCTTGAGCTTTAACTCCAGCCATTTTACTTTCGGCAGCATTAGGAAGGTCAGCTGTCTTCATTAAGTTCTGCAATTCCTCATTTTGCTCTTTCGGCAATTCATCCGTATCTATCTGGAAATTCAAGTCGAGGTTGGCAAATCCCCCTATGCAGCTAAATTTGATATGCATGGTAGATGAAGCCTCCTATTCATGGAATATGACTACTCAGGCAGTCCAACCGCTTTAAAAGCATTTTCTATTGTCTCGATGGCTGTTTTCGTAACTTCCCCGCTATCAACAAGTTTTTGCGCTGCTTTGATGACAATTTGCACGAATTGATTGAAATTTGCCGTTGCAAATAAATTCTGCATCGCATTGAACCAGATCAAAGCCGCTTTGTCCGTTCCGATCTCCATGGATACTAGATAAAAGGCCTTGTTTGGTATGCCGCTATTGATATGGACACCATGATTATCGCGTTCTCCTTTATAGAAGTTCTTCATATGATCAGGCTGAATATCTTTACCCATTAACTTATTGTCAAATGCCGTACCTGGTGCTTTCATCGAACGGAGGGCCTGCCCTTTCAGGGTTGGTCCCATTATATCAGCACCGATTAGCCAATCGGCATCTCCGGCAGTTTGCTTTAAGTGAAATTGTTTTATGGCAACTCCAAACACATCTGAAAGATGCTCGTTCAACGCCCCGGACTGACCTTCATACTCCAATCCACTTGTGAACTGCGTAACCCCATGTGTCAGTTCGTGTCCAATTACATCGAGTGAATTGGCAAAATTGCTAAAGATGACCCCATCGCCGTCACCAAATACCATTTCATCTCCGTCCCAATAGGCATTCGTGAATTTATTCCCATAATGAACGTTCAGAATGAGATCAAGGCCTTGGTTATCAATTGAATTACGGTGCAAGACATTCTTGAAGTAGTCACGCACAACTCCGCTATAATCGTATGCAGCGTTAACGACAGGATCTCCACTAGATCGATCTCCTTCTTTCCTAGCCTCATTCTCCCGGAGTTTCGTTCCTCCCTTGCAATCGTAAACATGGCGGGCAGATTCACCTTGACGTCCAGAACCTGCATCCGTTAAAGCGACAACACCGTCAATATCGTATTCTTTCAAAATTCTGCGCCTGCGCATTTGACGGCTTTTCGCTAAACTGATCCGTGCTTCTTCTACTTCATTTTGTGCCATATTCTCAAGAATGTAGTTAGGTACGATGAAACACTGACATTTCGTTTTGGAACAATCTCTTTTGTGCATATCCGTCACTCCTTCATGTTTTTTTACGATCTATTACAATATCCTTTTTCAAGCTGCTTCTCTTAACACGTTTGTCTTCAGCATCCTTCAAGTTCATTTGCAGTTTTATCTGATTCGTTCAAATTGTGATCTTGATGCTCTTCATAACGCAACCATTTCTATAGTTTACTTTCGCCACTCCCGCCTCATTTCCCTCCATTCCTTTCCTGCCCAACTTGTTCAATCCATTTTTTTGTATCCAATATTTAATGGATCGAAAAGAATGCATTTACAGGCAAGGATGTAATACTTCACCTTTGTTTATTGGATTATTCTGTTCGTGCTGCATATACTGGATTGTTCCTTTAAACAAGGGAGCTTCCTCAGAACATAAACCACCTTTAAGGAGGGCGTAGCATTGGTAACTTCACAGGGAACTGCTTCAGTTAGCTTTCCATTCCCATCTGTATGGGGTATCCACTCTTCAATAGCTGGCAGAACGATTATTTGGGGCACACTTACCATTAACTCCATTACAGATAATAAGGTGGTTGGTACGGTTAATTTTCGTGGTACACCCATCCCGATTAATGGATTTTGGAATGAAAGCACCAAACAAATCGCATTTGATTCACCTTACGCCACATTCTCTGGCAACTTAACCATCATTGATGATCTCCAGATTAGGATTCGACATTTCATTCTACAAGGACGCTTTCTTATGAAACCTCCCTCTCTACAAGCAGGTGAGTCTGGATCGTGGATTGCCACTACTGATATAGCTCTGAATGAATATCCTGTTAGTGGTAATGCCTACTCCGGGCAATTACCTCCTGTTGGAGCTTTTTTAACATCGAATATCCTTCATCAGCATCAGAATTTTTTGGGAAGAACAATTTAGGGTAATCCATTCTGTGTGGAAAGGGTGTTTAACATAAGGAATCGTCTCTGTATTTCATAGGGGCGATTCTTTTACTTTTGATACGTCATCTTTTCAAATGTTTTAAATAAATTTTCCATCATATTAATACATTTTGATGTAATCCAGATGCCTACATATCTTATATACACTGCTACATAAAAAAATAGGCACACAAGTGACTCCATTGATTCAGGTTCGCAACAAGTTGCTCCCTGGCATCTTCACTGGTGTTCAGCTGTCCGCAATGCTTCCCCTTGTTGGGGGTGCCTTCTGAATAAAGAAAGGTACCATTTTACCTATCTCACTAAGTAGATATAAATATGAGATAGTGATTTTGGTAGATAACTTTTGAATCCATTAATTCAAAATGAGTACAGATGGAATATAGATTGACAGCGTTTTCCCTGTACTTCATACTATTGTAGTAACGGAAGTGACAGAATATTTGGTAAATTAGGAGGATGAAACTATGAAACCAGCAGTAATGACAATGGATTTACAATTATTAGCAGATGTTCTTAGGGAAAATAATTGTACAAGTTTAATAAACGCGATAGCAGAAAAGGATTTTCAAGTGGCACAAATGCTTGATGTATTAATATTTGAGGATAAATGGGAGGATGACATATGACTAAGCTCAGAATCCTTTTAACCATTCCAATTTTGCTATATGGAATTTACATATTTGTTGTCGTTCAAAACGATGAGCATATTCCACTTTATTTGCATCTTCTATTCGCAATCTATTTGATGTTGTTTGTACATTATGAAGAGAAAACGGAGGTGAAACCATGACAGATTTTTATCTTGGAGAATTTCGATATAACCCGTGCCAGGCTGAGTTCGTTGTAATCCCTAAGTTCCCAACACGTGAGTCAGTTTAATATGATCACCACAATAAGTGGCTTTTTTTGTTCAAAAATCATTAATAAAGCCTAAAAAAAGCCCCAACTCCTTAAAGGAATTGAGGCTTTCACTATTTATTTTCTTTCTTCCGGTTCCAATTAGATAATACGAGTTGTAACGATGCCATCGATTTGTTTGATTTTTTCTTCCAAGCCAGGAATGATATCGCCGTTTACTTCACCGTCAATGTCGATGATCGTATATGCATATCCCCCACGGCTTCTGTTAACCATGTCAGCGATGTTCAGATTAAAGCCAGATACAGCCAATGTGATTTGCCCAACCATGTTAGGAACGTTTTCGTGGAAAGTTGCCACACGACGGTTTCCTGTATAAGGAAGGGAAGTGTTTGGGAAATTCACAGAGTTCTTGATGTTCCCTGTTTCTAAAAAGGTCTTCAACTGACGAGCTGCCATGATGGCACAGTTTTCCTCTGATTCTAGTGTAGAGGCACCAAGATGCGGAATTGGAACGACATTATTCATTTTCAACACGTTTTCGTTCGGGAAGTCTGTAATGAACTTGCCTACTTTTCCGCTTTCAAGTGCAGCTTGCATATCATTTTCATTCACTAGCTCGCCGCGTGAGAAATTCAAGATATGTACGCCCGGCTTCATGATGCTGAATGTTTCTTGGTTAAACATTCCTCTTGTGTCGTCAGTTAATGGAACGTGTACTGTAATATAATCAGATTCTGCAAACAATTCTTCGATTGTCATTGCGCGCTGTACATTGCGGGACAAGTTCCAAGCTGTATCAACAGAGATGAACGGGTCAAACCCAATGACGTCCATGTCCAAATCCAGGGCATCATTCGCTACAAGTGCACCGATCGCTCCTAAACCGATTACGCCAAGAGTTTTTCCCTTGATTTCTTTACCAACGAATTGTTTTTTTCCTGCTTCAACAAGCTTTGGAATTTGTTCTCCTTCGCCTTCCAGTGTCTTTGTCCAGGCCACACCGGCAAAAAGGTTACGAGATGAAGCCATTAATGACGTTAGCACCATTTCTTTTACAGCGTTTGCGTTAGCACCAGGTGTATTGAAAACGACAATACCTTGCTCTGTGCATTTGTCGACCGGAATATTATTGACTCCTGCCCCTGCCCTTGCGATTCCTTTTAACTGATCGCCGAATTCCATAGTATGCATGTTAAAGCTGCGAAGTACGATCGCATCAGGGTTTTCACTGTCATTGTCGACTTTAAAATCGCCTTTGTTGAATACATTTAGCCCGCTTTCGGCAATATTATTTAACGCTTTGATCGTTTTGACTTTTTCTAAAAGTATTGTGCTCATTTTGTTTGCTCCTCTTTTGATTATGATAGTTTTGAAATTTCAAAATACTGACAAGATTTTTAAGCCCATGAAAATCTGCATCCTTTAAACCTTCACTATCTGTTAATATACAGAAAGAGGCAAGGGATAAAATCCCTTACCTCTGCCCAGGCGAACGGCTACGACACTATGTGTTCCCTCACGGTTATCCGTGTTTCGCCAGTTGCACATAGTCTTTTTCATTTATTTTATTCTATCAAACTATTCAGCAATCTTCAATATCATTTTAAAGGTTTATCTCTTTTTTTGCAGAAGTCAGAAATATCGACGAAACTTATAGTTTTATCTCCGAAATTAGATATATCGACGAATTCTATAGTTTTATCTCCGAAATGAGATATATATCGACGAATTCTATAGTTTTATCTCCGAAATGAGATATATCAACGAATTCTATAGTTTTATCTCCGAAATGAGATATATATCGACGAATTCTATAGTTTTATCTCCGAAATGAGATATATCGACGAATTCTATAGTTTTATCTCCGAAATGAGATATATATCGACGAATTCTATAGTTTTATCTCCGAAATGAGATATATCGACGAATTCTATAGTTTTATCTCCGAAATGAGATATATATCGACGAATTCTATAGTTTTATCTCCGAAATTAGATATATATCGACGAATTCTATAGTTTTATCTCCGAAATGAGATATATATCGACGAATTCTATAGTTTTATCTCCGAAATTAGATATATCGACGAATTCTATAGTTTTATCTCCGAAATGAGATATATCGACGAATTCTATTGTTTTATCTCCGAAATTAGATATATCGACGAATTCTACAGTTTTATCTCCGAAATTAGAAATATATCGACGAATTCTATTGTTTTATCTCCGAAAAAATGGAGAGTTTATTATCTAGGACGGTTCAATCTTTTTATTACAACTGTAATTAGTAAAACGACCACAAACAGGATGAAAATAATTATGAACGGAATGGTCGTTGTAAGAAGAGTGACCCATCCACTTGTCTCTGTGTCTTCTGGCTTAAACTCAATTTTTCCTATATCATGTTCCCCTACGGCATTGTTCATTCTATCTAGCGAAATTTCACTATTTGGTACAGACGCGATAAAGTATTGATCCTTTTCATACCCAACCAGCCGACCTCTTATTTCATAAGCACTTTTTTGTGACTCCAATTCTAAAAATGTCACTTTACCATCCTCTAAAGTCGTAAAAAATTCATCTTCAGTTAATTTCTCAGTTGGTTCTTTGTCATTATTAAAAATCAGCACAATCCCCAAAGTAACCAAGAAGATTAATAAATAAAATATTTTACTACGGAAAATCCGCTTCATCACATACCTTCTCCCACATTAAACAAACTATAGACAATAGTATCATATATAGTTAATTATTAACAATTAAGCTATCAACCACTTGCGAAATGGATAATATTAGTAAAAAATAGAGCGTATAGCAAACTTAAAAAAGGAGGTACTAATATGCTAATAAGAGAGGCAATGGTGGCTGATGCTGAAGAGATAGCGATAGTCCATGTGGATTGCTGGCGAACCACGTATAAAAATATAATATCCAGTGATTTTTTAGATAAACTATCTTATGGGCAAAGGACAGAATTATGGAAAAAGAATATATCCGGTGATGGAAATTATATTTATGTCGCAGAAAATAACGAGGGAAAAATAGTAGGATTTATTAGTGGCGGTAAAAGGGAAACGAATCAAGTTGAGGATTCTGGTGATTTAACTGCGATATATATTCTCGAAAACTTTCAAAGAATGGGGATAGGTAAGAGACTCATCAAAGAATTATTCTTTAAATTCGAAGGACTGGGATTTAAGACAATTTTCGTAGAGGTGCTTGAGGATAATAAATCTCGATACATCTATGAGGCATTTGGTGCTGAATTGCTTAAAACCGAAAAAATCAAAATGGCTGGCGCTGAATTAGATCTATTAGTTTATTCGTGGAAAGACATTAGCCCAGTATTGTTATGAATGAACTTCAGGTAAGATCGCTAACTTAACACTTCAAAAAAAGACACAGTCCTTCGGAAGGATTGTGCCTTACTTATGATTTAATTTTGATTAAATCCGCTTTCGTCCATGTAAAATACTTCCCAGGAATGTCCGTCGATATCCAGAAAACTCCAACCGTACATGAATCCATGATCAATGGCTTCATTAAAAGGCTTTCCGCCAACATCCAGTGCCCTATTCACGATTTCATCGACTTCTTCCTTACTTTTAACGGACAGGGCGACGATGGTTTCCGTACTCGCTGCAGAATCCGGGATTTCCTTCTTGGTAAACGTTTTAAAGTAATCTTCAACCAATAACATGACATATATGGACTCGCTGATAACCATGCATGTCGCATTTTCATTGGTCATTTGCTCGTTAAACTCAAAGCCTACCTTTGTGAAAAATTCTACTGAGGCATCCAAATCTTTAACAGGCAAGTTTACAAAGATCTTTTCTGCTTGAACTCCCATCCAATTCACCCTCGCTTGATTTATTTTGTTCACTCACCTACTATTCGCTGCATTTTTCGATTTTCCTGCTTGCAGCAGTCATTGCATTCACTTCCTAATTGAACAGATACAATCTTAGCAACGGGGACATCCATAATTCACCTGCTTAAAAGTGTATTTCAAATATTAAACAGGATGATTCAATTTTAAAACAACCTGGGAGTTTACCTTAAGAAATTTTCAAGGAGTATTTGCTTCTCTTGTTTTTTCAACATTGGATGGTGACAGCAATTGCGCATAAAAATCAACAGACTGCCGCCCTTTTGCATTCGTATACCAGATGTTCAATTTGGATTTCATAACTAAAACACATCTTTTCTTTTTTGAAATAAAAACTTTATAATTCCATGTTTTACTAAAATTAAATAATTTCAAGGAGGTAAGCATATGAAAAATAGTACTAAAACGTGAAGTATCCGGAACATTTTCTTTACTGGTTTGGATTTCAATTATTTTACAAGGATTTAGCCCAATCATTTCGTCCTCCGATAGCTAACTAAACGCTCGAAGCACCACCTATTATGCAAGTAGAGCAATCCACGTTTTACAAACCTAGCACAGTTCAAAAATAGATGGGAAACGACAACATTACCCTATGGGATAGGTGGTTCATAGATGGTTACCATTCAAACATATATATCAAAGAATAGTTATGATGCAATTGTTAATAAACAGTTATTAGCTAACGGGGATTTTATCCCAATCCATCACTCAAGCGCTAAGCAACTGGGAAATCAACAGTTATTTACTTCAAATGGAACTTCCTTATACGGCACAGTCATTATATCTTATCAAGATCAATTTCTCTCGAGTTTTTATGATTGGGATGATGTTGATGGTATTTGGCTTTCAATTTTACAGGCATTGTATGATTGTTTAAATACCGGTATTGGCAGCTGCGACTTTTCAGAACGCTCTATGGATTGGCAAATGAAAAGGCTAATAGAAAAAAATCCTGCTATATCATTTACATGGAGCCATGGTTTCGCTAGCAAAGAATGGAATGATATTCCTAAGAAATCCACACTAAGATTCCCTGAAAATGTGCTATTGAATAGTTTAATAGAAAAGGGAACTAAATTCTTAAAATTTAGAAATGCTCTATATGATAGCGGTCCAAACCAAAATATTAACCAGTTAATTATCGATCTTAAATCTTTTAGTAGTGATTTGGGGTATGTGCAATTGGAATAGTTCACTGTGCTAAGTGAAGCTGAAGTCTTGCAGCTGTATGTGATGGGTTTATAGTAAAAACATCCTTGCCAGCATTCGCCAGCAAGGACTGTTTTTACGTGTTTTTCTTGTTTAGAAGTTTCTAATATAGAAGGCATTTGACGTTTTCTTTTACTTCAAATAAACACTCATAATCTGTGTTTCGTTTATATTTGCTTGGGTACTATTTGTTTTTTCTAGTTTTTCAACTAGCTCGCCATTCGTGACAACAATCGGAGTTACGATGCTCGGAGCTTTGGATTTTAGAAAATCGATATCAAATGTAACAAGCTTGTCTCCTGCTTTTACACTTTGCCCTTCTGCGACATGGACTTCAAATCCCTCACCTTCAAGGTTAACAGTTTCTAATCCAATATGAATTAACAATTCTATGCCATGCTTTGTGCGGAGGCCTAGAGCATGTTTAGTATGAAAAACCTGGATTACTTCTGCATCGATTGGAGATACGACCAACCCCTCCTCGGGAAGAATCGCTATCCCGTCCCCCATCATTTTACCGGAAAACACCGGATCCGGAACATCTTCAATATTTATTACTTGTCCATTTATAGGAGCAACCAGTTGTTCCACACTTTCTTTTTTACTGAATAATTTTTTGAACATAATAATTCCACCCTTCTCTTTTGGTCTTGAATCCTTGCATCTCACAATGAAACGTTGAATATTTTGTTAATTCTGATAATCATTGATATTATTTTTTCTTTTTCAATTTCCCTACTGCTTTCTTTTTATTCTCTTCCACTCTAAATATAACAATCTCGGTTATTAATTCATAAGGAATTGGCTTATTTAGTGGAAACTGAACGGCCCCTTTTGAACATTTATATTCAGATAAAGCAGATTCAAAAGCAGAGATCGCGCTAGGAGTTGGATAGAATCCTATATGTTTTTTATAGGCAGCGAAATGTACCAAATTTCCAAATAAAACAAAGGTAGGCATTTGATAGCTTATCTTTTCTTCTGCATCCGGTGCTGCGTCCTTTATGACTTTTCTTAACGTTCTTAGTTTCTCCTGAACTTCTTCGGGAAATTGTATTATATATTCATCAATTGAATGAAATGTATTGGTTCCTTCCATGATTTCTCCTTTCATTAATCCAAACTACTATACACTTATTATAACATTTCCCTCCCCCACCAACCCGAGCACCCGATAGTTCGCTAACCTATATTAAGAGGGTCATTTTTTTAAGAACTCTTCCATTCTATTCATTACACCTTCTAGCATGGTAATCGACCTTGAAGTATTCAAAGGTTCACTATCCAAGGAATGGTTGGCATGTGGGATTTTATCCATGCTTATATTTGTTTTATTTTCAATCCTTTCAATTTTACCTGGAATATAATGATGATCTTTTTCTCCTATAACTATATGTGCTGAATGATCGCTGCTCAATAACCCTTCAAAAATCGAATCGAACTTCAATAGTGGCGTAAGCAAAATCATTTTCGAATTCATAAACCGATTACTTTTCATCATTCCGTTGATGATGGGTATGGTACCAAGTGATTTGCCTAGAAACACTGTTCCTTGATATTCATGGTTTTGGAGTACTTCCGTAATGACGAGATTGATATCATTAACGATCACTTTTGTGATATCTACCAATGGATGCTTGAATATATCCTTATCGTAAGCGTAATGAATATGCACGACATCATACTGATTTTGAAGCATGATCATCGTCGAATAATAGAATAACGGCTTCTCATACGTGTACCCCGCACCTGAAAACATAAAACAAACGGCTGGACTTCCGTTTTCAATATGTGTGTATGTAATTTCTTTTTTATTACTATTTATTTTTTTTTGGTTAACCTTCATGAAAGATTCCTCCCATTAATCCATTCTATCGTTTGCTCTATATATTCATTAGCTACCTGCTGCATTCCTCCTTGATTGATACTAACTAGATAGAATCCAAGAATAAGGTTTCGTTTTTTATTCGAAATAGGTATACTTTAGCTATCAACCTATTTTATGGAAATTACTCTGCATTTCTGATGATCGATCAATCCATGCCTTAAAGGAGAGTGTGTAATGAAAATCAAAGCGTTATGTTTCATTCTTGTCCTGCTAGTCACTGGTTCCGTGGGCACGATTCATGCAAGTGCAAACGATCAAAAGGTGAAAGAACTGGATATCGGGGAGTCTTTCGATGGTGCGGAAGGCACGATGGTTCTCCAAAACTTAAAAAATGATAAAGTATTTATTTATAACAAACAGAGAAGTAAAGTACGCTATACTCCAGAATCGACATTCAAAGTCGCGAATGCATTAATTGGCTTACAGACAAAAGCTGTGAGCGATGAATATGAAGTGAAGCGCTGGGATGGCGTAATCAGGGAATTTGAAGATTGGAACAGAGATCATACACTGGCTTCAGCCATGAGGCATTCTGTGATCTGGTATTATCAAGCAATGGCCCGCGATATCGGGGTAGAAAACATGCAGCAATATGTGAACCTGCTCGATTACGGCAATCGTGATATCTCCGGTGGGATCGATCAGTTCTGGCTCGATAGCAGCATAAAGATTTCTGCCCGGGAACAAGTCCAATTCATCGAAAACCTTGTAGAGGAAAAAATGCCTATCGATAAGCAGCATATGAGAACCGTTAAGAGAATCATGATCAATGAAGAAGCAGACTCATATGTCCTCCATGGAAAAACCGGTACACGCCTTTCTGATATGGGATTGGGCTGGTATGTGGGTTACATCGAAACGGACAAAGGCAAATGGGCCTTCGCCACCAACTTGGATGGCAGCGGAAGCAAAGCCAAAACGATTACGCTTGATGCCCTGAAAGAAATGGATATCCTAAAAGAATAAAAGTTCACGCATGCTCTTAATTCGGGCATGCGTTTTGCTTTGTATTAAAGATATCTGAAAAACCGTGGGTAAAAAGTATTCGATTTTCACCTGATTAATGATTAATAATTTTTCTCCCTTTATAAATTCACCAATTCCATTTGATGATGTATGATGGCGAATTATTCGTTAAGAAGACGACTGTTTAAAGTTAGACTATAAAATCAAGGAAAAAGGGATTCTATCTAAATTTTAAAACATAGTTGATTGGAACGGAAGGTGCGAGACTCCTGCGGGAAAAGCGAGTCCAAGGGAGACCCCGCAGGCGCAAAGAGCGCCGAGGGCGGACCGCCCGCGGAAAGCGAGTGCCTGGAGTGGACATTAACTTACGGAGTCATGTTAACCCTATCTCCCGTTTTCTTTTCTGTTTTAATAACGCCGGCTTTGGAACTCGCTGTGAGAGTGCCGTACATTCAGCAAATGCAAACTGTTTACACCCTTTACAACGGTTCTCATCCAGTTTGGATAAAGCTTTATTAATGGCATCACCCGTACTGGAAAAGAATTGTTCCTCACCAACCAGTTTAATAAATCCAGTTTTTCTCAGCATTTCTTTAGGTTCCTGTTGCATCCCGGAAATCAACACTTGTAGATTATGAAACTTGAATTGCTTCACGATGTCGGTTAGAAGTGCTTCTCCCGATGTATCAATAAATGGCACATTGCTCATTCTTAATAGGAGGACTTTTGGTTTAGAACGCATTATTTCCTCGATTTCTTCTTGCAGCCTTTCGATTGAACCAAAGAATAAAGGTCCTTCTATCGTATATATGTTAATCTGCGGACAACTTGAACCTTGTTGCACCATTTCTGGTTTAACTAGTTTATCAGCTGGATCTGGTAATACCTTTGATAATTTCAATGTACCGCTCATCAGTTTAACGAACGATAGAATGGCTAATAGTAATCCGATCCCGACACCTGTTGTCAGGTCAATCAATACGGTTAACACGAAGGTAACGATCAATACGATCGAGTCCATAGTTTTTGCTTTTAAGATATGCGAAAATTCTTTGCGTTCGCTCATGTTCCATGCGACAAACATAAGAATGGGGGCCATACTGGCCAATGGAATGGCCGAAGCATAAGGAGCCAAACTGACTAACACCAGTAATACCACCAGCCCATGAATCACACCTGATATCGGGGAAACTGCACCGTTTTTAATATTCGTTGCGGTACGGGCGATGGCACCTGTAGCCGGAATGCCTCCAAATAAAGGCGTAATCATATTGGTCAATCCTTGCCCCATCAGCTCTTTATTGCTGTTATGTTTACTGTTGGTCATGCCATCTGCCACTACAGCGGATAATAGTGATTCAATTCCTCCAAGCATGGCAATGACCAAAGCAGCCGGAAGGAGTTCAATCACTAGGCCGCCAGTGATATGGGGAAACTGAAAATGGGGCAATGCATTAGGAATGGCGCCATAAGCCGATCCTATGGTAGCTACCTGACCTGGAAATAATAAGCTAGCGACTAGAGTTGATACAATCAATCCCAGCAGTGCCCCAGGAATTTTCGGTAAATATTTTGGAGTTAATATGACGAGAGTTAAACTTATGATAGCTACCAGTACACTATAGAAATTCACTGTATTGAAATTCAATAAGATTTCTTTCATATTTAAAAGAAAGACTTCTTCTTTTTTTAAGTTACTGAGTCCAAAGAAATTGGCAATCTGGCCCGAGAAGATAATCACAGCAATTCCAGCAGTAAAGCCGATGGTAACTGGACGCGGAATAAACTTGATGAATCTTCCCAGTTTGAAGACACCCATAAGAAAAATCATGATACCTGCCAGGAAACCGGCGATTAACAGTTTTTCATATCCGTACTGCATGACCACACCGAACAAGACTGGGACAAAGGCTCCAGTCGGGCCTGCAATTTGATATTTCGACCCTCCAAAAAGGGAGACCATAATTCCTGCAATAATAGATGTGTACAGTCCGTATTCCGGTCTTACTCCAGAAGCAATCGCAAAAGCCATCGCTAAAGGAATTGCTACAATCCCAACTACCACCCCGGCAACCAGGTCTTTCTGAAAATGGCCTAAGTTATATCCTTCAAGCCTGCTAGAACCCATCATTTTATCGCTCCTTCTTTTATTGAATATGTATTTCGTCCTTGCTGACAATTTTGCTATATCCATCTATGATTCGATCTAATTTACCTGTTTCGGGATGGATGACCATACCATGAACGGCAATGGAATCCGGTAATAATGGATGGTTTTCGATTAAACGGACACTATTCGTTACACTCTCCTCAACGCATTGAAAACCTGACAGCCATTTTGATAAATCAATACCGGAGTTTGTAAGGACATCAATTTGCTCCTGACTGACTTTCTTCTGCTTCGCGGCATCAAGCAGTGAAGAGGATTGAAGCCCCACCATACCGCATCCATGATGTCCGATCACACACACTTCCTCCACTTTTAGCTCATAAATAGCGACAAGGATACTGCGCATAATGCTGCCAAAAGGGTGAGAAACAATAGCTCCAGCGTTTTTAATGATTTTCGCATCTCCATTTCTTAACCCCATCGCCTTTGGAAGCAATTCCAACAGACGGGTATCCATGCACGTTATGATGACGATCTTTTTATCTGGATACTTTGTCGTTTGAAACTCTTTATATTTGTTATGATCGACAAACGTCTTGTTATAATCCAGAATGCTAGAAATAACTGACATTACTTAATTCTCCTTTCTCTTGCAAATCTTTGTTAAGGTGTGAAAATTGAAGGAAATGGTCTATGTACAATAATCCAGATGCCTTTCATCCAGCCCTGTTTTATCATTTGGTGCTATATTCCATGTTAGAGATATTAAATTAGAGTTAAATGATAGAAGGATTAGAAAATGGTGAGAATTATTACATTTTCTTCTCTTTTGTTTTGCATTTTTCTTACTCACCGAAGCCAAAAAGGGTGATGCATATTAGACAGCTAATATGCATCACCCTTTTTTATGATTTGTTCCGTTTACGTCTAGATTAATAAACCCTTATCTGAGCAACTGTTTTATTCATGGCCATCATTATCATCCACTTCATCATCTTCCCATGTGATTGTTTTTACTTCTTTTGTGTAACCGTCCACTTGGACTACTGCGTCTCGGTCGTCCTCTAATTCAACTTCGACCAAATAATAAGGTGTCTGACCTGAAGGTTGATAAAACTCTGTATCGTCACCTGTTCCTTTTACATGTTTTTCCGCAATCGCAATTGCTTCGTTTTCTGTAATGATACTATCTGCTACCATTGTCGAGTCAATAATAGCTCCTGTATATGGGTCGAGTATTAATGTGATTTTTTCGTTTTTCTTATTTACTACTGCTTTATAATAGGAGTTGTCTTTCTCCTGCACAAAATCAATTTGTTCCAGGTCACCTTGTGAGGAAATACGCGCCATTATTTCATTCTGGGTCAGTTGCTTTTGGGGCATTTTTTCCGTCGTTTCTTCAGCTGCATGAACTATGGTTTCTTTTATGGAGCGAACTTCACCGCTTTTCGCATCCATCCTAATTAGATATACCCCGGTTTCAAGCTGCATTTCAACCTGATATTCTTCACCTTCACTTTTCGTTGTCTTTATAATGGTTCCAGGATATTTATCCTTTGCTGTCTGGTTCACTTCTTCTTTCGTCAAGCTTTCCGCGGATAATGATGGAGCCCACCATTGAAATCCGACGAATAATAGCAGACCAAAAACGAGAGTTGATCCAGCTGTTAACAGCACTTTTCCACTCTTCATCGTATCCCCCATCCAACGCATTCTGGCTTAATTAAATAAAAGAGTAACGTTCGTTCCCCTGCCTTCGAGACTATCCATTTCAATCCGTACATCAATTGCATCAGCAATTTCCTTTGCCATGGAAAGCCCCAAACCTGATCCGCCTTGCTTTCGGGTTCTAGCTTTATCTACACGATAAAAGCGATCGAACACTTTTGGCAATTCAGTCTTTGGTATTCCATCCCCTCTGTCTTCGATGCGGATAAATGCTTCATTACTTGTTTGTCCTATGTAGACTGAGATATGCTCGTCACTATACTTTCTTGCATTGTCTAAAAAAATAAACATTAGCTGTTTTAACTTTTGAACGTCCGTTACTGTTTCAATTGCATCGCCACTATAAATCTCAACTGTTCGATTGTACGCATTTTTATATACTTTCGATAACTCGGCAATGATATCGGTCAGATTGACGTTTTCCTTCTCTATATTCCATTTTTCCTGGTGCTTTGCAAGCAGAAGCATTTGCTCTGTCAGCTCTCTCATTCTAATCGCTTCAGAATGAATGGCCTCTATGGATTCATCGAACAAATCAGGCCGCTCCAACCCTTTTCTTTTCAAAAGACTTGCATAGCTTTCGATGACAGTTAACGGTGTTTTTAATTCATGTGAAGCATTTGATACGAATTGCTCCTGTTTTTCGAAGTTAGCTTGTAGCAAATCGATCATGTGATTAAAGGTTTTTCCCATTTCCACAAGTTCATCTTTTGATTTTTCCTCTAGGCTAAGACGCTTAAATTGGCCGCTTGTTTGAATCTCCTTCATCGTATCAATCATCGATCGAATCGGCCGGGCGATGAAGTTACTAAGAATGGTGCTTGATATCAGAACAGGTATCATGGCAATGACAGTTACAGCGATTAATACGATGCGCAAAACAGCGAGCATTTCTTCGGTTGCTGTAATGCTTTTGGTGATTTGAAGATTAACTACACTTCCATCCCCCCAAACTATCGGGTACGAAACGAATACATACTTTTTCTGATGATAAGTGATGATCGCACTCTTCTCACCTGGATAAAAATCACTACTTCGAAAGCTTAATTGTTTTTCAGAATTGGATGTCACAGCTGTTCCTTTTCGTTGACCTTCTTTTACAATACCAATCATGCCATCTATAGGCAGATAAGCTCGAAGTAAATCATTTGGTGAAATATTATTAACATTTTTACTAACATCAAATGCAATTTTCTCTGTCTCCGCTTTCGCACGATTAAGTTCGTTTACCATCATCAGATTACTGAAAACAAAATAAATGGAAACATTCATCAAAAGGAGCAGGAAAATGAATAATACCGCTGTATATAAATTTATTTTCTTCCGCAGCCTCATTTTGCTTCCTTCATGACGTAGCCAACGCCTCTTACGGTATGAATAAGCGGCGTATCAAAGCCATATTCGAGCTTTTTGCGAACATATCGGATATACACATCCACCACATTTGTTTCTCCATAGAAATCATACCCCCAAACCGCTTCAAGAATTTGATCCCGGTTTAGCACTTGACGCTTATTCTTCAGTAAATAAAGAAGTAAATCATACTCTTTTGGCGTTAGGTCAATTTCACTTTCACCTCTAATGACTTCGCGCGTTTTGACATTCACCTTTAAATCAGCAGTATTAAGCCATCCATCATCTTCATCTTCCATTGAAGATGCTGCAGTCCGCATTCTTAAAACCGCACGAATTCTGGCAAGCAATTCCTCAATTTGGAAAGGTTTAGTGATGTAGTCATTCGCGCCGAGATCAAGACCGGAAACTTTATCTTCAACCGAGCCTTTTGCAGTTAACAGGATGACTGGGGTGGAATTGTTTTTCATACGAATTTTCCGAAGCAGCTCGATCCCGCTTATGCCTGGAAGCATCACATCCAATAAGATCAAATCCCATTTTCCTGATCGATACGCCTCAAGGGCTTCGTTTCCGTCCATTGCCTTTCCGATTTGGTAGCCTTCGATTTCAAGCTCTAATTCAAGCAGTCTTAAGATTTTTTCTTCGTCTTCTACAATTAGTATTGATTCTTTACTCATTTGTAAGGCCTCCTTTTGTGTCGGCTGTCCCCATTTATGTGTCATTCATTTTCAAATTAAATGGATTGGTTTATCCTTATGTATGCCTGTTCGTTCAATAAGAAAAAGGCTGCCTCAGCAACCTTCCTTATTTTGAAGTAGGTTATTAAAGAAACCATTCACCTTGAGCAATTTTCACTACTTTACCTCCTACATGAACGACGATTTCCCCGTTAACATCACCTGCTTTTAAAAACAATAAAGAAGGTCTTTCGATTTCACATCCTTGTTCTACGCGAATGTCTATTTCACTTTTTTTAAAATATCGGTATTTAACTAAGTAAGCAGCTAAACATCCATTAGAACTGCCAGTGGCTGCATCTTCTGGGATACCATAATAGTCCGCAAAGTCTCGAACATTCAAATCATTTTTCGAATCATACGTTTCTGGAGAAAAAACCATAATGGCTTTGGCATCCGTGTGTTCAATTAACTCAAAATACTTTTCTCTATTAATCTTTACTTTTCTAACTGCTTCCAATGATTTTAATGGGACAACAAGCACTGGAAGTCCCGTCGAAACTTCTTGAATGGGAAATCTATCATCTATGTTTTCTTTATGTATATTTAAAACTTCATAAATTTTATCTGTATCTAAAATCCGGCCAAAAGTTGGTTCATTTTGTTTCATCCATAGAAGCTCTTCTTGATTATTGAATGATACTGTTATCTGTCCACCTTTAAAGTTTAAAATAATGGTATCCAATGGTGCTTTTAATACTTCGTTTTGAATGATATATGCAGTTCCTAAAGTCGGATGACCAGCAAAAGGAACCTCTTCATTAGGTGTAAAAATCCGAACATCATAGCCCCCATCATTTTTTGAATCAGACAAGATAAAGGTTGTCTCTGAAAAATTAATTTCTTTGGCTATTTGTTGCATTTCATTATCCGGAATATTTCCAGCGTTTTTAAAAACCGCGAGTTGATTTCCTGTATATTTTCCATTTGAAAACACATCAACAATAGAATAATTAATCCTCTCCATAAGACTCCCCCTCGTTTTTCTTTTTAACGAATGTCCCAATTATTGCATGTAAATTTTGAAAATTAAAGTCGCTATTTGCCCAGTTATCTCCAAAAAAAAAAAGAGCTGCCAGAGCAACTCTCATGTTAAAAGCCCTATTTACTTTGTACCTTATTTCAATCTGTTCCTGTCAAAATGATATTTTTTTAAGACTTTCGAATTTATATTTATGTTCGATAAACTCACGCCAACTAAAAACAACTGGAGATTTCAAAGGATTTGGAGTCCATATCTTTTTCGCTGATAGTAGAACTTAATCCAGTAGTTGAATTTTAATCCTTTTTTTCGTTGGACCTTTTTGTTGAATTTTCATAATGGAAAAGTCTTTAATTTCATTTGTGTTGTTAACGTGGGTTCCGCCACATGCTTGCTCATCAATATCATTTATTTGAACGATTCGAATTTCATTAAGAGAAGCTGGCAGTAAATTAATGACCGTTTTAATAAACCCTTCTTTTTGCTCTGCTTCAGTCCTACTAATGGTTTTCGTGTAAACATTATGGGGTTGTGCCAGTACCTTCTTTATCGATTGTTCTAGTGAATCAAATGGTATTTCTTCCATTATTTCAGGAGTAAAAGACAGCTCTAATCTCGCATGTTCTTTTTCAATTTGACTACTTGTTGCTAAAGCATTGTAATGTTGATATAAATAACCTGAAATGACATGCAGTAATGTGTGATACTGCATATTCTTAAACCGCCAAGGCCAGTCAATCTGCATTTCTACTGTTTGATTAATGTCCTGTACTGGACGTTCCAGTTCATGAATAATTTCACCATCTAATTTTTTTATTGTTAATATATTATAGGTTTCATCACCTTGTTTAATAATCCCTCGGTCACAAGGCTGCCCACCGCCACCAGGATAAAAAATGGTTTGATCGAATACAACAAATCGTTCTTGTATTGAAACAATCTTTGCCGAACATTCTTTTATATAACTATTCTCTGCATATAACTCTATCGTGGCCACTTTTTTCTCCTTTTGTTGCTTTGATATCCTCTACCAGCATTTCAACATGTTCTTTTTTCGTAGCCCAACTGGTACAAAATCTCACAGCACTGTGTGTAGCATCGACTTTTTCCCAGAAGGAGAATGAATACTTTTTGCCTAATTCCAAAATTACATCTTCAGGCAAAATCGGAAACTGCTGATTTGATGTGGAATCATATCGTAATGAAAATCCATTTGCAACAAATGCTTCTCGAATCATGATTGACATTTCCACGGCATGATTAGAAATTTCATAGTATAAGCCATCTTCAAATAAGGTTTCAAACTGGATCCCCAATAGTCTCCCTTTAGCCAGCATTCCTCCCTTTTGCTTGATGAAATATCGGAAATCCTTTTTCAGGGCATCATTCATGATGACTGCCGCTTCACCAAACATTGCACCAACTTTCGTTCCCCCTATATAGAACACATCACATAACCTTGCAACATCCGCCAAGGTTAAATCGCTGTCTTTCGAAGCTAAGCCATACCCTAATCTAGCGCCATCCAATACCAATGGCAAACTACATTCCCGGCAAACTTTACTTAATGCTTCCACTTCTGTTTTACTATAAGTCGTTCCATTTTCTGTAGGGTTAGAAATGTAAACCAAGCCTGGCTGTACCATATGCTCATGAGTAACATCATTCCAGTGAGCATCATATAATTCTTTCACTTGTTCAGCTTGAATTTTTCCATCATCACTCGGCAACGTAAGCACTTTATGACCAGTGGCTTCAATTGCCCCTGTTTCATGTACTGCGATATGACCAGTAATTGCGGCAACTGCACCTTGATGCGGCCGCAAAATTGAAGCGATGATAGTTGTATTCGTTTGTGTTCCTCCTACTAAAAAGTGTATATCTGCATTCGCCGCATCACACTCTTTTCGAATGTAAGCTCTCGCTTTTTCACAGTGCTCATCCACTCCATATCCGGGTGTTTGTTCTTCATTGGTTTCTATTAATCGTTTCAAAATTCGCTTATGAGCACCTTCTGTATAATCATTTTCAAAACGTATCATCCTATATTCTCCCCAAACTATCCAATTTCTTCTGAATGAACATCATAGAAGCATGGATTTCTTTTATTTCATTTTGTGATAATCCTTGGAATAACCTCACTAATTGTTCATCTGATTTTTCATTAATCTGGTTAAAAAGAGTCATCCCTTTAGGAGTTAATCGAATCAGACTAGTTCTGCTATCCAAGGTCGAATTTTCCTTGATAACTAGTCCATCTTTACTTAGCTTGGCAATTATTCTACTCATATAGCTACGATCAATTTTCAGTTTATCAACTAGATTATTTGCTATACACTGCTCCAATAAACCGATTTCTAAAAGTACCCTTGCCTCTGTGAAAGAATATCCGGTATCCAATATATGCTTATCAAATAAACCAAGTATATTGGTATAAAATCTATTGAATTGCCGTATATCAGCTATGGTATTTTTATTTATATTCATTCTAGACTTCCTTTTCAGTGGACTTTATCCACTAATATTTTATTGGAGTTAGTGGACTATGTCAACATTTTTCGTTAATCTTTGAAGGATCAATCGATACCACTAGTTTAACCAATTTCAAAAAATTCACTTTTAGAGCCCTCATAAAACAACTGTTCTACTAGCCCTTTATAGGTAAGTTTCTCTAAATGTACTAACCTGCCATAGTGCAATAAAAAAAGGAGCTGCCCAAAAGCAGCCCCAAACGATTTATTATTGTTGAACTAATGCACCCATTAGTTGATTAAGGAGTTTTATCTTTACTGCCTGCTACGAACCCATATGCCCGCCGTCAGACAGCTTGCCATCCCACCAGGTAAATACCAGGCCAGCCCAAAGTGCTATGGCGCCAGGAATCCATGCAACCATTGCAGCAGCGAACGCATCATCGGCCGTAGGCATAAGGGCGACTCCAACAAAAGCCAGGATAACCGCTAAGATAATCAACGCGATACCAAGCTTCCTGAGGGGATATTTTTTCTTTGCGCTACCTTTGTTATCTGATGTTTTCGTCATAAATTCACTTCCATTATTAAAATTTGGTGGATCATTATGAACTCATTAAAGGCTTCTTCCATCAATAATTTGGCATAACCATTATCTCTGTATTGTGCTTTTACATACAAATCACTTATCCAACCCACTTGATTACCATTTAAGAAATCATAACCCTTATCGATTAGAACCCAGCCAATTAATTCAGTGTCATCCAATAAGCAAACATAATAAGCATAATATTTTGCAGAGTGTTCATATGCTTCAATCATTTTTTGCTTCTTTGCGATTTTCACCTGCTAATTCATAAACTTCTTTTATCTCCATTTCTTAAGCCTTTTTAAAGCTTAACCCCATATCTTCACCCTCTAAAACACATTATTCAACTCTTGGAAATTAATCCCAACCTTATTATATTCGCTCTTTATACACCTAGTCCTTCTTCAACTGCTTCGTTGGCTTAATAAGCAAAAGATCTGAAATTCACCTGAAGTGCAAAAGTCCCTTAATGAACTCCCTCAGTTTGATGCGAATATCTCTCGAATGCTCACTTATTCGCAGGATTTCATACCCCTTGTAATTAGACTTACGGGTAAATGAAATGAGTTCAGATAAGTTAGGCTTCGTGAAGGCATAGTTAAATAAAGGAGTCAGTTACCACTCCACATTTTACCATATAATGTACATCTCCATGCCGCCCCTGGAGGCTTTCCCTCCCATGTCTCAACGGGTCAATCGCCCTCTCATTCCTTCGTCATGCCTATCCAAGGGGTGGAGGCCAGTTATGCTAACCTGATGGGTCACTGTGCCCTTTTGTTTAAGAAACCTGGTACTCGTACATATTTGAAATCCTACGAATAAGACAACATTCAAAATTAAAGTTAACTATTTTGAATGATACATTCTATATAACTAATGTTTTATTTCTATGCTGCTAATGGGATTAATACTTGGACTTTATTTGGACAATAAGACTCGTTTCGTCGTGCTATTCCTACAAAAATCCTTGCTAGTTTACCTATGAGTTTCATGATTGATTTCATTTTCTTTATCTTCTTTACCTTCACATTATGGGAATGGACGGCCTTAAACTCAGGGTTATTCATCACAAGGCTCATAGTTGCTAAGTAGAGGAATCGTCGTAGTCTTGACCTTCCACGCTTTGAAATGACAATCTGACCTTTCCATTTGCCTGAACTTGCTTCAGCTAGATGTAATCCCGCATGCCGCAATAGAGAGTTTCCGTGAGAGAAACCACTTAGATCTCCTGATTCACCCAGTATCCCGGCTAATGAAATTTCACTTATTCCTTTAATCATAAGTAGTTTTTTTGCAAATGGTATTTTGTAGAGAACTTCTTTAACTTGTTGTTCAACTCTTTCGAGTTGTTTGACAGCGAGGTCATATTCCTCTAATAATTGTTCTAAATGGAATTTATAAGCATCAAGAGCTTGTCCGGTCCCAATAGAGGATTTTGCTAGATTGATTAGTAATTGAGCCTTCTTGGGTCCTGGTTGTCGTTTCATTAAAGACTTCCAACCCCTCATGACATCTAGTGTTTCTAGTGAAGATATTTCATCCGGTGTAGGAAATAAACGAAGGGTTGCGATCGCCCCTTTGCACGTTACATCTTTAAACACTTGTCTGAGTTCAGGAAAGACCACATCCACCCATCGATTTACTTGATTAATAGACATCACGAGACGTTTAACAATCACATCACGATTAGACATTAGAACTCTAAGCTTCTCAAATGATTCTGATGATGGGCGAATAAAGGAATAGTAGCCGTTTTTGACCATATCCGCGATAACGAGCGCATCTTTTTTATCACTCTTAGATTGGGTATTATCACGATTCTCTTTATTCCTTTTTACTAAGTGGGGATTGACTGTTACAACCTCAATGTTTTGGTTATATAACCATTTTGAAAGGTTAATCCAGTAATGGCCTGTAGGCTCCATACCTACTATTGCTGCATCTAAGTTTTTTAATCTTTTTAAATCATGAATCCATTTTAATAGTTTAAGGAACCCCTCTTCATTATTTTCAAATGTAAGAGGCTCTCCAACTACAATTCCACGGAAGTTAACTGCTCTTGCAACGTGTAGTTGTTGAGCGATATCCACACCAACAATAAGGTGTGTATCGGAAATTCTTTCTATTAGTTGATTTTGTTTGTCTTGCATTTTAAAATTCATAGTAGGGCTTCCTCCTTAAGACTCTGAGTTAGATTGGACTCTATACTCGTATCTTACTGAGGGGCTCTATTTTTTTCAAACCTGATATTTAACGATCTACAGGAATGCTAAAGGGGCAGTTTAGTTCATTAAGAAAATCAAAATTGGGGATAATACCTTTAATATTGTTAAAGGAAAAGGAGATGCCCAATGAAAAATAAATTGCCTTTTTTATTCTTAGCTATGCTAATGCTAGTAAATGTTAATGTTAATGCACAAACTTCTGAAAGGTATACCGACAATAGTAAGAAACATCTGGTTAATGCAAATAAATTTTATAATAATAAAAAAACAGGGGATTATAGCGAATACAAAACAGCGACCCTAAATATTAGAGAAAAAATTCTTTATAAAGACTTAAAATCCACAGTAAATAAAAATGCGGGAAAATATTCAGAAGTTAATATTTATAATAACAAAAACCCAAATATAGATCCTAAACGTCAAATATATCTTTTTTGTTCTTTTAAAGAGACTAAAGAAAAAATGATTTACAAATTTATAATTATAGATGCTGAGACACAAGAGCCAATATCCGAAGGAAACGGAGAAAGTTGGTACCACCATTAAAGGTTTATAATAACTTCAAATAAGAAGCCCTTCTCAAACGGAAGATACTACTTCATAATGGATTCTTTTCTTGTGATTCAGTATACAGTTTTTATAAAATAGTTTGATTATTTTTAGTAATCCATAATGAACTAAACCAGCTAATAGGATGTCAATATCTTTCTCTAATATTTTCATTTCCCTTATGATATACTATTTTTGGCCATGCCAAATAACCCTCCAAAACCCTTTTGGAAGGATTTTTCTCTGTTTCACAAAACCGTTAATTAGGCTAAATCTAGGAACGTTTCTTTTCTGCTTAATAAAGCATAAATCCAATGAAGCAACTTATTCATACAGGCAACGATTGACACTTTGGCAGGTTTTCCTTCTGATTTTTTCTTATCATAGAATGCTTTAAGCTTTTTGTTCCTTGAACTTCTTATGCCGCATAGTACGGCAAGATACAGAGAATGACGTAGTCTGCTCGAACCCCTTTTGGTAATACGATTAATGGTTGCCGTAAACTTACCCGATGAGTGAACACTTGGATCCACTCCAGCGAAGGCAACCAGTTTTTTCGGATGATTAAACCGATCGATTTCACCAATTTCAGAGATAATCGTTGCTGCGATTTTTTCTCCTATACCGGGAATCGATTGGATGATCTTATATTCTTCCATTTCATTTGCCAGGGCCACTATACGATCTTCCAAATCAGAAAGGTGTCCCTGGTAATGAAAAAGCAACTCAATATACATACGAAGATTGATTACGTGACTTTCATACACGTTTTTTTGAAATGGATTTCGAGATGCGGAATCCATTATTTTTTTTGCTTTTTCCCATGCCCATTCACCCGATCTGCTAGAACAGAACTCTATTACACTCTCTGCTAGTCTACTTTCTCCGGCCGTTAATACCGCCTCTGAAGTAGGATATTCCTTTAACATCAATAAAGAAACCTTCGAATATAGATCCCCAAAAACCTTTCGGTATTCAGGAAACACCTGATCTAAAATGGTGTGAAACTGAAGTTTAGCCTCCACATACATATTCGTTACGATTTCCTGTTGTCTTGACAAATTACGAAGGTCTAAAAGCTGAATTCCTCTAATTTTATGAGGTTCAAAATCCTCCTTGTAATACAGCACACACAACTGGTACGCATCGATTGCGTCCGTTTTTACCTTCCGCAAACTGGACTTCTTTGCCTGATAAGAAATAATCGGATTTAGTAAGATATATAGAATCCCTTGTTCCTCCAAGTATTGAATAACGGGAGAATGGTAATGCCCTGTAGATTCTAAAATGACCATAGGCATCTGCCCTGCCACCTCTTCAACTTCTTTTAGAAAGTCTAAAAATTGATCCAATTCCTCCTTGGTATGCTTCATTGAAAAGCTCTTCCCATACGGTTTAGATTGGTCTAAAAATGCCTGTACTTGGCTCTCTTCTTTTGCCACATCCAGACCAACAACTGGATTCATTGTTTTTTCCTCCTCTACTTACTAACCAGTACCCCTAGTCCTCCATGTAGTGTCATAGCTTCGCTTGTTATACGAGATCTACGTCCCAACCAGCCTCAAACATGTTTCTACAAGTAGGGGGCGGACAGTTTAGTTCACGGGATCAAGTCCCACGCACCCGTACGTCCTACTCTGGCTACTGATATAATAGATTCTATTAAAAAAAGGTCAACCAGTAATTTTTACTGGTCAACCTTATAATACGAATGCACCCGTTAGTTTAAGTACATTACTTCACAATCTTTAGTTTTCGCGTTAAAAAATCCTTTTACTTCTTCTCAACATATAATGTTGAGAACCTAACTAAAAGGAGTGAAATCACATGAGATATTTCCCACGCCAGGGGACAATGAGTCCACAATCCCCTCCTCCAACATTCATACCACCAAAACCTTCTGTGTCCTATATCGTCGACTGTCTATATCAAAACACTTATGTATGGCTTATAAATGGCAGACAATTTTGGTTTTACCCTACTCGTGTGGAATATGGAGAAGTATCTGGATATAGATGGAACGGTGCTTTCTGGCAATTCTACGGTATTGACCCAAGACTTATAGATGCTGTTGCCTGCCCTCCTACCCCTACATTATACTAAAATCCTAAAAAAGCCTTATCTCGAATAGTCTCAAAATAAAAGATCGCCCCTATCTTTTAATTTTGGAGGTATTGTATGACAAATTTTCATTCATTTCATGGAACTGTCACGGTGATTAGTGATTTTTTTACAGGTCAAAATGGTGAAAGAGAAGGTTGTTATAAATTATTTACAATAGAAAATGAATTGGGTTCAATAGTAAATTTTGTGGTTTCACCCTCAACTTACTTCGTTGACCATGAAATGGTCATAGTAGGAGATCGCGTGACAGGATATTATGATGGAGATTTACCTGCTATTCTTATTTACCCTCCACAATATCAAGCGCTTGTCATGGTAAAAGATAACCCAAATCAGAATGTAAAAGTTGATTATTTTAATAACCAATTGGTGAGTAGTGATGGACAATTACAATTAAAATTATCTCCCTATACCCAAATATTATTAACAAATGGGCAACTCTTTTCAAGATATCCAGCGAACCGAGATTTAATTGTTTTCTATGGACCTGCCACAAGAAGTATCCCTGCTCAAACCACACCCTATCGTATAATCGTTTTATGTTGAGCGCATTATTATTTCAACCAGCAATAAAAATAGGTATTTAAAACTCGTTCAGTTTTTGGCGAGTTTTTTATTATAATTTGTTCTTTCCATAACCCAATAAAATTAATATTCCTTTTTCAACTAAACTGCCCCTATAGTTGCATAAAGAAAAAGCTGCCTTAAAGACAGCTCCGATCTTCAGCCTGTTAGTTCTATAAGAAAAGCGAACCTTATTCAAGAATCGCGCCCGATTACTGAGGAACGAATATAAAACCTTGGTACCAAATGGCCTTGTCATTTATTTATGATACGGTTCACCGCACCTATTCAAGCAGTGATTTTTTTAAAACTGTCAGCCTTTTAATTTTACACTTCTACTTTAAATCGACGCTGCTGAGGAAGCAGCTGCTTGATCAGCCTTCACACAATCAATTGCAACAACGAGTGCAATAATAATGGTTTCCATCTCTTCATCTATTATTTGAACCTTGTAGCTATCGCCCCAAGTGAACCACTCCTTGCCCACTTTACCTACGATTTTACCATGCTGTAAAACCTGAAAATCCATATCCCACCAATTACCATGTACTTCAATGCCTGCCGCATCAATTGTATATCGTGCTTTTAAGAAGGAAAATTCCTTCTTTATTGTTAATACCTCTCGACCATTCACCTCAACCAAAAACTTTGGTAAAAAGCTGAACACCTTTTTCGTAATGAGTGCTACTTCATCTCTTGCTGTATTCATAATGGAGAAAGTCTTTGGAACTTGCATAAAACTTCCCTCCACGTAATATATATCCTTCTCCTGCTGATCCTTTACTGTAAATTTCCCGCTAAGACTGAATACCTTCTGCTTTATATAAAGCTGCCTCATACTTATGCCTCCCAACCTTAAGTCTTTTACATTACTTACGTTTGAAATGGGCATTGGTTCCAATCTTATGCATTAAATTCCAAATAATAGCTCCACTCAAAAGCGCCTTCTTTTCGGTTCACCACTATTTATCCTTAACTAATTTACCTTTTGTAAAGTCAGCAATTCTTCCTTCGCAATCTGGCCCAATTGTTGAACAACTCCTTATGTACTCTTGAACTATCCTGCCCCGTTAGTTCATTAAGAAATCCACAGGATCTATCCCCCATATAGGCAGTATATGCTCGTTTTTCTCTCCATGAAACCCTCCCCTAATTTATGCAATAAAAATGGGAAATGCTTAAAATGATTTTCCGACAAAAGGCCCTTTATGTAAACTAGCTCTGCATATCATATTCATATTTTATTTTTATATAAAAAAGATAGTTTGCTTTAATAACTTCTGGTAAATTAAAGAAACATAGTTATAAAAAGTTATATAAGGGGAATTTCATGAAAAAGAAATGTTATTTAAAATTATTAATTATTTTTGTACTTTTGGGTGGAGGAGTATATTGGTATTACAACAGTATTGCAATCTGGGGTACATCTGAAAACGGAATGTGGAAAGCAACTTATAAAAAGAATCAAGATCAATATGTTGAAAAGGGTTGGACTGGCACCCTTAAGCAAAAGTCTGGAGATAAAGTTACTGTAGAAGATATAACTTTTACAGATAATAATAAAACTCTAATGTCTGTAGGAGATTTTGAAGAAGGAATAGCCGAAGACGGTGAAGAAACGGTATTATACCCATTTTCTGCAGAATTTTATGGTGGAGATGGGCCTAAGAAAGGGCATATTTATAAAGTTCATGTTACTTGGAAGGATAAAGGAAGATCCCATACTGATAGCTTTCGTCTTAAATAATTGAACTACAAAGTTAAAACGTAGCAAAAAAGCCTTCTAATTCACTTCTTGTAAAATAATGAAGAAACATATTTGAACGTTCATTATAAAAAAGTATTTATACCAATCAAGATGGAGTGTTAAAATACGGAAGCTCTAGGATTCTTACTCCAAATAGTATAAATGGAATATTACAGCCAGATATAAATTACATCGTAGAACAGGGAAAACTTACATTCTCTAACGATTTACCCCTATCTGGATCCCCTATTATTCTTCAATTTGTAATAATTTATGGATAAAGAAAAAGTTAAAAGTTCTTACGCATCCAATAAACAAAATGCCGGACAATCACCATATTGATTACCGGCATTTTTTCATTAGCAAATCATGAGTATTAGTTGACTACAACTTCAATAACAATTGGAGTTGCATCATCAAGTGCATCGCCATCTGGAATAGTTATAGTAGTAGTAGTAAGGGTTGAGGTATCAGCTGTTTGAATCTGAGCATTTATATATAAAACATAATAAGCAAATGAACCTGGAAATGCTGTTACAGCAAAAAAGAGCTGCCGAAGCAACTCTCTTATTGCAGTAAGGACCCGTTATTTGAATAGGATTTTCAAAAAGCCCTTTGTTTTGTATTGTTCGGGTCAATTGTCTTAATTTTTTTAATGAAATAATAATGTTTGTAGAGGGCGAGCACTATCAATAAGATTTTCACTAACAGGATGTCCACATAAAATACAGAAATTACGATGAAGAAATCGGCAATTATATTGATTCTGATTTTCTCTTTTCGAGTCATACCTTTTTTTTGCAGGAATGCTTCAACGTATTTTTCATATAATGAGGTGCTTTTGAACCAGTTTTCAATCGACTTGGAACTTTTAGCAAAGCAAAAAGCAGCAAATAAGTAAAATGGACCGCCCGGCAGAACTGGTAACACAGTCCCTGCAATACCAATCAAAAGAGATATGGACCCAAGAAGAAAAAATAGGATACTTTTTACTTTTTTAATTGTAATCACCTTTTTATTTATATTCTATCTCCTTATAACGTAAAGAGGAAGTCTAATTGATTCAACGTCATTGATTAGTATCTTCCCTTTTTCTTTTTGAACTAACCTGCCCTCTTTATAAATAAAAAAAGCATAAACAGGATTTCTTATCAATTCATTCATACAGCATAGTTACGACACCAGCATATTCTAACAAATTTTCTTTGGAAATATCCAATGTCTCAACTTCGGTTGTTCGCTGTCCGGAAATCTGAAGAAACTTATCTACCTTTGAAAACATCAAGCCAACAACCGACAATGCCTTTGTTCTATAGTGCATGGGAATTGTAATAGTAGATTTCAATTGACGCATCACTTGAGCAGCTTCTATTGCATTAATCGTGAATGTACCTCCTACAGGAATGATAAGGATATCCACTTTTCCAATTTCATTTACTTGTTCTTCTGATAATAGATGCCCTAAATCTCCACAGTGACAGATAGTTAGACCGTCTATTTGGAAACGGTATAAAATATTGGGGCCTCTCTTCTCGCCATTTACCTTGTCATGAAATGTCTTAAATCCACTAATTCTTACAACTTCGCGAATGTATTCCTTCGGCTCATTAACAAGCAAGTATTCACCTGTTGCAGCTTCAATTTTATTGTGATCGAAATGATTATGTGTAACGGCAACTATATCTGGTTCAACACTCGGCATACGGTAACGGATGAAGCGATAATATGGATCAATAAGAATCCTGGTTCCACTTTCGGATGTTAGTAAAAAGGCAGAATGTCCAAACCACTTTATTTTCATACTAAAATTCTCCTTATTGATTCAAAATTATTAAAATCAAGCAACTTTTAAGGAACCCCGGACCTACAGTTCAGTAATAGTCAATATTTTATTTAATAACTAACCAACGCTGTCTTACCAAATGTCATTCGACACTTGACCAGGATTTTGAAACCCAGTATGTAAACAATACCTCCCTTTTGCTTGCGGCATATAGAACCAATTCCTTGGCTATGGCTTACACCTGTAACCATGGCAACCTGTCATTTTAGCTTAGTTTGTAATAGCAGAACACCACCTTATAGAAATTTATTCCATTTATTATAATTCCATTATTCATGTAATAGTCCTTCTACACCTGATCTGTCCCTTTAGTTCCTTAAAAAAGCGATTCTTATTAAAGAATCACGCCCGATTGTGGAACTAAAATAAAAGAGCTTTTTTTCTTTTTCCAGGGGACATTCCGCTGATTGAACTTGGATAAAATACGCAAACGAACGGTCACCTAAAGGAAACTGCTGTATATCATAATGGTAAGTTTTGAGAAAGGGTGAACAGAATCGATGATACATCCAGATACCGAGATTCGGTTTGTCAATGAAAAGATTGGTGTGGGCATTTTTGCCACAAAAATGATCCCCAAAGGAACGATAATCTGGGCATTGGATGATTTGGACATCATCCTCGAGGAAGATGAAATTGAATCGCTTGATATCGTGCGAAGGGAAATCGTCTATAAATATGCCTACCTCAACGATGACGACCGCTATGTGCTATGCTGGGACCATGCCAGATACATGAATCACAGCTTCAGTCCAAATGTGGTATCGACGGTCTATGAGATTGAATTTGCGTCGAGGGATATTCTACCCGTAGAGCAAATAACATGCGATTATGCATCGCTCGGGATAGACGAACCGTTTGAGTGTGAACCGGAGGAAGGGACGTCTAGCACCGTAGTGATGCCGGATGATTATCTGCATCGCTACAAGGAATGGGATGAGTTGGCTCGGGAGGCATTCAAACGATTGAATCAAGTAGACCAGCCGTTGCGTCATCTGATTCGACCGGAGTTCGTCGACAGGGTAAACGCGATTGCAGAGGGACGTGCCGAGCTGGATTCCTTTATTACGCTCTATGAAGATGAGTAAAGGCAACTAAACAACCACTCAGACGGAGCTGATGGTTGTTCAATGTTCATTAAAACCAGCTTTTTTGGCGATTCAGCAAGATGGAACATGAATCATCAACGTGAGGGTATAAAACCCAGAAAAGACCCCACCTCTGCCAAGGTGTGGTCTTTTTCTTTTCTATGCCCATCCCTTGCAGATCTCAGCAAGCCTGCTTAAAAACTTTCCTCAACAATCTGCCCCAATTGTTGAACAAGGATCAAACAGCACTCTTGAACTAGTTCCATAAGAAAAGCGATCCTCATTAAAGAATCGCGCCCAATTGTGAAAGAAAAACTTTTTCATTAAAACGCAGGCGGGGTAACTGAAAATAATACAGCTGCATTCTGACTAAAATTATTTTCCCATTTATGTTTGAAATTTGCTGGTATTTTCACACTATCACCAGCTTCCAATATATATTCTTCTTCACCTATATACAGCTTGATTTTCCCTTCCAAAATATATGCTACTTCCTCTCCTCTATGTTCTATAGGGCTTTCTGACGAGGAAATATTCGGAGGAACTTTCATAATCGCTGTTGCCAAATTCCCCGTAAAATCAGGTGACAATAACTCATAAGACAAATTATCAATGATCATTTTCTTCCGTTTACTGGACCTAACGATTAAATCCTCCGTAATCGTTTCTTCAAGCAAAAAACTAAATGTTGGAACATTCAAGGTTTTAGCTAAGACCTTTAGGGTTTGAATAGAAGGATTCGCCAAACCTCGTTCAATCTGGCTTAACATTGAAGGTGTAATTTCAGCTAATTTTGCTAACTCTCTACTACTCATTCCTTTAGCTTTTCTATATTTTTCAACTTTCTTGCCAATATCTATATTTTCCATAACCGCTACTCCTTAACGACTTATTAAATCACACTTAAATAAAATTAATATAAATTAACATCGAGATGATTGTGTGTTAAACTGTATTAAATTTTATTTAATTATAATTCACCAAACAATTTGTTACAAGAAAATGAGGAGGATCAAAAAAATGAAAGAGATTGAAAGCAAAGAATTACAATCATGGAAAGACAAATATCCTTTATTAAACAAGCTCATTTCGACGGATGAAGTATTTTGGCTCAATCCAAATGTCGAAAAGTTTCAAACAGGAATTAAAAAATCCCCCCTTACTCAAGAAGATGTAAGAGATGCAGAGGAAAGGTTGAAACGTTTTGCCCCATATATCGCCAAGGTTTTCCCTGAAACAAAAGGAACGAACGGTATCATAGAATCTCCTTTAGTGAGAATTCCTGCCATGAAACAATCCTTGGAACAAGATCATCAACAACCTATATTAGGAGAATTATTACTGAAATGTGATAGTCACCTTCCTATATCAGGATCCATCAAAGCAAGAGGCGGGATTTATGAAATACTCAAACATGCGGAAGAATTAGCTTTCCAACATCAATTGTTAACAATTCAAGATGATTATTCGATTATAGATAGTGATAGATTCCGAACCCTTTTCTCAAAATATTCAATCGCAGTAGGCTCGACTGGAAATTTAGGACTTAGTATTGGCATCATCAGTGCAAAGTTAGGTTTTAATGTTTCTGTTCATATGTCAGCTGATGCAAAACAGTGGAAAAAAGACTTGCTTAGAAGCAAAAATGTCAAAGTCATTGAATATGAAGCTGATTATAGTAAAGCTGTAGAGGAAGGCCGAATCCAAGCAGATAGTGACCCAACATGTTATTTTGTCGATGATGAAAATTCTCACGACCTATTTTTAGGATATGCAGTGGCTGCATCTCGTTTGAAGAAACAATTGGAAGAGCTAAAGATAATTGTAGATGAAAATCATCCTTTGTTTGTTTACCTTCCATGTGGAGTAGGTGGTGGTCCTGGAGGCGTAGCTTTTGGTTTGAAATTATTGTATCAAGACCATATTCACTGTTTCTTCGCAGAACCTACCCACTCGCCATGCATGTTACTCGGTTTAATGACTGGACTACATGATAAAGTTTCTGTACAAGATGTTGGTATCGATAATGTGACAGACGCGGATGGACTTGCTGTTGGAAAGCCATCTGGGTTTGTGGGTAAAACGATGGAACCCTTTTTAAGCGGCAATTATACGGTCAGCGATGAACAGTTATATAAATTGCTAAAAGAACTAGTCGATACAGAGGGGATCCATTTAGAACCTTCAGCACTAGCAGGCATGATAGGACCAAGTAAATTATGTAAAGAGGGCATCGATTATTTACAGAAGCATAGTTTAACGGAAAAGATGAGTAAGGGTACACATATTATTTGGGGGACTGGCGGAAGCATGGTTCCTGAAGAAATGATGACGCAATATTATCAAAAAGGGTTGAAATTAGCGTTAGAGAAACAGAAGTAATTTAACTTTGCCCCAAAATTACATGTGGCTATAAAACAAAAAAGACTGTAGGCAAAAGTAGTTCTATCTAAATGTAAAAACAAAGTTGATTGGAACGGAAGGTTCGAGCCTCCTGCGGGAAAGGCGCGCCGAGGGCTGGCCACCCGCGGAAAGCGAGTGCCCTACGTTCCAATCAATGTTCGAATTTTCACAAACCCTCTAAAAAACTGTAGACTACAGGAATGCTAGCCTGCCCCGTTAATTGCATAAAAAAAAATCTGTCTAGATGACAGATCTGAATTACTGCTATTGCACCTGTTACTTCTATATAATGATTGATGGAGTGTCAGAAAATTCCCCTAACAATCACATAGGAATGTACCCTTTAGTTAGATAAACAAATATCATAACAGGAATAAAACTAAAGACCATAAATAAATTGCTAAAGGCTATTAATCTGTTGTTTGAGAATGAACCTAATACCACTCCAATTGGGTTAATTACAAATGTTAGCATCCCATAAGATTCTTCAATTTTAAAGACCAAATAGGGAATCCAAGAAACAATTCCACAGAGTAAAAGCGTAACAGATAGCCAAAAGTATATCTTTGTTTTTGGATTGACTTGACTCATATTCCAACGCCTTTCAATACAATAATGCCCTAATCTTAACACAATTTCCAAATAAAGTTACCGAATTTCCCTGCCCCATTACCTCCATAAGAAAAAGCTGTCTCAAGGACAGCTCTGATCAATAACTATTAGACTGCTTAATCTTGTTCATCAAGTTCAATAAAATAATGATCCTTACGATATGACACTGCCTCCATGGTTGCTATCAGGTTTTGCTCATGCAAGACGTCTATTCGATAAAAACCTGTCCGATAGTTTCGTTTAACTTCAGTTGCACGGGCTACTATCTTGTCTCCGGGTTTAGCTGATTCAATAAACTGGATTGTTGTCGAGAGTCCTAAGGATGTTTTTCCATATGCATTACAGGCTACGGAAAAAGCATGATCTGCTACAGCATAAATAACAGCCCCGTGAACAGTTCCATATGCATTTACCATATGGCTTTGCACTTCTAACGTTGCTTCTGCAAAACCTGCCTCGAATTTTGTTAACTGAATGCCTAACGACTGAGCATACGGATCGTTTTTTACTTGCTCATGAATTTGTTCATAGTGTTTTTCATAAATTTGATATTCATCAATTTTCTTCCTCACTATTACCTACCCCTTTGATTGAATATTTTACTCCCATTACCATTGATATTAAGGATTGGTTACGGGAGATGGAGCAATAGTCATTATGATTTTAAAAAACCAATTGCACTAACATCATGTAGACAATCGTTCCCCCTGCTATGGAGAGGAGCATCATTTTCTTCCAAAAGTGAAGCAGGGCAACTACAGCCACCGCAATAAACTCAGGGATGCCGTGACTTCCGGATTGTAAGCTCACATCCTTTAAACAATAAATGACCAAAAGCCCAATTACCGCGGGTGGCAGTATTTTACCGAGATACTGTACATATTTAGGTGTGGGTTTACCTGATGGGAAAACGATGAATGGAAGAAATCTTGTAAGCATTGTGCCTAAAACAACCATTGCTATTGTAATGATTTGCTGTGTTAAATCCATTGTCATATGGTCTTGACCTCAACTTTCTCTAATGGCTTTCTAAGTAAGGTGAGTACCCCTAAAATTGCAAACATAGCAGGGATAATGAAATTGTTACCGCCAAAAATAATAAGGCAGACAGTTGACAGCCCAAGCCCTGCGAGAGCACTATGATGTTTTTTCTCTTTCATCCACTGTTCAATGAAGATGACAACAAAGAGAGCCGTCATAACAAAATCGAGTCCTTCTGTGTTGAACTTGACAAGTGATCCAAAAATGCCGCCTATCGCTGATCCTATCACCCAATAGGAATGATTGAGCAGTGTCACGAAGAACATAAACCAGCCCTTGTCTACATTCTTCGGAACATCAACGGTACAATTGATGGAAAACGACTCATCGCAAAGCCCATAAATCAGATACAGCTTTTTCTTCCCGGTCCCCCTATACTTATCAAGCATGGAAATGCCATAAAACAAATGTCGTGCATTCACCATTAAAGTTAGAAAAAGGGCGTTAATCGGATTGAACGCAACAAGCAATAAATTGGCTGCAATAAACTCCATTGATCCTGCAAATATTGTTAGACTCATCAATATCGGGTAAATCGCACTGAAACCTAATGAATTCATAAAGATTCCATAAGCGATTCCTAAAAATAAAAAGCCTGCAAAAATGGGCATTGTGTACGGAAAAGCTGCACGAAATGCAGTTAGCATTTGAGTTCTTTTTTTCATATAATTCACATCCTGATGGCTTAATTTATTTAAACTTAACATACAAAATCCGTACAAAAAACAAGTTAATTGTATGGATTACAATTAAAATAAAATTCCCCCATTTTATCAAAATGGGGGTACTGATTGGCTTATCACCTTATATTCGTTTAAATCCGCTTTTTCAACTCAACCGTTTCATTATTAGAATTCCATACAAAAAATGATATGATTGTATGGAATAAGATAGTAGAGGTGAACTATGCCAGTAAATTCATTTGATAATTATCCAATGTCTTGGAAACCTGATAAGAAAGCATTAAAGCGTCCTTTTTATAAATCTCTTGCATCATTACTTGAACAAGATATAACAAATGGTTTTTTAGCACCTGGAACAAAGTTACCTCCGCAACGAGAATTGGCAGATTTTCTTGACTTAAACTTCACTACGATTACCCGTGCCTACAAAATAAGCGAGGTAAAGGGATTAATATATGCCGTTACGGGAAGCGGAACCTTTGTAGCTCCTAATGCCACTCGTTCTATAACCATTTCCGCGGATAAAACGGCAAACAGCATTGATCTTGGTTTTGTGGCATCTTTTGAGCAAACCAATGATATTGTTACAGAAACCATTCAAAAAACTGTGAACAAAAGTTATTTGGAGCAGCTCCTGAATTACAACGATCCAACTGGTATTCCACATCAAAAAACAGCAGCTCTAAACTGGATGGAATCTTTCGGAATTCACGCGGATCAAGAGCATATAGCAATCGTTTCTGGTGCCCAAAATGCATTGGCCATTGCCTTGGCTGCTTTGTTTGTACCTGGAAATAGAATTGCAACAGACTTATACACATATTCGAACTTTATCGAGTTGGCAAAGATGTTCCATATTAAGTTAGTACCCATCCCTGGAGACCAGTTTGGAATGCTGCCAGATGAACTTGAAAAGCAGTGTTGTCAAACAAATATTGACGGCATTTTTCTGATGCCCTCTTGCAACAATCCAACCACAATCATGATGTCAGATATTCGAAAGCAAGAATTAGCTGCGGTCATCCTTAAGCATCGTTTAATTTTGATTGAGGATGATATTCATGCATTTCTGACGGCAGGCGTTATCTCCGATTACCGGCAGCCAATGTTCCATTTGCTTCCAGAACAGAGCGTTTATATTTGTGGCACCTCTAAGTCAATATGTTCTGGATTAAGAGTGGCCTATATGGTCTATGGGGATGCATTGCGCGAGAAAATTTCCCAGGCCATTTTCAACATAAATGTAAAGACCTCTTCTTTTGATGCAGAGGTTATCACAGAGCTTATCCTATCAGGAAAGGCTCATGAAATTGTTTCTCAAAAGAAACAGCTTGCACAGACTGCAAATGATATTTATTCGGAATATTTTCCTTTAAGAAAGGATGTCGGACATCCTCTCAGTTTTTATCGTTGGCTTCCAATTCAAGGACATAACAATGCGTTACAGCTGGAAACGGATTTGAAAAGGCACGGTATTCGAGTTTTTCATTCCAATCGTTTTCAAAGCGGGCAGACCACCCCTGATATGTATTTACGTATTGCACTTTCTTCTACAAACTCATTTGATGAGTTAAAAATAGGATTAGAAATATTAAAACAGTATCTCACTGCTTCAAAAAGATAAAGGATTCAATTTTTACGAACCTGCCCCTTTAGTTACATAAGTTTGTCTACAGTTTTTAAAAAAAACGTTCCAGTTGATTTCATCCGAATAAACAAATAAAAAAACATTAAAGATAATCAAGTTTTCTTTTAAAATCATGGCTCGGGGTGAGAGCATTCCGACCCCCCCGTTCCAATTATAAAGTGAATTTTCCACCATGATAACAATAGTAATTTTCAGCTTTAAGATTTTTAATCTTTCTTAAAGACTGTTCTGCTTTCTCGCCATCTAAACAAAAGTGTGGGTTAGCAATGACCAATTCATGATTCTCTTTAACAGCTGCATCACCTGTGATTACACTTTTTAAACTTGGAAAATATAATGAAATATGCCCTGGTGTTGCTACTACTCTACATTCGTTATCTAAAATCAGTTCTCCATCGTGTACCTTTTCATCAATTGAAACATGCTTCAAATTCTTTAATTGTTGTATAAACCATTTACCGAATTCGATTTCTTGATTTGGCATATTTTCAAGCATTTCTTCAGCTTGAACCAATCTCTCTGACTTCATTTCACCACTAATATATTTTGATTCTACTTCACTAGCTATAATGTTAATCAAAGGATACTTTTCCTTGAAATCATATAAGGAACCTATATGATCAATATCAAAATGAGTAATGATTATATTCTTTAAATTCTTCATTTCATAACCATTTTTTATAAATTCATTTTCAATTAAAGGTAAAAAATCATGATACCCTGTATCGACCAAAGTTAGTTCATTCTTCAATATAATCAAGCTAGGATTAATGTGATTTTTTTGCCCATTAAATTCAAATTCAATTGGCAATTCTATTATCTTCATTTTTCCTCCTCCACACCTCCCGTTTATGATAACCGAGTATTCTCCTTTAAATCTCTAATTACCTGCCTCTTTAATTACAAAAGAAAGAAGATATAATTAAAATATTCAATGTACCCAAAGGTAATGACCCTCTTTATTTACTAATAATCCGTTCGCCCGAAATAAATTTCCATAAAAAAATCACCCCACCCATAAGAACTAAAGGTGAGGTGATATGCATTCAATCAAACATTACATAATCCCCTTCTTTGATTTGATTCCTTCCAAACCATCCAAGGTTCACTTCAATTGCATAATTATAAGAAAGTCCCGGATCATAGGTAGGACATATATCTTCTTTACAAGGTTCCATATGAAGTATTTTTAGAATTTCCCCATCTGAATCAAGAAAAGCAATGGATAAAGGAATTAATGTGTTTTTCATCCAAAAGCCACCATATATTTTTTCTGTAAACACAAATAACATCCCCTCATTTTCGGGTAATTTTCCAACAAACATTAAGCCCTTTTCTCTTTTTCTTTCAGTATCTGCAACTTGAACGATTAATCTAGTTTCCCAGTTTCCACTGAGTATTTTTATCATTCTTTTATTCATTCTATTTTTCATGTTCACTCACCTTCGAGTATTATTATAAGCAGGAAGAAATTCTGATGTCTTTTTATAGGAAGTTCATGATATTGAAATTTCCTTTTTTGAAAAAACGTCTTTTCCCCTGATAATAAAAAGGAAGAAAGTTGGAGATAAAACGAAAACAAGAAGAAAAAACTAACTAGGCAGGCTCCTTTTCACTTCTAATACTTATTCTTTGGGATTAAATTTAATACTTTGTTTTCAATAATCACAGCAACCATATATAAAAAGGCCGCCAATTGGTGGCCTTCCTAATGAACTAACGCACCCGCTAGCTTAAAAACGTTCTCTAAATATACAGTTTCCAATTAGGGTCTTTTATATCTTTCTCATTTGGCTTTCTTACAAACTCAATACAGCCTTCTTCGCATGCCCCAAACGTAACGAAGTTTTTTTGTGCTTGGCTCAATGAAACTTCATTAGCCCCGCCTTCGTAATCAGGGTCTCGAAATTGAACACCGTCATCTTCCCAAAAGCATATTTTGCAAATTGCATATGTATCTGTTGGTTCTTCATCTAACGTTTTATATCCACAGCAAGGACAAGTATATTTCATACCATCACCTCGATACTTTTTATGAATTTTACCATTCATTCTAGTTCAACTAAACTGCCCCTATCGTTGCTTAAGAAAAAGAGTTGTTGAATAAATTCCCTTATTGAAGTAAAAGAATCTGTTAGTTCAAAAAGAAACCCTGCATGGAAACAAAGAAAAGAAATAATGAGACAACAACACACCCCAAAAATCCACCTTTTTATCTTCTTGAAGTTCGACTAATCCTGTTACTAACATAATTGCCCCCAAAAACAACATGGAATACGGCATCAACTCAAAATTTCCGGTAATTAGTTGATAGGCTGATAAAGCAAGAACAAATATTACTAAGATAACTTTAACTTTTTTCAAGAATATATTTCTACTTAAATACAATTTTTTCATTTAATCATACCATTTAACACCTTTTCATTTGTGTGGAAAATGGAAATTCCTTCATTCACTTCCCCTCTTTTTTGCAAGAAAAAGCCGACTGGTTTTTTAATAAAACCAATCGGCTATATGTGCTTTTAATTTATTTGATTGTTACGCATTTACTGCTTTACGGGCCTGGCTTGCATGTAATTTTTTCATTGCAAATCTTGCAATCGGCTGTGCGATCAAAGCTTCCACCCAAAATGCGATGAAAAAGTTACGAGGCCAATCATAAAAGAACGTTTGAATCGGCTCCAAACTAATTTCTCTCATGCCAATCCAAGATCCGATAACTGTCAGTAAAATGGACAGGATGGTTACGCTAAATAATATCGTGAATAACACTCTTGCATTAAAACCGTCCGTAGGTTCAATAAACTTTTGTACGAGTTTATTAACAATTGGATTTACAACAAGTGTTACCAATAAAATGACACAAACCCATACAAATGGAATTACTTGTAAGGTTTCAAAATACACTTCTTTACTGAATCCAAATTTAAATCCCATAATAAGAGGTGCGATAATGTTGACTGAAAGTATTGATATAATCGCTAAGAATAATACAAAGTCTTTTCCATTTCGCGGTAATCTTGTTTCTACGTGCATATGATCATCTCCATTAAAAATATTTCAGATGGCAGACGTATCGTGAGACATATATTTTTGGTCAATAAAAAAGACCAATATCTCTACACACTGATATAACAATTTTATCACGTTTTTCAAATGAATTTCAATGCTTTATACCTAGCACTTAACTATCCTGCCCCGTTTTTCCCCTAAGAAAAAGGCTGCCTCAGCACCCTTACTTACTGCAAACAAATCATGAAACAGCAGGACTCATAGACCCCCAGTTAATTACAAGAATTCACTTGATTTTCTTTTAGTTAAAAAGCACAAAATAAAATCTGAAATTTCACACTTCTTCTAATGATTCCTAAATACGAAACCTGTATACTTTTCTCATGTTAGTTTTTATTACATCGTTAGTCATATTATATAACACTACGAATAGGAGTTGAGTGTAAATTGTCTACATATCTAGAAAGTCATGCTTCAGAAGAAGCGGAGTTCCACCATGCTGCAGATTTGGATGAATCTCTGAAGCCGAGAACTAAAGAAGATAGGACGGTTGGCCCGATATCCTATACATTCATGTGGATTGGAGACGGCGTCAATTTAGGGAATATGACACTTGGGGCAAGCTTAGTCGTAGCGGGTACCGCAACATTGAACATCATTCAGACATTTGCTGCAGCAGCCATTGCCATCGCTATCATTTCCGTGATTTTCGCTTTAAATGATAGGATTGGATACAGGACGGGCATTCCCTATGTTGTTCAGCTCAGAATGTCCTTCGGGATGAAAGGATCCATCATTTCATCACTTTTGCGTGGAATTCCAGCCATCATCTGGTACGGTTTTCAAAGTTGGATCGGCGGTACTGCCTTAAACGAAATCGCGAAGGTCATTACGGGTGGTGCTTTTGATAATGCCGTCATTTGTTTTGTCGCGATTCAATTGGTTCAAATTGCGCTTTCGCTGTATGGCTTCCATGCCATCAAATGGGTGGAAATACTTGCATCCATTGTTATCATGCTAGCGCTAGTCTATGTATTTGGTATTCTTCTTACATCACATAGCGAGGTCATCGCGGAAAAATGGGTGCACGCTGAAGGCTCATGGGGCTTGCCGTTCTTTGCTTTCATCATGATGTTTTTAGGAAATTATGCGGCTATCTTTTTAAGCGCAGGGGACTATTCAAGAGAGCTTAAGTCTGGCATCAGTGATGCAAAACGAGGGTTTTTGTATTTTTCGCCCATTTTACTAGCATACGGCTTCGTACTGACAATCGGCGTAATGCTTGCTTCCGCTACCGGCATTTCCAATCCCGTTAAGGCGTTTGCAATTGTGGTGGATAATCCTTATATCACAGTAGGCGTTTCTGCATTTATCGTTATAGGTGCAATTGCGGTAAATATGGTTGCCAATATTATTCCGCCAACATATGTCATTACTTTGATTACAAAGTTGAAATATAAGGTTGCCGTTATCATAACCGGAATTCTTGCCTTTTGCTCATTCCCTTGGGTGCTTGTACAGGATTCTTCGGCGAAGGGCCTTGGTTTGTTCATTCTGATTTATTCCGCATTTTTAGGTCCGATCGTTTCGATTTTATTAGTCGAGTATTATATATTAAGAAAGCAAAAAATGAATGTTTCCGATTTGTACAGAGAAGACGGGCCATTTGCAGGATATAATCCATGCGCGCTGCTCGCCATGCTTATCGGCGCCGGCGCAGCCTTTATAAAAGTCGAGCTGGCCTGGATCATCGGCGTTGTTGTGGCAGGCATTGCCTATATTATTCTGATGAAGTTTGCCTTTAAGGATTCAAGATTCAAAAAGGGGACGATATTCGAGAATGAGTTTTAACTTATTGAAAGGGATACTACTCAAAATGGGAGTATCCCTTTTTTAAGTAAGGCTAGTTTCATGAAATAAATGTCTGGCCATTTTTGTAAGTGAATGCATGGTTTCCTTCTTTTTTCAATAAAACCGGCAAATACTGCGCAACCATTTCGGCAATTCCGAGATTCAGTGGATGGAGTATCCAATCAATGGATTTCCAATCAAGAATGCCTTCCCGCGTTTTTTTCGGTGTTTCATATTTTAAATCCTCATCCGCCATATACAAATATACATATATTCCATCCAATTCACCTTCAGGAGTTTCCCAGGTTACCGTTCCTTTAGAAAAAAAGGTCTCTACCTCTATCCCAGTTTCCTCAAACACCTCACGCTGTGCACCTATATCAGGTGTTTCACCTTTCTCGATTTTGCCCCCCACCCCGTTCCAAACACCCATAATCGGTGCTTTCTCCCGGTTAAGCATGAGAAGTTCATTATTCTTCTTTACAAAACAAACCGTATACTTAAACATTATACAAAGTGACCCCTTTATCGTTAATTAACCACATGGCCGTGACGAATACCTGTTAGCGCGGTCACACGTGCTATTTCCACTATATTTCGGTCCATATAAGTAAGAAAGATCTTGACCAAACATTCCTAATACCGTTTGCCCACTATTAAAAACATTGGCTTCTCTCACTTCTTCTGCCTCCAAAGTATTAACACACTCTCAAATTTTAACAATGAATAAAGAATCCGTAAACGCTCTCCGTCAATGTATGAATGGACTCCCCATTAGTTCCAATTCTTTTATTTTAGCGCAAAATAATTACTTTACTCGTTAGTTTGGACGATATATTCGTAAGTTTGAGCGATATATTCGTGAGATCGGGCGATAAACTCGTGAATTTGAGCGATAATATTCGTGAATTCGTACTTCACTCGTGAATTTGCTCTGTTTACTAGTGACTTTTGCTGTTTTACTCGTGAATTTTCGCTTTTTACTCGTGAGTTCGGATTTTCATAAAGAAAGCAGCGATTCCCTTAAGAATCGCTGCTCCTCCTATTTATGCTCCTGCCCAAACATCTTTCGCATATCTGCCATTCTCCTCTAATGATTGCAGCCATTCTGTGGCTTCTTCTCTCGGTGTTTGATAGATATGCATATAGCTGTCGATTAATGTTCGTTCAACATCTGGCGCCATATTGCTTCCGTCTCCGCAGATGTATAGGTGTCCTCCTTCTTTTAATAAAGGAAGGATGTCATGGGCGTTTTCTGCTAATCGGTTCTGGACATATGTTTTTTCTTGACCGGGACATCTCGAGTAAGCGGTGTGCAGTGTTACAAGGCCCTCTTGTTCGGCTTGCACGAGTTCTTTTTGATAGAGGAAATCGTGTTCAGGATTACGGCATCCAAAGTAAAGGTGGGCAGTCCCTAGCGTTTCACCTTTTTCCTTTAAAACGCGACGTGCCTGTATGAATCCCCTGAATGGTGCAATTCCTGTTCCAGGGCCAATCATGATGATAGGTTTTCCTGTTTGCTCTGGGAGCTGGAAATTGGATTGCGGCGTATTGATAAAACAGGCTATTTTGTCTCCTTGGGAGCGTTCAGCCAAATAATTCGATGCAATTCCTTTGTATTCCCCGTTGCCGCTCAAAGCTTCTCCACGGACGACGCTTACGGTGATGCTTGTTTCTCCTTCGTTGTGGAGTGGTGAGCTTGAGATGGAGTAATATCTTGCTTTTAAAGGTGGCAGTAAAGCCAGGAACAGTTCAAATGGGATTTCACATGCAAGATACTTTTCTATTAGGTCAAGCATGGTTATGCGCTTGTTCAGGATTTCTTGTTTATAGGTACTGTCCAAAAGAAGAACTTCAAGTTCTTTTACATGTGGAGGACATACCGTATAAGTGGCAAGCGCCCGTATTTGAGACCGGGTGGCGGGCTCTTGGAACTCCACATAGTTTGATAGTAACTCTTCTATTTTTACCGGTTTTCCTGTAGGAAGATGGGCAGCTTTTCCGGAATCCCCAGTCAGATTCACGTAATCTTGGCCGTTTAGATTAAATCGACTGAGCACTCGTTCGACAAGTTCCGATGGATTTTGTGGAAGAACCCCGAGATGATCGCCTTCCTGATATTGTATTCCCTCTGGCAGAGTCAATTCTATATGCCGTGTACTTCTTCCGCTATCTACATGTTGTAATTCAAAATTCCTTTTTACAATGGATGTAAAAGCATGATGGGTGCGGGCTAATGGCGTGCCGCTCACATCGCTTACGAAGTTCATCGTAAGCGAGCTGACTACCCGATCATTCTTATTCACTTCAATGTTCAGGGTTTCGGCAAGATTCGGCCAAAGGGCTTCTGTCCATTTCTCGTAATCCCCTTCAAAGTCGTCGCTTGCATCTCCATAGCCTGTTTCTGACAGCCGCACTGCTCCTTTTTGTTCCAGCTGCTCATCAATGAAGATTGGAATGCGCTGGTACGTATTAGCCCAACTGCGGTCCCCGCAGCCGAAGATCGCATAGTGAACACCATCCAATGTGTCACCCTGGTTTTCCTTCAGCCATGAAACGAAGTCACCTGCATTATCAGGGGGATTTCCATTATAAGATGCCGAGACTATGAGAACAGCTCCTCCTTGGGGAAGACGATCAGTGTAATCATTTAAAGGGGCAACCTCGGCATTGTAGCCTTGTCGCTTTCCTGTTTCGGCAAGGTCACGAGCAATCCCTTCCGCTGTTCCCATGTTTGATCCAAACAGGACGAGTAATGGTGTGCCATGTGCTGATTCGATTGCAGATGCCGTAGCTCCTTTGTCCGCAGATTTTGATTCTGGAGAAGCAACGTTAAACGACACCGGCGGCTTCCTCGGCGAAACGCGCATGGTCATCCCGTCCGGCTTGAGAGTCAAAGTTTCTTTAACATCCAATTGATATTCTTCATGATCAATCAAGTCAAAGTGCTGTAAAACCATACCAAGCACCAGTGTCGCTTCATGAAGGGCAAACTGCTGTCCGATACAGGCGCGCTGCCCGTTTCCAAACGGTTTATAAGCATGATAAGGGATGGATCCCGAATCCTCGAACCTCTCAGGAATGAACGATTCAACGTCATCACCCCAAACGGATGGATCACGATGAAGCTCGGGAATTAGCAGCGAGAACACATCACCTTTCTTCACATTGTATTTTCCGCCCAGCATGGTATCTTCTTTCGCATAAACGGAAAACGCCGGAGCTGTCGGCCACAGACGAAGCGCTTCATTCAGCACCATCCGGACATATTTCAGCTTTTTCACTTGTTTGTAATCAGGAACATCATCACCCAGCACTTCATCGACTTCCTCTTGCGCTTTTTTTAACTTGTCTCTGTTATTCATGAGGAAATAGATGGCGAACGATAGGAGACCGCTCGTCGTTTCATGGCCAGCTATTAAAAAGGTGATGATTTGAAAACGAATATTTTCATCATCCAGTGATACTCCGGTTTCTGGATCGACTCCTTTCAACATATGGGAAAGAAGGTCATCTTCTCCCTGATCACCATTTAGTTTTCGTTCAGCAATCAATTCATCCACTAGAGAGAACATATATTGAATGTCTTCCCTGAATTGTTTTTTAGATTTGATCATCAGTTTATCTTGGATGCCAAGTCGCTGCGTTTGGCTCATCGCTTCATCCAACGCACGTACCATACTGGTGACAAAAGGGTGGGTGGTCTCCCGATAAAAACTGTTAAATCGGTAATTGAACCCGCAGAGTCCGATCGTATCCAAGGTCAATCGTGTCATATCCTCAGGAACATCTATCTCATCAGCCGGATTCAGGCGGGCCCATTTTTGAATGAGTTGAGTAGCAAGATCCACCATTTTAGCATGATAGCTTTTCATTGCTTGCTGGCTTAAGCTGGGCAGCAGGATGTTATGGGCCTTTTTCCAATTCGGCTCCGTTGTTTCACTTGTGAAGAGACCATCGCCGCCAAACGCTCTCACTTTTTGTAGGGCTGGACCGACTTTCTTATCAAACCTTGTTTCATCACAAATTTCTTTAGCGAGGGAAGCACTGGACACGAATGTAGTGATTCGACCCGGAAATTGAAACTGAAAAATCGGCCCAAGTTCTCGTGCCAGCTTCATGAAAGACTGAAGCGGCTTATCCTTATCAATGATAGGCAGGCTGCCTAGGGGGCCATATGTCTTTGGCTGTGGAAACTGAGTTGTGTTTTCCATTTTATTAGCACCTCTTTTAATAGTTTAGAATGCGGAATGAACGTTCATTCCGCTTAAATGTTAAAAATGTCTCAAGCGTGCAATCGCACTGCATCCCAAAAGCTTTCTTCCACATCTGCCAATAGTTTTGGGTCAGGTTCTAATTCCCCTATGCGAACAAGACGCTCAAGCTCAAGAAAAGCCCCGTAAATGATGGCAATCAAAGCTGAAGAAGGAAGCTCCTTAATTTCTTTTTTCTCTTTTCCTGAATCAAAGAAATTTTTAAATATATTCAATAGCCCTTGAAAGCTAGCATGACTATCTTCATTTAAAAAATGGGCTCCACTATGTATTTTTATAAAATAAAGAGCTTGGTCCTGCTCGGTTGTAAAATCAACCATTGATTTAAAAATATGGTGAAACTGATTGCGTATTGAATCATCATGAGGAAATCCATTCTTGACCGTTTCAGTGAAAATATCCAAGTACTCTTGAAAAATCTTGTTGCCTAGCACTTCCTTATTCTCGAAATAACGATAAATGGTACCCGCTCCAACTCCTGCCGATGTAGCAATCATCGGAATCGTCGTCGCATCATATCCACGTTCCGCAAATAGCACTAAAGCGCTGGATACTATACTGTCTCGTTTATTTACTGCCGTGATCATAATGATTCACCCCTTTTTTACAAGTTGCGGAATGAATGTTCATTCCTGTTAATGTAAGTGTATACCCAATAAAATCCAATCTCAATCGCGCATACTACCCATATTTTGTGAATTCTTTATTAACTGAGGGGGCTAAAAGGCTGAAAGGATTTCTTTTTAAGGAATTAAATGGTACTACAAACTATCGTTTGCCCCATAAGAAAAAGAGCTGATAGTCACAGCTCTACTACTGGTTTACTGAAATTAGGTATGCAAACTTCTTGTTCACCTATTAAACGAGAAGAACTTATGCATGATTATAGCGTTCAGATAGTTTCTTTCTATGGGCATTGAACACTTCTTCCAAGGGGATATTGTACTTGTTCGCAATCACAATCAAGTTTCCTAACACATCTCCCAATTCTTCGGTTAGCTCCTGTATGTTCTCTTCAAACGAACCAATAACTTCACCAGGTCTATCCCTGCCAATTTCAAGGGAGCGAATGGCTCGTGCCACCTCGCCAGTTTCTTCTGCCAAAAAGCCGATGCGAATGAAAATGTCCAATTCTGACCATCCTCGTGCTTCATAATAATCTTTTACCCATTGTTGAAATTCAGTGACGTTCATATTCATCCACCTTTCAGTTAAATAATTCAAATTTAACAAACCTTCCTGAATTTTGTATGATAAGAAAGAAAGATTACTAAATGGGAGATGTGATATTTTGAAAAGTCTAGCTGTATTTTGTGGATCAAGCAAAGGTGCATCTGCTGTCTATGTTGAAGAGGCTAAAAACCTGGGTGCGGAACTGGCAAAACGTAATATTACCCTTGTCTATGGGGGCTCAAGTGTAGGAATCATGGGTGCAGTTGCAGATTCCGTTCTGGAAGCAGGCGGAAATGTAATTGGAGTATTGCCAGATTTTCTAGAAAAAAAAGAAATAGCGCATAAGAGCTTAACCGAACTGATCGTCGTGGAATCCATGCATGAAAGAAAAGCAAAAATGGCTGAGCTTGCAGATGGGTTCATTGCCTTGCCAGGCGGGCCAGGAACATTGGAAGAATTCTTTGAGATTTTCACTTGGGCTCAGCTTGGTCTTCATCAAAAACCTTGCGGACTCTTAAATATCAATCACTATTATGATCCTTTGGTCGCTTTATTCAATCATATGTCCGACGAACAGTTCCTGCATGAAAAATTCCGTTCCATGGCGCTCGTAGATGTTGAACCAAATGGACTTCTTGATCAATTTAATACATATGAACCGCCAACCGTAAAAACTTTCATCACCGAAAAACAAACCTGATCATTAAAAAACAACCGGCCAAGATCAATAATGACCTTGGCCGGTTGTTTTAAACTGCTGCGCACTGAAGGGTTAAGTGAATAACAGGTTTAAATAATCTCCATGCCCTTCAATAAGTTGCACTTCATGCTGGGATGAAATCCAGAAAAAATGGAATGTCAGCCCCTCTTCATCTCCTCCACCCGTTGGCTGAAAGTCCCATTCATCAGGAACATTCGATACACTTATTTTATAAAAATATCTATTATGTATGGCACCATCTGCGTTCTCCCAAAAATCTTCTGCAATTAAATTTTCTACATAAAAATTTTCCAGACCTGTTTCTTCTTTCATTTCCCTCATCACTGCTTGGTAAGCATCTTCTTGAGGCTTCACTGTTCCCTTGGGTATCTGTATACCCGCTTCCCTAATGGGATGTTGAAAAACCAATACCTGTGTTTCTCCATTTTTGATTCTTGTCACATACCCGTAAGCTTTTTTTATCGGTATCACCATCAATCACCAAAAGCAAATATGAGCTCTGTCTCGCATACCGTTTCTCCATCGACAGTAGCCCTTCCTTTTCCTTTACCGATAGGACCTTTCAAGCGAGTAATCTCTACTTCTAAACGTAATTGGTCTCCTGGTCTTACTTGCCTTTTAAAACGACATCCATCGATCCCAGCCAAAAGCCCGATCCGCCCTTGATTTTCTTCTTTTGTTAGCATAATAACAGCACTTACCTGTGCTAATGCCTCGACGATCAATACACCTGGCATCACTGGATAATTTGGAAAGTGACCAGTAAAAAACTCTTCATTTGCTGTTACATTTTTAACGGCCACCGCTCTCTTTCCTTCTTCCAATTCCAAAACTCTATCAACTAAAAGAAATGGATAGCGATGCCTGATAATGTCTTTGATTTCTTGGATATCAATCAATATTAAGTCCCCCATTGCGATGGATTGCTTTCACTTTATTTTACCATCAGCATCACCATTTGGATATTTTTGTATTTAACATACTACACTTCTTTCAACAAAAAAAGGCTGTCTGAGCAACCCTGTTTTTTAAATTCGCTTACAAATCCTTTGATTTTTTTGCCTTCGACTTAGTTACCGGGGACAGAACCATTTGTTCATACCTCTCATATCCCCCTAATAATTTGTGAATCAAGCTTATTTTAGGAACAACAAGGTAAACCACCAATCCTGAAATGGTGCTTAGTAGAGCTCCTGCCAGCACATCCGCTGGAAAGTGGACACCTACCCAAATACGGGAAATGCCAACAAGGAAAGCCAGCATGATCCATAACACCCACCATCCTCTTTTAAAAAGCCAAAAGGATACACAAAACGAGAAAAACAAAATGGTATGGTCGCTTGGAAATGAATTATCCACTGCTTTTTCAATTAACTTATTAACATTGGTCAATTCGGCAAATGGCTGATTGTTCGAATGTAATCTCCCTGCCATTTTCCCCATCATTTCAGCTATTACAAACGTAATCATCCCACAAACAACCATCATTCTACTCTGTTCATTTCGAGTGAACCATATTACGATGACTGCTAAAGCCAAGAAAAATACCATATACTCGGCAATGAAAATGACAGAAGGGTTTAAATAATCGTACTGTTTCCCTAAGTCATTTATCATTCTAAATACATTGGTATTCAGTTCAAAAAAATCCATTTCATTCCCAACTTTCTTCTTTTTCTTACATAATAAAGAGAAAGAAAGTAAATCTCCATCGTTCTTCATAACAGTTTAAGCTACCATCTTACAATTTTGTCACGCGGTTGTTTTGCTATTTCAAGGCTTAACTTATTGAAGCTTACTTGTTAAAAGCGCCACAATCATTTAATCGTGTGAAAAAAGGACATGATACGATCTTGTAACTTTAATGTAGGGTTTAGAATTATAACTAATAGCTCAAGTTTTATTCTTTTAAAGGTTTTATTAAAGTTGAATAGAATTATAAATTGGAATAAATAAACAAAATCGAGGTGATATCTTGCAGATATTATTAATTCGGCATGGTGAGTCAGAAGACGATTTTCTAGAAGAAAATTACGAAGGAACTACTGATTTGCCACTAACTATTAAGGGAATTGAACAAGTAGAAAAAATGTGCAGACGTGTCTCGGAAGAGTTTCCACCAGAATACATTTGGTCAAGTACCTTGCTTCGTGCTAGTAAAACTGCCGAAACTTTATCAAATACTATCAAATGTCCAGTAACATTCTTGGAAGATTTACGAGAGATGCAGGATAGGGAGAATAATTTAGATTTTAGATTACGAGCTGAAAATGTTCTTTCTTACATTAGAGAGAACAGTGCAAATTATAAACGAATTGCCATCATATCCCACGGAGGGGTGATTACTAAAATAATTGAAAGCTTTCTTCAATTACCACCCGCAATTAATGATGTGTGGTTCAATTCTCATAATACAGGAATACATCTTCTTGAGTATACTGATCATCCATACAAACTTATAAGATTTTTAAATAGTACTACGCATCTGGAATATAGCTAACGATAAGGGCTGTCTTAAGGCAGCCTTTTCTTTATGTAATATACAGGGAGAAAAGGCTGACAAGCATTAAAAACATTGGACGCTTCTGTGCAGCTACTCAATGATTAAAAAAGGTTTTTTATGGAGATTTGTTGAATTCTTAGGTAAGATTCAACGAAAGGTGGAAAAGTATGAAATTAATAAATTCTCCTATTTACCCAAAAGTTAACAATGTTTTCATTCATGTTAAAGATTTAAAAAAATCAGTTGGATGGTATTGTAATCTCCTTGGCATTCCTCATAATAGTGATTCTGTCGAATCGCCGGTTTACAATATTCCTATAACATATGAAACTGGATTAACGTTAGATGACCATACATTTGATCCTGATTTTAGATTCGAACCATCCAACAATGTATTGTTTAATTTCTACGTAAAGGATATAGACGAAGCCTATAAATTCATTAAGGATAATAACATATGTATTGTTAAAGAAATAGAGCGTATTGGAGATTTTGCTTATTTTAACTTTCAAGATCCTGATGGTAATGTACTTATGATTTGTAATTGTTAAGGATGAAAAGAATTGGTTGGCTTTTATCTATCTAGTTTTTAATTTCCACACAGTTTAGGGAGGTTAAAAATGCTGCACATACAGAAAAAGTCCGATACTGTCATCATTATCATTCACGAAATATATGGACTGAACCAACATATGCAGGTTTTTTGTGAGTCATTATCAAATCAGGATTTTGATGTCATCTGTCCTAATTTGCTAGAACGGGAGACGCCTTTTGATTATTCCCAAGAGGAAGCTGCTTATCGACATTTTATGGAGAACATAGGCTTCACAGGCGCTTTGCATAAAATAAAGGAAATATTATCGGAAATAAAAGATGAATACCAGAAGATTTTCATCCTTGGATTCAGTGCAGGGGCAACTGTAGCATGGCTGTGCAGTGAGGAAGAATGTGTCGATGGAATAGTTGGATACTACGGTTCCCGTATTAGGAATTATGCAGAATTAGCGCCACGATGCCCTGCACTGTTATTTTTCCCACTAGAAGAGCCATCATTTAATGTAGACGAGTTAATTTCAGCTTTAGAGAGAAAGAATGTCGAAGTTCATAAATTCAACGGAAAACATGGATTCAGTGACCCTTACAACTCAAACCATCATATAGAATCAGCTCAAGAAGCCTTTAGCAACATGATGAAATTTTTTATGATGAATTGAAGTTCCACATTCAACCTAATTACCGTTTTGTATTGATCCAATGTATCGAACCCGCATCACTATGGGGATGACAGTCATTTTGAACCTTTTTATATTCCATTTCCAATTCTTTTAAGGTTAACTTCATAAGCTGTTCCACAGTTTTATTTACAGTATGTATCATAAGTTTATAGATTAATTCCTTCCGTCTTTCTTCCATGCCCTTCTTCATTTCACCCTCTCCTTTTATTCTGATATTATATGAAATGTACCCTCAGACAGGGGGAATGATCATCGGATTCCTTCTCTTCGATTTTACTTATTTTAATATATTCATTCTCTAAATCGGTTAAGGTTAATTCAAATAGATGGATGTCATTCTTTTTATAAACTCCCTTGTTAATCAACTTGTTGATTAGGAAGTTTCTTTTTTTCTCAATTGCTTTACGTAATAATATTCCCATAATAAATCCTCCTTTATTATATGAACAACTACGGTATTGAAACGGAACCTTTCGCTTTACTCATTCACAAAAAAACCGGAGACACCTCTTTACATGAAAGAAAAGTCTCCGGTTTTCCGGTCAATTAACCTATAATTCCTATTTATTTACTCGGTATTGTTATTTCTAATAATACTAACTCTGTGCTCCGTAGTCAACAAAAAATTTCCTGCATCTTATTTATTTTTGCTTCGCTTCATGAAATGCTGCTTTCACTTTACCCAACAGATCTTTATCCGTAATCAATTTATACCCTGCAAGTGCAAGAGCTTTTGCTCCGGTCAGGATGGCTTTGTCTCCAGCAGGAGATTTGGCACAGTCACGGAATTCATTCGTATGGGCAATCAGCTCGTCATGTCCAATTTTTATATAAGGATGTGCTGTAGGCACTACATGGCTTACATTACCTGCATCCGTCGAGCCAAAGCCACTCTCTTTACGAGGACCCACCTCTTCCCCTAATTGAACCAGTTCTTCTTTTAACAGATCATCCAGAACTGGATTAATGACAAAATCGAGTACTTCATTTTGGAAACGTTCAACTTTAACCGTACTTCCTGTGGCAAGTGCTGCCCCTTCGGCAACAGCACGTATTTTATTGGATACTTCTTGGCAAAGTTTCCATGTTGTTGCTCTAATGTAAAACCTGGCAGAAGCATATTCAGGAATGATGTTAGGCGCTTCCCCGCCATTGGTGATTATTCCGTGAATTTTGACCTCGGCTGGGAGCTGCTGACGCAAAGCATTAATGCCATTGAACAGCTGAATCACCGCGTCAAGTGCATTCACGCCTTCTTCAGGTGCAGCTGCTGCATGTGCTGACTTCCCGTAAAAATGAAAATCAAGGGGGTCGACAGCCAAAAATGGACTTGTGACACGCGTTTGCCCGCCAGGATGGATAAGAATTGCCGCATCCACCGCATCAAATAGACCGTGCTTCACAAAGCTGCCTTTTGCGCTTCCATTCGGCCCGCCCTCTTCAGCCGGTGTTCCGAAAACAATCACCTCTCCGCCCGTTTCCTCCAGCACTTGAGCCAGGGAAATGCCTGCTGCAACACTCGTAGTGCCGATAATATTATGGCCGCAAGCATGACCTAAACCCGGCAATGCATCATACTCGGCTAAAAAGGCAATTGTGGGTCCTTTCTTTGCAGATGTTTTTTTGGCGATGAATCCTGTTTCATGTCCAGCTATATTGCGGGTCACTTCAAATCCTTCATTTTGAAGTATTCCAGTTAATGTATCCGAAGCGAAGAACTCTTGATTCCCAATTTCGGGTTTGGCATGAATGGCTTGACTCGTTTCGATATATAATTTGGAATGAAGGTCGATGTGATCTTCAATGATCTGCTGATGCTGCTTCTGCACTAATTCTCTCGCCATGCTCTTATCTCCCCTTTTTCTTGAATCGATTTCTTTGTTCTCACCATTACTTTTCATTAGCTGGTTTTGTCCAAGCATCCTGGTAATTCACTAATTCATCTACTGAAACATATGCAGGAATCGTGTTTCCTTCAAACGTTTTTTCAATGAATGCCTCCACTTTTTTCGATTGATAAAGCTTCACTAATTTTTGCAGCTCAGGACGATCGGCATTACCCTTTTTAACCGCAATGATATTAATATATGGTTTCGCCGTTTTGCTTTCATGGAATAAAGAATCTTTTAAAGTAAGGCCTGCTTCAACGGCAAAGTTATTATTGATGGCTGAAGCATCGGCATCATCCAATAGACGCGGTGTATTGCCGGCAGCAACAGGTTGGATTTTCAAGTTTTTCGGATTTTCCTTAATGATTTCCAATGATCCCGATCCATTGAATTCCTCTTTCAATGTAATCAATCCAGCTTCCTGAAGAAGGAGTAATGCACGGCCAAAGTTTGTTGCTTCATTCGGAACGGCAATCGTAGCGCCATCCGGAAGATCCTTGAGATCTTTATGTTTTTTCGAATAAAGGCCCATAGGCGCAATGACAGTCGACCCGATAGCCTCTAATTTCAGATTTTGGTCTTGAACGAATTCATCGAAGTAAGCGACCGTTTGGAATGAATTGGCATCGATTTCACCTTCACTTAACGCAAGGTTCGGTTGGATATAATCATTGAAAGTGACCAGTTCGATATTAAGACCTTCCTCTTTCGCTATGTCGACAATGTATTCCCATGTTCTCGTATCCCCGCTGCTGACACCGACTTTTACTGTTTTCACATCATCCGAACCGCCTGATGCACCTTCTTCTTTCCCGCATCCTGCAGCCACGATGGCCAATACCAATACCATGATCGTTAATAAGATTTTCTTCATTTCTCCTACCTCCTGTTATTTTTATCTTCTTCTGATTTTTCTTGAAATAAAATTCCCGGTGGATTGCAATAATTGAACGATGATCACGAGCGCCGCCACTGTGACGACCATCGTCATCGTATCGAACCTTTGATAACCGTAAGCCAAAGCTAGATCTCCGACCCCGCCTGCACCGACGGCACCTGCCATGGCCGTAGATCCGACAAGCCCGATTGTCGCTGTTGTAAATGTAAGGATCAACGAACTAAGTCCCTCGGGAATCAAAAAGCGATAAATGATTTGCCATGTCGTAGCTCCCATCGCCTGAGCTGCCTCGATGATCCCTTTGTCCACTTCCAACAGGGAGTTCTCCACAAGCCGGGCAATATAAGGAGCCGCGTAAAAGATTAGCGGAACAATGGCCGCATTCGTTCCAATCGCACTGCCGACAATCATTCTGGTAAACGGAATAAGTGCTACAAGCAAGATGATGAAAGGAACCGACCGCAATATATTGATGACCGGGTTCAATACATTAAAGATCCATTTATTCTCCAGGATGTGACCCTTTCTTGTAATGACAAGCAGGATACCGAGCGGAAGCCCAATCAATCCGGAAAATACCAATGAGATGGCTACCATATAAAGTGTGTCACCGAAAGCTGTCGACAGCTGGTCTGCCGTTATTTCCATTCCCCAAAGCGTATTACCCATTTATCTGCACCTCCTGGACGAGAATCCCCTCATCTTTAATATATTGATAAGCCTTGTCCACCTCATTTTTGTTCCCTGTCACTTCGATGATCAAATTCCCAAAAGGCGTTTCCTGAATTTCAGAAATATTGGCTGATAATACACTTAAATGAACATCATATTTCTTCGAGATGGTTGAAAGTAAAGGAGTGCCAGAAGTAGTCCCAATAAAATTAATTTTCCAAATAATCGGAATGTGGGACCCTATGCTTTTTAAGAAACTTTGTGGAATCTCGTCATGTATGACCGTTCTCACGAAGTTTTTTGCAATATCCGTTTGCGGTTTGGCAAAAACTTCGAAAACAGAACCTTGTTCAACGACGCAACCGCCCTCCATGACCGCTACCTTATTGCAAATTTCCCTAATTACAGACATCTCATGTGTAATTAGCAGAATGGTAATATTGTATTCTTTATTAATCTTTTTTAAGAGCTGCAGAACTGCACTCGTTGTTTGTGGATCCAATGCCGATGTAGCTTCATCACACAATAAGATCGATGGATTGGTAGCCAATGCTCTCGCAATGCCGATCCGCTGCTTTTGACCGCCGGACAATTGTTCCGGATAACTCTTTGCTTTGCTTGATAAGCCAACGAACTCCAACAGCTCGCCTACCCGCTTTTTTATTTCATTACCCGGAGTTCCGGACAAAACCAGCGGCATGGCAATATTATCAAAAACAGTCTTTGAATTTAGCAAATTGAAATGCTGAAAGATCATCCCGATTTTTTTCTTTTCAGCCCGCAATTCCTTCGGGTTCAATTTGGTTAAATCCTTGCCCCCAACAATCACCTGCCCATCTGAAGGATGTTCAAGCAAATTGACCAACCTGATCAACGTACTTTTCCCGGCCCCGCTATAACCGACTACACCGAATATATCCCCCTTTTCCACTGTCAAATTAATGCCCTTCAAAGCCTCAACAGTCTGTTTCTTTGTTTGATAAACCTTTTTAACATTTTGAAACTCAATCATCCAATCTCCCCCCATGCTGTTTATTTGTACGAATTCATTATCCAGAGAGAAGAGCTTTGCAAAGTTTCATAATGATAGGGTTAAATTCTGCGAAATTCATGAGTAAGAGTGCGAAACTCACGAGTAACTGCACCAATTCTCCAAATAACCATATACATTTTGAATAAACAAAAGAGGCCTCTTCCGTCATCAGACAGAAGAGGCCTCTTTTAGACATAAAAAAGAGTAAACTCTTAAATTAATTATCTAAGAAAAGCTCCTTCTTATCTTTCAAACTTTCGTCCGTTGGAATTAGCACAGTATTTTTACAAAAGTAAAAACCCGCTGCCGAGGTATCATAGGGCCAAGTCCCTCCACATCTCTTGATAAGAATTAACGTTATATTTAATTATGTCCTTCACTATATATTCAATTTTCTCTAAAGTCAACCATATTTTTCATCGCTCTAAATATTTTCACAGTATATTGATTTGATGCTTTTTAATTATATTAATATAATTTATATTTATATTTTATAATGATTTGCTCATTCTCCATACTGGGTATTTTTCATTTTCTTCGCTTATCTTCATCATGCCTGTATTCGTATATAAACGAATCGCCCTTTGATTATCCGGAGAAACCCTTAAATGATATTCGGATACATTAAATTGCCTGAAAAATCTTTCTGCGTAGCGAACCAATTCCTTGCCAAGGCCTTTGCTGCGGTGTTCGGGAATAAGATAAAATAGATTCACATAGCCAATCTCGGTTCCTTCATATTCCCGAATTTGAAGTTCCATTTGTCCAATCGGTTCTTGGTCCTTTTCAATGATCACTTGTCCATCCGGAAATTTGCGGACCCGTTCTTTCATTCGTTGCAGATATGTATTTTCATCTCCAAAACCATCTTCAGATCCAAAACTTACAACAAAGGAATCTTTCCTGAATTTAATGATAATATCTTTATCTTAGTCCGTATCAATGGTCCGAAAGATCAACTTCATCCACCCCTATCATTTTATTGAAATATCTTTCAAGCAAACAAAACTCATTTGACTAACGCTCTTTTATGATATTTATTTTTATAAATAATAGGCTTAACGGGGCCCTTTCGTTTTTGTGCCTTGATGAAAAAACATTTGCCATCTTCCGTTCGTACATTTCCAGATTGAACTCCTTAGAGTATGTTCCACTTTACCTTCATCAAAAATCCGGTAAGTAGTTAACACGGTATCATTAGACAATTGATGCATATCAAATTGACTTAGTGTCATTTTCACCGCTCCGGCTCCCTCTTGCCCCAAAAAGTCGCTTTTAGACCATATGTTACCCGAACTGCCGAACTCAAAGAAATCATCTTTCAATAATAATGAAAGCTCTTCTGGAGATGTACGGACTTCAGATTTTAACAATTTCTCCTCCAGCTGATACAAATGCTCTTTTAACAATGAAGATTCACTTTCCATTCATCTTGTCTCCTTTTTCAACTATTGGTGAAATTCATGATCCATGCTGGCAAAGATTTTTTATCCAGTTGGTTAATAATTGCGGTCAGCAGCATTTTTTTCTTTTTTAACCGTTTTTGCCATACCTATTTTCTTATTAAGAAACTGGACTCACGACGGATTTCTAAGTGTTAAGAACAATTTATCATTTCCCGCCAGAAGACTCCCTCTTCAAGCGTGTGAAGGGGGAGAGCCCAACGGTAAGGGGGAGATGAATGGCGGTTGGCCTAAACCAAAGTATTCTTTTGACAAACGTACGTTCTCTGGTTAATAATAACAATAAGGGGGTGAAACCAATGGTCGTAAACAAAGCTTATAAATTTCGAATCTATCCAACGAAAGAACAATTAGTTCTCATCAATAAAACATTTGGCTGCTCTCGTTTTGTCTATAACTTCTTTTTAGGCAAACAGAAGGAGAAAGATGCTTACTGGTATATCTGTGAAGAAATGAAGCAGAACGGCCAATTACCCTTTAATAAATGGAAAGGCTCTTTTGTGAATAAATACGCAACAATCAAAGAACTTCCAGCTTTAAAGAAAGAATATTCTTTCCTGAAAGAAGTAGACAGTATTGCCTTACAGAAATCGGTGGAAAATTTAGCAGATGCCTATAGTCGATATTATAAAAAGCAAAACAAGTCACCACGCTTCAAATCGAAAAAGAATCCGGTCCAGTCCTACACGACTAAACATACGAATGGAAATATCGGAATGATTGGAAACCAAATCAAATTGCCCAAACTCGGTTTAGTTCGTTTTGCTAAAAGCCGCGAAGTCGAAGGGCGAATCATCAATGCCACAATCAGGCGGAACCCTTCAGGTAAATATTTCATTTCCGTTTTAGCCGAAACCGATGTACAAGTACATCCTAAAACGAATCGTTCGTGCGGTGTAGATGTTGGTTTGAAGAACTTTGCGATTCTTTCAGATGGTACGGTCTATCAAAACCCAAAATTCTTCCGGACGGTCGAAAAAAAATTGGCCAAAGCACAACGGATTCTTTCAAAGCGACAAGAAATAGCTTTGAATCGAAATAACCCATTGTCTGAAGCTAAAAACTATCAAAAACAAAAACGAAAAGTGGCCATCCTACACGAAAAAATTTCAAATACCCGAATGAATTACTTACATAAAGTCTCTACCGAAATCATCAAAAACCACGATGTTATTGGAATGGAAGACTTGCAAGTGTCCAATATGATGAAAGATCACAAACTAGCTAAAGCGATTAGTGAAGTATCTTGGTCCCAATTCAAAAAAATGTTGGAATACAAAGCAAAATGGTATGGTAAACAAATCGTGACCGTATCTAAAACGTTTGCTTCTAGCCAATTGTGTTCTGGCTGCGGGTACCAAAATAAAGACGTTAAACATCTGAATCTTCGTGAATGGGATTGTCCTTCTTGTTCTACTCACCACGATCGAGATATTAACGCAGGACTTAATCTAATGAATGAAGCCATAAGGCTTCTAACCGTCGGAACGACGGGGTTAGCCTAATTAAAAATTGGCCGATAGGCTAATGTTCTTAGGAATCCCCCACTTCAATCAGACCATAAGGTCGATTAGTGGCGGGTAGTTCAATCCACAATACTAGCGGTAATTCCTTTTTGACTGCCATTCAATGCGAACTATTCCTTACTAAAACATAATAATAAGTTCCTCAAAATGGATCATTGAGTCCATAAAAAGAAGGAGCTGCAAATGGCAGCTCCTTCTTCTGTGCATCCGTTTGTTTTCCCATCATGGTTATCGTGATAGGGTACCTTGCAGACGATTCGTTTCGGCGATTACTTTTTCTTCATCGATCGTTAAGCAGCGGCCATCTTTCACGACCATTTTGCCATCAATGTATACATCACATACATCATTTCCGCGTGCTGCATAAAGCAGATGCGAATAGGCTTCACTCAGTGGCTGCAGATGTTCTTTGTTATATGGGTAAATGGTGATGAAATCTGCTTTTTTACCAGCTTCCAGTGATCCTGTATGGCCCATGCCAATGGCTTCGGCGCCCATTCTCGTGGCCATGGCGAGTGCTGTTTGTGCCGGGAATTTAGTGGCATCCTTATACATTCCTTTTTGCAGTAATGCTGCTGTCCTCATTTCTTCGAACATATCGAAGTTGTTATTGGAGGCGACGCCATCTGTTGCTACTCCCACTTTAATGCCTGCATCAAGAAGGCTGACGACATCTGCTATTCCAGATCCCAGTTTCAGGTTACTGATTGGATTATGGGCAACGCGTACATCATGCTGTTTTAGTATTGCCCGCTCTTCATCATTGAGAACCACTCCATGTGCCATCACGGTAGGCTGATCGAACAGCCCTAGACGGCGAAGGTGCTCGACAGGACGGGATCCGTAACGTTTTTCGATGTCGAGGATTTCAAAGTCCGTTTCCGATACGTGAATGTGCACCATCAAATCATTCTCTTTTGCAATCCGTGCACTTTCCATAATCGCTTCAGGTGTACAGGCATAAGGGCTATGTGGTGCGACCATGGTAGTCAGGCGGCCATCGGCAAACGTTTTATAGTTTTTTGAAAACTGCTCAGCCCCCATCAGGTTTGCTTTTTGGTCTTTTTCAGTACCCAAGCTGAAGATCGTGTAGGAAAAGGCTCCGCGCATTCCTGTTTCGCCTATCGTCTCCATGACAGCACCCGCATCTATTCCATTAGGATTAAACATATCCGAAAATGTCGTGGTTCCTGATTTCATCATTTCCATAATGCCAAGCTGAGAGCTTACAGAAGCGATTTCCGTTGTAAATTGGCTTTCAATCGGCCATATTTTCGTTTCAAGCCATGGCTTCAGCAGCATATCGTCCCCGATACCGCGTAAAAGGGTCATTACAATATGCGAATGGGCATTCACAAGACCTGGCATAATCCATTTCCCGCCAAGGTTGACCACTTGATCTGCATCTGCCAATTGTTCTTCAACATGCTGGCCGATGTAGGATATGGTATGATCTTGTACAATCATCATGCCGTTTTCAAAGATTTGATTTTCTTTGTCCATAGTAAAAAATGTAGCATTCACATATATTGTTTTCATAAGTATTTCCTCCAAAGTCGTATCATGTATCAACATGTTCTATTCCGCATTCTAAACTAGCACCTTACAGGTAATCAAGTAATTCCATATTATCAGGGGCCATTTCCATTTACCTTAGGAACCTATTGGAAGAGCTCCAAGGTGAATGCTTCCTTTAATATATCCGTTCAATCAGCAAACCACATAGGTGATGCCAATGCAAAATCAGTTGCTTAAAAAAATCTTCCCTCTATTGCTCGTGACAATAATGGCTTCTTGGACATCTTGAAGGCTGTAGTAGGAATCCGGCTTCATGAACTTCAATCTTTTATCATTAATGAAACCCATTAAAAGGTTAAACGTTTCATGCCAAGTTTGAACGGAAGCCTTCTGATTCCAATGCCGAAGATGAAACATTTCAACATTTACTTTTGTACTTTGTGATATTTTCGCCCAATTTACAGACTGTCCTGATAAAAGGCCAATCGTTAATAAGATGCCATTAGGCCGAACACAAAAAGCTAGCTCTGAACCTTCGATGCCGCCCACTGAATCTATGGCCGCTTTCGCCCCGCTCCCATTCGTCCATTCCATCACTGTGTCATGCAATGATGATCGGGACGTATCGATCACATATGACGCACCAAGTTTAAGCAGTTCTTCCGTATACTTATTGTTTCTCGTTACAGCAATCAGCTTAAATCCAAGTATCTTGGATAACTGGGTAAAGATACGGCCAATGGAAGATCCGCAAGCATTTACGAGTAATACATCATCCGGTTTCAATGCCAATACTTCTGTACAGATTAGCCATGCGGTTATCGGATTTATATATAATTGCGCTGCTATATAATCTTCAATCGAATCGGGAATGACGATGGCCAGCTCCGCAGATGTTTTAACAAATTCCTGCCAGGTCCCTTCACCGCGCAAAGGCAGAACACGTTTGCCTATCAGCTCTTTCGAAACCGATGGACCCACCTCTTCTACAATGCCGACCCCTTCATAACCAGGTATGGAAGGCAAGGGAATTCGGTGGGAATATGCACCGCGAATGGGCAGCAAGTCAGACGGATTAATGGGACGTGTAGTCATCCGAACGAGGACTTCCCCCTCGAAAGGTTTTTGAATAAATCTTTTTTCAACTTTTAAAACCTTTTGCGGATTCCCAAACTCATAGAATTTAACACATTTGGCTTCCAAGATAATAAGTCTCCTTTAATGTATAAGTCTATCTATTTTATCATTTAAACTTATCGCACCTCTAAAAAACTTAAAGAGCTGTTAACTCTGGATTTAATGTATTGTGGTTTTCCACGTTTTAATCACTTCTAATTAAGCATTCATAATCCCTTTTCACCTTCAATTGAACTGCCCTTCGTTCCATAAAAAAAAGGTTGCCGCAGCAACCCAGGTTTAGAAGTAAAACATCCTTTTGTTAGATAAGAACCAAATCACAACTTTTCTAATATAAAAACCCCTATCAGTTTAATCTGGCATTTTAGTAGGAAACCCGGGATATTTCACAACAGGCCATTTCTCCTTGCGTAGTGAATCGAGCAATTCTGATCCAACATTCAAGTTGCTTTCAACTAGCTCTTTAGGAGTCAGTGCCATCCACTGGTTTAGAGATACGTCTACAAAGCGATTGCTTTTGAACATTTCTAAAAACCATAACGTTTCGGTACCGGTGTTCTGAATATAGTGCCCAGTAGCAAAGGGTACATATCCGACATCACCTGCTCTATAATCAAGTGTACGAGCTGTACCGTTTCCAGTAAATACTGTCATGCGCCCTTGTCCAGTAAGGTAATACTGCCATTCGTCGTTATTGGGATGCCAATGAAGTTCTCTCATTCCACCCGGCTCAATCTCAACAAGTGCTGCTGCGATTGTTTTTGAAATAGGGAAGTTAGAAGAGTCCACAATTCGCACGCTTCCACCAGGGGTTTTGATTGGTGTTTGTTTCAATAGCTCGTGCTTAAAGGTTAAAGGAACTTCTCCATAAGGTGACTGGACTTCCTGACTTTCCAGTGAACCGGGTACCTTTCCCTGATAGATATAGATCTGATCTGAAGGAATGGAGTTAAAGGCACTCTCTGGAACGCCGAAATTGGCCGACAGAACATCTTTTGGAGTATGTGCAAACCAATCTGAGATGGATAAGGTGTTAAGATCGGAAAAGTTTCCGTCATCGAAGACGAGCAAAAATTCGCAATGTTCCAACCCTTGAATCGAATGTGGGATTCCTGGGGGGAAGTACCAAAGATCGCCCGGGCCGACGTCGGCAATGAAATTTCGTCCTTCTTGGTCAACCGAGGTTATGCGTGCCCGTCCTAGCAGCATATAAGACCACTCTGCTTCTTGATGCCAATGGAGTTCACGTACTCCTCCTGCCGTTAAGCTCATATTTACTCCCGCAAGTGTGGTCGCAATCGGAAGTTCCCTTACGGTGATCTCCCGTGACCATCCCCCGTGATTTAATGTCATTGAAGTGTCTGAGAATGAGAATTTCAAGTTAGGAAGCAAGCCTGAATCAGTGATAGGCGGGACGAGCATATTTGAATTTTGAAGATCCCGCATAATATTTCGCGGGCCAGAGTCAATCGCTCCAGCTCCATCACTCCGGATAGGCTGTGGCACATACCCGTCCATTTGATTAATAGTTCGTTTTTCCATCAAAAAGCACCTCTTTTTGGCATTATAAAGGGATAAGCCTTTATAGTAGTCTTATGATTTGGGCTTCGAATGTATGTCACTGTGCCTATTGAGAAAAAGCGAAAGGCATCCCCTTTTGAAGGATTGCCCCATTTAATGTTGGTTGGATTAATATAAAAAGCAAACGTCTTGATCTATATTAATTGGGAAGAAACTATTTCTAATGATCTTGAGATAAACCAATTGGAATGCATAGAGGCGATTGATCAACTGGATTTTCAATAATACAGCATTCCAGCCTGAAGACATCCTTGATCATTTCTTTTGTAAAGACCGTTTCAGGCGGTCCCTCTTTATAGATTTTTCCCTTAACGATGCTAATCAGATGATCGGCATACTGTGCCGCTTGATTCAAATCATGCAGAACCATGACAATCGTGCGCCCATAAGTTACGTTTAAATCGCGCAGTAATTCCAATATTTCAATTTGGTGTGCTAAGTCTAGATAGGTTGTCGGTTCATCTAGCAGTAAAAGATCGGTTTCTTGTACCAAAGCCATCGAAATCCATGCCCTTTGCCTTTGTCCTCCAGATAATGCATCCAATGTCCGATCAGCAAACTCCGTCATTTTTGTTGCTGATAATGCACGGTCGACAATAGCATGATCTTCTGGGGTTTGTCTGGAAAATAAGCCTTTGTGCGGATGCCTGCCATAATAACATAGTTCTTTAACGGTTATATCTTCAGGAGCTTCCGGAGCTTGGGGTAAGATAGCCAATTTCTTTGCCACTTCCTTGGAAGATTGATGATGAATAGCTTTTCCATCTAAATAGATCGTGCCTTGCTGAGGTGTTAATAATCTAGCTAGAGACCGTAGAATGGTAGATTTGCCACAACCATTGGAACCAATGATTATACTGATCTTACCTTCAGGAATTTCTAAATCGATATTATCAATGATTTGAGTTGATCCATAAGAGAGAGAAAGATGCTCTGCTGATAATGTTGTCATGATCTCCAGCCTTCCTTATGTTATTTTTCGTTCACGACGTAATAGATATAAAAAATATGGTACTCCAATCACCGCAGTGATAATTCCGGCGGGTATTTCTATTGGAGGGAATAATCCTCTTCCCAGGCTATCGGCAACGAGTAGAAAGATAGAACCAAAAAGAGCTGAAGCAGGAAGTAAAACCTTGAATTTTGACCCTACCACTCTCCGGGCAATATGTGGGGCAATTAAACCAATAAATCCGATAGAACCAACCGCAGCTACACAGACTCCGATTAAAATGACAGAAACACTTAACAATATATAACGCAGTAATTTTGATCTTTCCCCGAGACCTGTAGCTATTTCGTCTCCAAGGCTCAGTACATCCATTTTAGACGTTAAAGCAATCAATACCGGGACAAGAGCAAGACATGGAAGCAAAATGAATACTTGATCCCATCCTCTTCCCCATAGACTGCCAGTCAACCACAGCAGTGTCGTATTTACATCATCCGGGAACTTGACCATGAAATACTCTATCCCCGCTTGACATATTGCCCCTAAAGCAATTCCCACCAAAGCTATTGTATTTGGTTGAGCTCCTTTTTTATAAACAAATATCATCAAAATTGCTGCCATGACCGCCGCTCCGATAAAAGCTGAAAGGGGCAGTATGATAATGGGCGATTGCGGAAATAAAACAATGACGATAACAGCTGCCAAACCGGCTCCTTTTGTTACCCCAATCACATCTGGAGAAGCCAATGGATTTCGAAGGACTCCTTGCAGAATGGCTCCAGCCGTTGCCAATCCGGCCCCCACTATCACGGCAATTAAAATACGCGGTATGCGGTAGTTGTGCAGAATGAATGCCTGACTTTGCATGCCATTTCCAAGGAAATTTTGGATGATTTCTAAAGGTGAGATATAAATGGCCCCTAATCCCAGGCTCACCATTGATAAAATTAGCATGGTAACCGTCAGCATTAGGAGAATAGAATAAGGGTGCAAAGTTGATTTCAACCCAAATGTCCGTTTTAGTTTCATTGCTTAATATTCCTCCCTCTCTTCGCTAAATAAAGGAAGAATGGCGCACCGATTATAGCTGTTACGATGCCTACCGGCGACTCAAAAGGATAAGCGATAAACCGGGCGAGAATATCTACATAAACTAAAAGTAAAGCGCCGAATAATGCAGAAAAAGGGATGATTCTTCGATAATCCCCACCCACCAGTCTCCTGACGATATGAGGAACGATCAATCCTACAAAGCCCACTGGGCCTGCGACGGCAACCGAAGATCCTGCCAAAATGATCACCAATATTCCTGCTAAAATACGGATTCGGTACACCCGTTGCCCAAGTCCTTGCGCCATATTTTCTCCTAAGACAAGAATGGAAACAGATCGAGAGAACAATACAGCGACCAATAGCCCAATAAGAGACCAAGGAAGAATCATGTTAACGTGCGCCCATGTTTTCCCATTAATAGATCCGACTAACCAATAGAGCACATCTTTCGCTTGTTCATTAAAGATGATCATACCTTGCGTTAAAGAAGATAAAAAAAAGTGAACAGCCATTCCAGCCAATGCAAGCTTTACTTGGGTCATTCCCCCTCCCGAAGCAAAAGAATAGACTGCCATCCCTCCCACTGCTGCACCAATGAATGCAACGCAAACTAGAGAAACGGAAGAAAGGTTAGGAAAGAAAACAAAAGCTGACACAATAAAAAATGAGGCACCTGCATTAACTCCAAACACTTGTGGAGAAGCTAATGAATTCCGGGTAATAGCCTGCATCAGAGCACCCGCCACCGCTAAATTAGCACCGACCAATGCTCCAACCAAAGCTCGGGGTAATCGAAGGGTCCTTATAATAGTCTGTTCCTTGGACGAGTCGACCTCAAAAAAGGACTTCAAAACCATTGATGCATCTATATCGGCGGCTCCCACAGAAATACTAGTCATGACTCCTAAAATTAGCAAAACGATTCCAGCTATAGCGGTACAATACACTTTCATTTTACTTCTAACTATAGTTTCCATTGACTATACAACACACTTCCTAACTAAATTTAAACCTAATGGAAAGCGAAGTAAGAATTAGATCTCTTACTTCGCTTTTGTTCATCTATTCTTCACCCAGCATGTTTAAAGTGTCTTTAGCAATGGCCTCTGCGGATACAACACCACGGTATCTCGTCCATAAATCTCGATCAACACTATACACTTGTCCGTTTTTTACAGCCTTCAAGTCTTTCCAAAGAGGATTGTCTTTCCACTCATCAGTAAGTAACTTACCCTCATTGTTCGCTAAAAGCAGCACATCCGGATTAATCTCGACAAGCTGCTCCAGGTTCATCTCGGCATGTGGCTGTTCCTGCTGAATGGCATTTTTCAATCCCATGCGTTCAAGCAATTCCCCATCATAAGAAGAAGAAGTATGAGCTTGGAATGAAGTATCACGTACAACTGCAGGTAAAACCGTCATATTTGAATCAACAGTAAGTTTCGATTTAAGTTCCTTAATCGTTTTTTCATGCTCGCTTAATCTATTTTCTGCTGCATCTTCCTGATTTACTGCCTTTGCAATCGTTTTAAAAGAATCCAGGTTTTCTTGATAAGTAGATTCCCGACTTTTTAAGACAACAGTAGGAGCGATCTGCTGTAAATCCTTATAAATCCCTTTATGCCGCTCAGCATCTGCAATAATTAAATCCGGCTGTAAAGAACTGATAACCTCTAAATTAGGCTGTTCACGTGTTCCTACAGAAGTATAATCTATTTCTTGACCTACAAGTTTTGTAATCATATCTTTTTTGTTGTCATCTGAAATCCCGATAGGTTTTATTCCTAGAGCATTTAAAGAATCAACGAAAGATAACTCAAGCGTAACTATTTTTTTAGGAGTATTTTTAATTTCCGTTTCTCCCATTTCATGCTTAATCGTCCTTACTTCTTGATTACTTGTTTCGGCAGAGGTCTTCTCTGCTTCTGTTGTTTTTTGAGAATTATTACATCCTGATAACATCATCATAATCGTAAATAACAGGATTAATGCTCCTCCCCCAAATGTTCTTACTTTTCTAGATTCTCTCATTTTTTGCACCCTTTCCATCTTCTATACCTATTTAACTTCTTAACCAACGAGTTAATCATAATTGAAAATGATTATCATTATCCTGCTGTTATGATAAAGTCATAGATTGATACCGTCAATATTAATAAAATTTTGTGAATAAAAATCATTATGGCCATTAAGACAACCTACATGGATTTTATTACTTACAGCTACGATCTGATTCGTGAATTAAGCAAAGTAAAAGACAGTTTGAGCAAATGCGTATTTCAGATTGCCAAAAATCGAGGTAGAAAGACCCCACCATAAGGTCATCATTATCGGTAAACTCAGTTCTAAAATAACCCCTTAATTAAACTATTCATTGTCCAAAACAAGTTATTTTTGAGAAAAAATGTTAATATCTAGTAAAATCAATTCCAAAAGGAGGGGAATTCCCTTTGTCTAGACAGGTATTAGGAAAAACATTTGTAATTTTAGGTGCTCTTGCAATGATTATTAATCTTTCTTTTTTCAAACAAATGGAATGGTATGATATAGTCCGATGGATTTCATATGCTTTATTTGGAATAGGTTTTCTTTTAATTCCTACATACTCCAAATCAAAAAGTAATGATTTATAATATAGACACCAGCTCAAAATAAAAAAGAGCAAACCTATTAAGGTCTGCTCTTTTTATCCTTGCCTTTTAAAAGAATCATTTTCTTTCCATCAGCATCTCTTCAAGAGGATATTCTTCATTAGAAGCTTCTTTTTTTGAGCGTTTTATGGAGGTTTTAATAAGAATCGTAGAAGCAATTGATAATGCCCCCATGATCAGGTAACCTGTTGATCTTGAAAACACTTCAATCAAGATGCCAATTAGGACGGGTCCCAAAAACATTCCAGCAGAATATAAACTTTGGAACAAGCCCATTCTCGTAGATTGTTTAATCTCTGGTATATTTTCAACAGCCCAGGAAGTGACGACCGTAAAGATTAACCCGTAACCGAAACCTTGAAATGCCTGCAATAGAAAAAGCATCGTTAGATTTTCAGCATAAGGAATCAATATGATTATGACCCCTTGTAATACCGCTCCTAAAATCGCCGTATTCATTAAACCGATTTTTTTATAAAAAAGGGCTCCACATAATCCTGCGGCTAAACCATATATGATCAGGTGAGTGTTTGCCAGCATGCCAATCAATAGTGGATTGGCTCCAAGGTCGGTTGCAACTAAAGGTGTGAACGTATCCCTTGTACCAATAGTGACCATCAAAGCAATCGTTGCCAAAACAGAAATGACCCAGATTTTTTTATCGGTGATTTGCTCGACAAGTATTTTCTTATCGTATTTAACTTTTACCCCTTTAATACTTAGGTCTTTTGTGAAAAATGTTAAAATCAGCGCAATGATGGCGGCGGCCACCGCTACTAAAAAGCTATATCGATACCCATAACTATTGGCCACTACTGCACCGATGGTTGTCCCTAGTATGGAGCCAACCGGCGATGCAACACCCAATATCGCTACGGCTTTTGCAGCTTCCTTCACACCAAAATAAGAGGCGAACATAACATTGTAAATAACCCAGGTGGAACCAGTTAAACCGTCCGAAATTTTGCCAAGGTACAATGTTGTTGCATTTGGTATGAAAAAGGCTAGCGTCCACATTACAATGGTTATCAGCAACCCCATTTGGATAAACAATCTTCGTTTATGCAGCATATCCGAAAATACGCCTATCGGAAGTCGTGTCAATAAGGCCACGATTCCTGAAATTCCGATTATACTGCCTATAATAACTGAATCGAACCCCAGATCTTTAGCATAAGAGGAGATAAATGGATCAAATGCCGTAATGGTGACAAAGAACAACAAGCTAATGATAAAGAATAAGATGGTTTCTTTTCGATTATTAAATTTATTAGTTTTGTTCATATATTCCACCCTTTCATTCCCCTCCCTTTCGTGTCCTCTAGACAGAAAGGCGATGCTATTAATGTTTACACATATTCTCATATATTTTCCAGGGCTATAATCTAATCTGCAGATACAGCCCATCCACCTGACACTTATTTCAGGCAGGATGGGAGTATCCATTTCTTCAAGGGCTGCACCAGAAGCATGTCCTTAATTGAATGCGTTTTCAGCAATTCCTATCATTTAGAGCACACTCATGTCATCCTGACCGTTGCCGATAATTTATGTCCTTCCAAGCCTTCGATTTCGGATTGATCTTCCGCATGGGATGCCAGGAATTGAATGCCCTGACCTGTGATTTCCTGATGTGTCATGACTTTCACATAACTTCCTGCCCAAAGTCCCCCCGTATATCTTGCTGCCTTTTGAGTCGGCAATGTATGGTTGGTTCCAGAGACTTTGTCAGAGAAGACGACGGAACTGCCTTCATCAAGGAACAATGATCCATAATTATTTAGTTTATCCATCAATTCACGGCTATTTTTGATATGCAAATGTAAATGTTCAATGGCATAATCATTGCAAATATCCAGTCCTTCTTGTAATGAATCTGCATGGATGATTTCCCCTCTTTTTTCCCATGATTCGTGTGCAGGGGAAGATGGTGAGAAGGTTTTCAAAAAGCCTTCGATTGCTTTTTCAGTTTCTTCGGCAACCGTTCGGGACGTTGTGACAAGAATAGCCCGTGCATACGGATCGTGTTCAGCCTGGGCCAGTAAATCGGCCGCTATTTTCGTAGGTGACGCCGAATCATCTGCAAAAACCATCACTTCACTCGGTCCAGCAATAAGGTCTATGCCCACTTTACCGAACACTTGACGTTTTGCTTCTGCTACAAACCGGTTTCCTGGTCCAGCGATGATATCCACTTCTGGGATGGATTCTGTTCCATATGCCATGGCGGCAATTGCCTGCGCCCCGCCAATTGCAAAAATGTCTGTAGCACCGGAGCGGATCAAGCCATATAAAACTGCCGGATGGATACCGCCTTCATAATTGGCCGGGCTGCAGGCAACGATTCTTTTTGCTCCCGCTACCTTTGCTGGGGCAACGACCATGGGTCCTGATGATAATAACGGGAATCTCCCTCCTGGAACATAAGCCCCAACCTTTTCGATCGGTACGATTCTATGACCCATCTTAATACCCTCGCCAAAATCCTTTTCGAATGGAGTTAGGCAGCTCAACTGTGCTTTAGCAAATTCGGATACTCTTTCCACGACTCGATCAATCAGCACTTTTACCTCTTCAGGAAGAGTCCTGATACAACGCTCGATCTCCTCTTCACTAACCCGGACCGGACGATCGGAATCACCGAATTTTTTTTCATATTCCCGTACGGCATCATTCCCGCCTGCTTTTACATTTTCAATAATGGACTTCACCGTTTGTTCTACTTCATGTGAAGAGGTCTGTTCGAATACGTCCGCCTTTTTCATATATTCCATCCTATTTTCCCCCTAATCGTTTTTTAGTGAAGAGACGGCTGCAGTACAGCCGTCAACTGGCCAATCATGATACGCCGGTAAAATTCCCATCATCCATTGCAGAGTCACCATCTTGTTGTGATTCGTTTTCATCAGGCAAATAGATCTGACGCAACACTTCCATCCCATCAAACAATAGCCATTCCTCCGAAATTTTTTCATTACGGATTTTATAGTGGCTGATTCCAGCAATATCAATGGCTTTTCCGCTAGGGGCTCCGAAGTATCCTGTTCCTTCGTGCACGCCTTGTATTCTCCAGCGTACCGCTACATCCCAATCACTGTCAGATCCGCGTCTATTACACGTTATCCGTTCAAGGATCACTTTCCCATTCGGTATGGAGGCAAAGAGGCTCATGAACATTCCTTGAATTTCACTTACCCCGATTACATCCTTGTTGCAGACATAATGAACGACTGCATTTTCCTCATAAAATTCCCGAACAAAATTAAATGAGCGCCGAGCCCAAATTCGATTGAATACAAGCTGCATGAACTCCCCTATTTCGAACTCATCAGAAGATGGAGTGAATAGTTTTGGAGGAAGTCCCGTTTCTGCTGTCTCTTTAAATCCAAACTGTATAGCCGGAGCAAGCTTCTGCGTACTTTTAGCCATTTTTTTAGCAAACTCGACCGGATCCAATCCAAGTTGCAGGACAAGATGATATGTATCCATCACAAGCCATTCTTCGTAAATCTTATTATTTAAAATCATACAATCAGCACTGGTTCTGAACATCACTTTCTTTCCGGTGGCAGGACCGTATAAACTATCTCCAAGGTTCGTTGCAACAGAACGCCCTCGATGTGAAGTGAAAAATCCTGCTTCATCATCCCCTGACCAGATTACACTCCATCCCAGCCCCTTCCGATCCGGAAAAGCATGCAATGTTTGCAGCGTACCTGATATGACTTCGTTAACCCCATGACTATTAATCAACCCTTTATGAACAGATATGCTTGTGCTATAGGTATCGTAAATAAGCCCGATGTCTTTTTCTTTCCAGATTTGCCGTGTAATTTTCACAATATAATCAACGATGTTATTGTATTCAGGGTTAAAACCGTTCATCCTCTGTTTCTTTTGATTCGTTTCTTCTATATTAATGTAGTCATAATCATCTTTTGTATCGAGCATATTAACGTCTTCAGCATCAGCATAGAAGATAAAGTTTGCTGATTTCTTGACCGGTTGGCTTGTATTCTTTGCTGTTTTTTCTTCTTTTGGAGCTACTTCGATTGAACCTGTCTTCTTTTCTGCCATAATACCCATCCTTTTCGTATAAAGTAAATTCGTCCAAAATGCAGGACTTCTTTTAAAGTCATTTAACAGATTGAGTGGCCTTGCTTGCAGAGATAACATCAGATAACGCAGTAGTAATCACATTATTTAACACGATGCAAACAAATTTTGCGCCTTTGTCAAAAGCCACATTAGCAGCCTCGCTGTTACTGGCTACGGTACCAATTGGCACATCGAGTTCTTTACCTTTTATGAACAGTTCACTGATGACCTTTTGCACTTCAGGATGACTTGCGCCTTCTAGTTGATATCCCATGTTCACCGAGAGGTCTGTGGAACCGATAAATGCCAAATCAATACCAGGAACTGTTGCAATGGCTTCAAAATTGCTGGCTGCAGATAGCGTTTCAATATGCACAATTATCATAACATTTTCATTACTCTCATCTAAATATGGTTTTCCACTATCTTTTCCGTAACGCGCTGGTCTGGTTGAATACGATACCCCTCTATTTCCATATGGAGGGAATTTAGCCCGCTTAACTACGTCAAGAGCATCTTCTTTTGTATTGACCATTGGTACTTGTACACCTTTTGCTCCGCGATCTAAAGCCTTTTGAATACTAGAAGGGTCATATGAAACCCGGACGATCGGGACAAGCCCAACAGAATCTGCCGTACGGATAATGTTTTCAAGCTCTGATGGACTGAATGCACCATGCTCGTCATCTATTACGACAAAATCAAAGCCGGCATAACCGAGCATTTCGACTAATGGCGGGGAATTTATCCCTAAAAATACACCAAGAACTTGTTCACCACGTTTTATTTTTTCCTTTATGGCATTTTTCTTCATCGTCTTCCCTCTCTTTCTACAGACATTTCTACAGACTCGTTCAATGCTGTAAAGATCGCAACCAGTTCCCGGCATTTCAATCACCTGACAACCATTTCCTCAATGCAGCGCTTACTTTTTCAGGCTGTTCCAAAGGGCTTAAATGTCCTGAATGGCTTATGATTTCAAGACTCGACGTCGGGATGTTTTCCGATAAAAACTCTGACATATGCAGGGGACATACCCTGTCATCCCTTCCTACCAAAATCATGGTCGGACATGCAATGGCAGGAAGGATGGGACGTTGATCCGAACGCGTCATCACTGCTTTTAACTGATTGATATACCCTTTAATGCCGATTTTTTCAGCCATATCGATAATCTTTGAAACTAATGCTTCATCATTTCTACGGTCTGGGTGGATTAATACCGGCAGAAGGTGATTGATTGTAATATCCAGAAATTGACCGTTATTCGCCATATCGATGAACCTCTCCCAACCTTCGATTTGTTCCAGGGTTGGAGGATTTGGATTTGTATCAAGCAATGCTAATTTCATGACCCGTTCCGGTGCTAGACGCATGATTTCCAGAGAAATGATGCCACCCAGTGATAAGCCTGCAAGTGCAAACTTATCAGGGGCCTCTTCCAATACCGACTTTGCGATTCCTTCTATAGTATCAGCCTTCGACACATCACAGACTTTCACATCAGTAAGATCTGATAGGTTCACCGTTTCCCATAGACGTTCATCACAAAGTGTACCCGGAAGCAAAATGAGCGGTACTTTATCCATCCTTATTTTTCACCCATTTTCAGTTTATCGGCAATTTCCTTTTCGAGTTCTTCAAAGTTATCCGGTTTAATCATTTTACCTAAATCATTGGCATGGAATCCAAATTCAGCCGCATCCTTGATCACTTTTGGCGACCAATAAGGGTCTTTTCCATCAAATACTTTATGTTGTTCAAGAACGGCGAAGATCCAAGCATCTTCTTCACTGATGTTTTCGAAACCTCTCCATAAGCCTGGCGGTAATGAAATTAAGTCCCATTGATCGATGATCGTTTCGCCATCAATTTCATCTGGACCCTTCCCCCAGTAGAAACGCCATTTTCCTGAGAGAGGAAGGAAGGATTCAATGTAATCATGCGTATGGTAAGCAGGACCGTTTCCTTTTTGGGCTTTCACCATTCCAATTTGAAAACCATGCGGCTCGGTAATTTCAGGTGTGAAATTATCATTTTCACTTGCTGTATCACCTATTAATGTATAGTTGATACGTTGATGACCCGGAATGATACTATCAATGAACATTAACGGTATTCCTTTTGATTTCATTTGATCAAAACGGACGATCCAATTGTTTTCCATTTCCTCATTCGTTACCGATTTTTTTACTTTAGGCTCTTGTACTGACATTTTAATTTCCCCTTCCGAGTTCGTTAATTTTTTCATTTCTCAATTTTCACGACATATCTATTTAGAGGGTAAAGACTGCTAGTTTTAATTCTGTCATTTCCTCGACTGAATACTTAACCCCTTCTCTGCCAGTGCCGCTGTTTTTCACACCGCCATATGGCATTTGGTCAACCCTGAATGATGGTATGTCATTCACGATGACACCTCCGACTTCAAGCCGTTCAACAGCATCAAATGCTTTTGGCATCGAAGTCGTATATACACCTGCTTGAAGACCGTATAAAGAATCATTCACATGGTCGATGGCTTCATCCCATGTTTTATAGGAATTCACTGAAACGATTGGGGCAAATGCTTCTTGACAGCTTATTTCCTGTGTTGGCCCTGCATTTTTAATAATGGTTGGCTGAAGGATTGCACCTGTTCTTTGACCGCCATATGCGATTTCCGTTCCAGCCTTCCTAGCCGATTCGATCCACCCTTCCACACGTTTTGCTTCATTAATCGTGATCAAAGAGGAAAGATCTGTATCTTCGGATTCCGGATCCCCCAATTTAAGATGCTTCGTCTTTTCTATAAACTTTTGCAAAAATGCCTCATATAAATTTTCCTGTACATAAATGCGTTGGACAGAGATGCAAACCTGGCCTGAATAGGCAAAGGAACCTTCTGCACAGCGCAGTGCAACCGCATCTAAGTCATCAGCGCTGTCAATGATGACAGCTGAATTTGAACCAAGCTCCAATGTCACCTTTTTCAAGCCCGCTTTTTCTTTGATCCCCAAACCGACTTCAACACTTCCTGTAAATGTAACCATTTTAATTCTCGGATCAGTGACCAATACATCGCCGACGACGCTTCCTTTACCTGTGACAACATTCAGGGCGCCTTTAGGTAAACCTGCTGCTTCAAAAATTTCAGCTGCGGCCAACGCACTAAGCGGTGTCTGTGAAGCTGGTTTTAAAATGACTGAGTTGCCTGCAGCAAAGGCAGGACCAAGTTTATGTGCCGCTAAATTAAATGGAAAGTTAAATGGTGTGATGGCCGCAATAACGCCAAGCGGTTCACGCTTGGTATAAGCAAAACGACCTTTGCCATTTTTAGCGGCATCCATCGGAATCGTTTCACCATGAATCCGTTTTGCCTCTTCTGCCGCAAACTTGTATGTTTCAATCGTGCGTAAAATTTCGCCTCTTGCAGTTTTCAAGGGCTTAGCATTTTCTTTAGCGAGTATTAATGCACATTCCTCAAGTCTTTCCTTAAAAATTTCTGCTGCACGTTCCAATATATTTGAGCGCTCAAGGGCGGTTAACTTTTTCATTTCTTTTGCACCTTGTTCAGCACATTCTATCGCGTTTAGAACGGTTTCCTTTTCTGCCAAAGGCACTTGCGCAATCACTTTTCCGGAATAAGGAGACAGAAGATCGTAATGATCATTTCCTTCCAGCCACTCGCCGCCAATGTATAGTCTCTTTTTATCGGAATTTGCTGTGATCAAGTTAGTTTCCCACCCTTCCCTTAAAGGCGCTTTGATAGATTCCGAGAATCTTTTGTTCATTTAGCTTATAAGGAGTATTCGATAGCAAGCGATCAATTTTTGCAGCCTGTTCCGCCAGCATCGGTAATGAGTCCTCTTCAATCCCAAGCTCTGATAACGATGTAGGTAAATCAAGATCTTCCAGAAGCTGATACATATAATCAACAACTGCCTTTAACGCTTCGCTTGGCTGTGATTTGAAATCACCCAGCTGTAAAAAGGACGCTACATCTATCATTTCTTTCGTGCATGTTTTCCCAATCACTTCGAAAACAAATGGCATTAAAAGGGCATTTGCGACCCCATGCTCAATATGATATTTACCGCCTAGCGGATATGCCAGTGCATGAACCGCCCCAACCCCTGCATTTGCTAGAGCCACACCCGCTAACGAGCTTACCCAGCTCATTCCGGTTCGTGCATCCAAATCATTTCCGTTATGGACAGCTCTCTTAATGTTCGAAGGAAATAGTTTCATTGCTTTCTCTGAATAAACTTTCGTAAGCGATGTAGCCTTGATGGCAATATAAGATTCAATGGCATGTGTAAAGGCGTCCACCCCTGATGCCGCGGTAACTCGTGCCGGGCAGGAAATGGTCAATTCCGGATCGATGATCGCTACATCCGGTAGGAATACCGGGCTTACGATCCCCCTTTTTACTTGCTGCTCTTCATCACCGAAAATGGCATTCATCGTCACTTCTGAACCTGTTCCTGAAGTCGTCGGCAAAAGAATGCTTTTGACGGTTCTTGATTCAACCACTTTTTCGCCGTTTATATATTTTGTTATATCGCCTTTCCCGCATAAAGCTGCTGTTGCTTTCGCTACATCCAGCGCACTTCCCCCGCCGATTCCGATGATTAAATCACATTTTTCTGCATCTAGCGTTTGTACGGCATCCTTCAATAGCTGAAACGTCGGCTCTCCCGCAATCTCCGTATATGTGATGGTTGGTATGGAAAGGGGCATAATGTGATCCAACACTTTTTGAACAACGCCCACTTTTTCAAGACCTTTGTCACTTACAATCGCAACCTTCTTTGCTCCCAGCTCTTCTATTTCCTTTACTAACGTCGTAAATGCTCCAACACCAACCCGGAAAACTGTCGGCATTCGAAAATCATGGATTACATATTGAGCAGCTGACATTTTTCATCCTCCTTTGAATACGTATTCAAAAAAACTCACCAGACAGTCCAACCGCCATCAACCACCAATGTTTGACCTGTCATCATATCTGAACAATCTGATGCCAGATATACCACACCGCCAAATAAATCCTTCGTTTTAGCAAGTCTGCCAAGCGGAATCCGACTCAATACTTCCTCTTTGAACGTTTCATCTTCAAACATCGGCTTGGTCATCGGTGTTTCAATGAAGGTTGGAGCAATGGCATTGACATTGACTTGATGCGGAGCCCACTCTATCGCAAGCGCTTTCGTCAGCTGTGTAATTCCTCCTTTGCTGGAGGAGTATGCAGCCCGTTTGTAATAACCGACGAATGCCATTTGCGAAGACATATTTATGATCTTGCCTTTTTTTTGGCCGATCATATACTTCCCTGCAGCTTGGCTCGTAAAAAATACACTTTTTAAATTAATGTCCAGTACTGTATCCCAATCTTTCGATGTCAACACTTCAGCTGGCTTTGCCACGTTTATTCCTGCATTATTTATTAAAATATCAATCTTACCGAAGTGTTTGTTTATGCCTTCCATTACTTGCGCCGTTTCATCAACCTTAGTTAAGTCAAATGAAACGGGTAAAACATTTGCACCGGTTTGACCAATTTCATGTGCTGCTTCTTCGAGTTGCTCTTTATTGCGGGCAACTATCGCTATATTGGCCCCAGCTTGCGCAAGCAAATGGGCTAAGTCTTTACCGATTCCTTTACTTGCGCCTGTAATGATGGCCACTTTACCGTTTAAATTAAATAAATGATTTATATCCAATCTATCACCTATCTTTACCTCATCGAGGCGATTTTTGTACACGCAGGCATTTTGCATTTTCATTTTGAATACGTATTCAAAATGTTGCAAAATGATTGTTAGCGATTACAAATTAAAATATAAACAACTTTCTGACTTTTGTAAATAGTAAAAATAATATTAGTCTAAAAATTTTAAAAATGACCGATTTCTTTTTAAGGAGTGTTAATACACTTAAGGTCCAATCCAAAACCGGCCTTTACCCTTAATCTTGTATGGGGGCTGGCCCTGTTGTTTTACGGACCATCAGTTCAGGCTTAAGGAAAATTTGTATCGACGAAGATGATGTTTCTTTATTTTCTATGAGATAAATTAATTTTTCCAAAGCTGTTAAAGACATTTGATCCATTTGTTGAGATATTGTGGTCAGCCCTATAAATTCATTAGCGGACAATCTTATATTATCAAACCCAACAACGGATAAATCATCAGGAATTTTCAATTTCAGGCTTGAAGCTGCATCTAGGACTGCGAGAGCCATCTGATCGGATGCGGCTATGATTGCAGTCGGCCTGTCTTTCTTTTTCAGCAGTTTTTTTGTAAATGAATAAATCTTGTCATAGGAAAATTCGCTATTGAAAATCAAACCATCATCAATTTCATATCCGTTCTCCATTAGCTCTTCTTTATAACCTACCGTTCGCTCATAAGTTGCCAAGTATTTGGATGGGCCGGATATTTTCGCTATTTTTTTATGTCCTAATTTTATTAGATGCTGAACAGCAAGCCTGGCACCTTTATTATTATCCATTACGATAAAGTTAACGTCCTTGATATCGAGGAAACTATTATATAATAATACGGGAAATCCATTATCATGTAACTTCTTGATTTTATCAGTATAATTTTTACTAACGCTTGTAAGGATGATTCCCTCAACCCTTTTGCCAATCAGCAAATTAATGGCTTGTTCCAAGTTTTCATCTTTATGCCCCGTGTTGTAGACGATGACATCATATTTTAATTCTTGTGCCCTTTCTATGATGACTTCCGCCGTTTCGGCAAAGAATGGATTTGAAATGCTCCCTAATATTAAACCTATTGATTTGGTTCTTTTTTCAACGAGGCTTCTGGCAATTTCATCCCTTGTAAATCCCAGCTCATTAATTACAGCAAGAACCTTGTCACGCGTATTTTTCTTAATATAGGGATAATCATTTAAAACCCTGGAGACTGTTGATTGTGAAACACCCGCTATTTTTGCCACATCTTCTGTCGTCACTCTCTTCATGCTTCATTAATCCTTTCCATGTCTAGAAATTGTTATCCTAGGAAACTAAAATAACAAATTTATATCAAATAAACATTATGAATTTCCTTTAATATATCATAATATTTAAAATTTTACTTTCAGTTATGGAACTGTTTTGGGTTTGAATTGCTTCAGGTTGCACTTTTCGCAAAATAGGAGGATCTAAAGTGAATGAAACAGCGTTTGTTGCTTATCTTATCTTCCTATAGAAGGAAGAGCCCATCTCTAAAGATGGGCTCCGGACTGTAGACAAACATTAATTGAGCTTACATAAATCGTTGTTTTCCACTCCAGGCACTCGCTTTCCGATCAACGTTCAAATTTTACAAACAAGATTGGTCCTCTTTGCCTTCCAGGTTATTTTAGTGAAACTTTCCCTTCAAAAAGCGATACAGTCCATCTTCTCTATATGAATACTCCGTCACTTCATCGGCTTGTTCTTTGACCAGGTCAGTGGCATTTTTCATGGCCACGCAATGCCCGGCGAGTTTAAATAGCGGGAGGTCATTTTCACCATCGCCTACTGCCAGGATATTTTCCGGTGCTAGCTGGAAATGTTTCAGTAGCAGTTGAACGCCTGTTGCTTTTGTGATCCCTTCCACGGTCACTTCTACATTATGATGAGTGGAGGAAGCTGTGGTAAAGGCATTGTACTGCTTGATTTTCCCCAACTCCGCTTTCCATTCTCGAATCGTATTCATTTCATTGCTGAAAAAGTAGATTTTGGCTACGCTGCTAATGTCCAGTTGTTCTGACCATCTTATTTTGTCTTCCACTGCATCCTGTCTTGATAGCCATTCATTTTCATCGACTGTCTCAGGTTTTGGCATCAAACCTTGTTTAACCATATAGTCTTTATCTTTAAGTAATGCCATCCGTGTTCCATCATTCGGATGAACTTCGTAATAAATCTCTTCTGCTCCTGCTTTGGCTACCAATTCTTCCACAAGTTCCGTCGACAGGGCGTGTTCGACAATCTGTTGCTTTCCGATGAATACGGACATTCCATTGGCAGTCACCATTCCATCGGCTTCCATGCCGGACGGCAAAACGTCCCTCACTTCTTCCAGCGTTCTTCCTGTTGCAATGAAAATCAGCTTACCGCTTTCCCTAAGTTCGCCTATGTATTGTTCCAGCGTCTCATTCACAGTATTTCTTTCGTTTAATGTCGTGCCATCCAAATCTAGCACTATTGCCTTGTTGGTCATGCAAATCACCTCAAGAATCCGTATGATGATGAAAATGCCAACAGCCCATTATCTATAAGATCTTAGGCTGTTGGTTTCATTCATTTATTTTTGTTCATCTACCTTAACAGTATAACAGTTTAGGATAATCCTAAAAGTTTCATGACGCTTAGGATGAAGAGACCGACCACACCGAAGTCCGAATCACCAAATGTGGTACCTTCAAAACCTACATCCCCCAAGAAGACCAGGAGTATCGCCGGCAGGAAACTAATGATGAGCCCGTTGGCAAAGGATCCAAGCATCGCTCCGCGTCTGCCTCCTGTGGAATTTCCAAATACACCTGCTGCAGCTCCGGTGAAGAAATGCGGTACGAGCCCTGGAACGATTACTTTCAATCCAAGTACCGGAAGGATGAACATGGATAATAGTCCAGCCAAGAAACTGAATAGGAACCCGATGATCACTGCATTTGGAGCGAATGGAAAGATGGTCGGACAGTCCAATGCAGGTTTTGTATTCGGCGCCACTTTATCGGCAATCCCTTTGAATGCAGGGACGATTTCAGCAATTAACATCCGAACCCCCGCAAGGATGATGTAGACTCCTGCAGCAAATGTTATCGCCTGGATGAAAGAAAATACGATAAAATTCGAACCGCCGGATAATTCCGTTTCAATATAGTTCTGTCCGGCAAACAATGCGACGATCACGAAGAACAACGTCATCGTAAGCGATACAGCGACTGATGTATCCCTCAGGAATCCTAAAGATTTAGGAACCTTGATTTGCTCTGTCGTTTTTTCCTTATTTCCAAACCATTTTCCAACAGTCGCGGATACAAAATATCCAATTGTCCCGAAATGGCCGATGGCAAAATCATCGCTTCCGGTAATCTTCCTTACATATGGCTGAAGGAGGGCAGGGAACATCACCATGCATACTCCTAATAGAATGGAACCGACCAAGATAAGCGGAAATCCGTTGAGCCCGCCGACCGATAGGGTGACTGCAAGTAAACAAGCCATGAATAAGGTATGATGTCCCGTTAAGAATATATATTTAAATGGCGTGAAACGAGCTAGCAAAACATTGACAACCATACCAAAAACCATGATTAGTGCAGTCGAAGTCCCAAAATCACTTTGGGCGGCTGCGACAATGGCTTCGTTATTCGGTATGACACCTTGTACATTGAATGCATGATCGAACATTTTACTGAATATATCAAGGGCGCCAATGAGCACTGCCGCTCCCGCTCCAATGATAATGAAGCCCATGACGGTTTTTAGCGTTCCAGATACAACATCCGCACTGGATTTCCGCTGTAACAGCAGTCCAATGAGGGCAAACAGCCCCACAAGTATGGAAGGTGTACCCAAGATGTCATTCATGATTAGTTCCAGCATTGCCTCTCCCCCTCTTCTTTATGTTTTCTTCTTATAGATGTGAAGCTAATTTCGATGTGATTTCAGGAATGCTCATCATGTTTTCCAGCGTGACGATCGTACGGGTTCCATCATCCAGCTGACCGACAATATCCGCCGCTCCCAGGAAAATATCCGCCTGAACCGTTTTTGCGGATGCCAGATCCGTATGATCCACCTCGGCCGTCTTCCCCATTTCCGTCAACGCTTTCTTCACATTCATCTCCATAATGAAGCTGCTTCCCAATCCGTTTCCGCATACTACCATGATTTTCTTCATATCAATCTCTCCTTTTTTTATCCTACATGCATTTCCAATTTAGATTTGATTTCAGGGATGCTCATCATGTTCTCCAGTGTGACGATCGTACGGGTTCCATCATCCAGCTGACCGACAATATCCGCCGCTCCCAGGAAAATATCCGCCTGAACCGTTTTTGCGGATGCCAGATCCGTATGATCCACCTCGGCCGTCTTCCCCATTTCCGTCAATGCTTTCTTCACATTCATCTCCATGATGAAGCTGCTTCCCAATCCGTTCCCGCATACTACCATGATTTTCATTCCGCTTCCTCCTTCGAATATTTATGAACGTACTCCATAAGGACCGATTTATTTGAAGTGCGTAAGATTTCTTCTATATTGGCTGGTTCATTCAATAATTGAGTGAGCTGGATCAATGCCCGCAGATGCGAATCGTTATCCACGGCCGCCAAAATGATAATCAGGCGAACCGGTTTATCCGGCGCAAAGTCAACGGCTTCATCCAATTTCAGCAAACTCATGGATAAAGACCTGACCCCCTGCTCCGGACGTGCATGGGGAATCGCCACTCCAGGTGTTATCACTACATATGGTCCATTCGTTTCTATCGCCTCGATCATTGCATCCACATATCGTTCCTCGACGGTTCCTAAGTCCACGAGAGGCTTGGCCGCTACTTGAATGGCTTCTTTCCAATCGGAAACATGCTGCTGTAATTGAATCGTTTGCATATTGAGCAGTTCTTCTAACACAGGCTTCTCCGCCTCCTTTAAAGAAAATTGGTTTATTTTTGGTGTATGGGTATACACATTCGACTTCAAAGCCTTTTCAAGCTGATCCTTTTCATGGATGGTTGCATACTTGGAAATGATTTTTAATAAAGCTGCAACATCCACACTTTCCGTCGTATATCCATACAATTCCTGCATGACCTGCTGGCGCAATGTATGTTTGTCCTGCATTTCCAAAATGGGCGGTACAACAAATAATGCCGCTTTTGTTCTCATATGCACCGTTGAAAAAACAAGATCGTACGACAGTGGGTATTCAGCCGCTTTCCTTACTGACAGAACATCCAGGAACAAAATATCCGGAAATAATTCCCTCAATGTATAAATGAGGATATTGCTGATGCCAATACCATTCGGGCATACGACAATCGCCCGTTTTCGATCATCCAATGTGGTCCCTTGCCTGCGCAGCCATCCGCCAAAATAGATCGTGAAGTATGCCACTTCCTCTTCTGATACTGGACGGCCAATCTCTTTCTCCAACACCCACAGGGATTTTTTTGTCAAATGGTGCAGTTCAGGATAGACCTTCTGCACCCGTCCCGTCATCGGGTTCATTTGCGGGAGACCATACCGCAGGCGATGATATGCCGGTTTAAAATGAACGTATAATTGTTGGCATAGCTGTTCTTTGTCTTTCAGGTGAACAAATGCCAGCCTCTCGAACTCTTCCACGATTTGCTGCAAAAGGTGTTGAATGACTTCATCATCCTTAAGAGGGGAAATGTCCTTCGTTCGATTCATGCTCAGTAAATGTAAGGTTGCATATAAGTTTTCCGTTTCGCTCCATACTGATTGAAAGGCATTCGTTCTGGTCATTTCCTCAACCATTTTGTATTCTTCCGTCGCAACAAACGGAGCCCAACTCTCGTCGGCCTGTAACTCTTCCCCTTTTCCTATGAGCTGATCTGTACATAGAAATAAATAGCTTAGTTCATGAAGCCGTTCATCCGTAAAGGTGATGCCTAATTTACGTTCGATCCTTTCAAGCTGTAACCGGATCGAGCTGATTTGCTTTTCATGATTTCCCCATATGCACTCCATGATCAATTCACTATTGGGACTATTCAGTACATCATGCACGAGACGTTCAATGATATATCTCTTTACTCGGCTTTCCCCAATCACCACGTAGCCATCTTGTTTGGAATACTGTATCTTGAGCGATATGTCCCTGTTTTTCTCTTTAAGACTTTTTAAATCCTTCAACACCGTATTTCGTGAAAGCCCGGTGATCGTCTGGAAATGATAGACGGACAATTCCTCTTGGCTTAACAGGATCATGAGGTAAAAAACTTTTTCCCTATCTGTCTCTGAAAATATATAATTGCGTTTTGTCAGTTTTACATTCAATTCTTCATCCTTGATTGTTTCAGAAAAGGAGTAGCCCATTTCACGATTATATTGAATCGGTTGATATCCATGAAATTGGAGCCAGTCATTCGCTTTGCTCAGACCATATTGGATTTGCCTTCTCGTCAGACCTGTTTGGGCTTCAAGTTCTTTCATTTTTGAAATGGGCGAATGCTGTAATAGTTTTAGTAAATTGGCGCTTCTTTCATCTAAAAACATTCTCAATCCCTCTCCCTGCTTCTACGATATCCCACTTCTTATTAAAAATGTAGCGTTTCTAAGTCCGAATGTTGTCATAGGTACTGCACAATAATATACTCTTTAAACATTTGTGCACAATACCGCATGTAATCAATTTTCAATACAGACTATATTTTAAAGGAGGATAGAGCACCGAGGGCGGACCGCCCGCGGAAAGCGAGTGCCTGGAATGGACAAATTGTCCTAATACTAAAAAAAAACTGTAGGCAGACTCGATTTTCATCGGGTTTGCCTACAGTCTGAGAGGGAACAAAAAGTACCCTCTTTTATTCTACTAAAGTATCATTTGTATAAGAGTTATATCTGCTTGCTGAAATCGCGCTGAGCTCCCCTATAGCTTCCGATTATGTTTTGATAACCAGGAAGCTGGCTGGAAAGTAAAGCACCAAAACCTTCGACATCGTTGCGCCAATCACGTTGTAATTCGCAAGCTACGCTAAACCAGTTCATAAGCTGCACACCACCATGGGCCATACGCGATAATGCCGCATCAGCTACCTGTTTACTGACTGTTCCAGAAGCATCAGTGACAGCGAATACTTCATAACCTGCGTTCAAAGCGGAAAGAGCCGGAAAAGCAACGCAGACATCTGTAACTACACCCGCGATGATAAGTTGTTTTTTACCAGTTTCTTCGATTGCTTTAACAAACTCTTCATTATCCCATGCGTTAATTTGTCCGGGCCGAGCTATTTTTGGTGCGTGAGGAAAAAGTTCTACCAATTCTTGCATGAGCGGTCCGTTTGGTCCGTTTTCAAAGCTTGTTGTTAAAATAACTGGTAAATCAAAAAACTTGGCGGTGTTGGCAAGAGCCATAACATTGTTCTTGAATTCATCAACACCATAATCACGCACTAGCCCGGAAATAAGACCGGTTTGATGATCCACTAGAAGAACGGCAGCATCATCTTTGGAAAGACGAGAATAGAGATCAGACATTTTTAAAGTCCTCCTTTTATTAAAGCATCGAAGAAAGTTCATATGTAGGGAAATTCCCCCCAACTCCTTCGTTGGTTCCAGTCAGTTTATAACTTAACTGACTTCCGCCATAAGTTTATCTATAAACTTATAGCTTGTCAAACATATATTATAAGAATCATTGATTATTGCTAATACTCTGTCTTTTTATATTAATCTAGAACTGGAGTGTTATCGATCCAATGAATGAATTGTTGTAAATATCGCTCAAGATAACGTTTTGTTTGATCGTCAGTAAGCACTTTCCGATCAGAATCAATCTTTTTATGTACTTGCGATATCAGCATTTTTTGAAATGGGAGAACATGCACTTGCATGGCTTCTAGTATTTGCCTGATTTGCATTTGAGCAAATGCAGTACCCATTCCACCAGGAGTAGCCCCAATCAGTCCAACTGGTTTTTTGGCAAGAACGGCGGACTCTCGAGGTCTTGATGCCCAGTCCAATCCATTTTTTAATACGCCTGGTATTCCAGAATTGTACTCTGGACTTACGATAATGATACCGTCAACGTCCTGAATGGCTGATTTAAATGATGTCACTGTTTCTGGGACGCCACTTATTTCTAAGTCTTCATTAAACAACGGAAGATCATTAATTTCGATCCAGCGAAATTGATAAGAATCAACCATATCCGTCAATGATTGAGCAATGATTCGATTATAAGAATTTTCCCGTAAACTGCCGCAAATAAGGCCGATGGTTCTGGTCATCTACTTCCCTCCCTTTTTGAAATCATCTCCTATAATACCATAATATACCAACAGTAAAAAAGTGACGTTATTCCTAATCACTAAATATGGCAAAACATAATAGCTGGGTAAAAAGAACTTCCTAAAATTGATCATGAATTCTAAATTCCGTGCTCTAAAGTCCCTCTTCCATTTTCTGAATATTTACAACATACTATAAACTATAAGGCGATTGGGAGGCGTGCAGAAATGGATGAAAAGAAAGTTACATGGTTAGAGCTCTTTTATGATTTGTTATTTGTGGCGGCCGTTGCGGGCGCCACTCATGTTTTACTGCATGTTGAAGATGGATATATCCATCCAGAGTATTTATTTAAGTTCGTGTTGATTTTTATTCCTATCTGGTGGGCTTGGGTAGGGCAAACCATATTTATTAACCGGTTTGGAAAGGATGTATTTCATCAACGGCTATTTTTGATACTGCAAATGTTTTTTGTCCTAATTATGACATCAAGCTTATCAGCTGATTTTGATCCTTATTATCTTTCTTTTTTAATTGGTTATATTGGCTTAAGAGCCGTGACTGCTATCCAATATCTTGTTGCACAGCGGATAGAAGAGGGAGTTCGAAAAAAGGCAGCACTCTTTTTGGGAAGGTATTTTTGGATTGGGATCGCCATTTCATTATTCTCCGTCCTTTTTGATTCTTGGCTTCGATATGCTGTGCTGTATTTGGGCATCCTCATCGATATCATTATCCCAATCCTTGGAAGAAAGTGCTTAGAAAAGGTTCCTACAAATACGGCCCACTTGTTGGAACGCTTTGGTCTATTTACCATCATTCTCTTTGGGGAAGCTCTTATCAGCACCCTTGCGGTAATTCAACCTAAACAAGGAAATTGGGATTCGATAGCCTTTTCCATCTTTTCATTTGCCTTGATAATAGCTATGTGGTGGCAATATTTCGATAACATGGAGAAGAAAGTCGATAAGTCTGTACAATCTTCCGGCCAAATCATCATTTACGGTCATCTGTTTATTTTAATGTCTATAAGCATGATTGCAGCAGCCATCAGATTATTGTTTTTACATGAGGTCCATTATTCATTTATCCTCTATTTTGTGTTTGGTTCCGTATTGCTCTATTTCATTTCAACCACTTTTGTTTTCCACCAATATAGACATAAGCACCAGCGGTTGCAAATATATCATTTAGGGTTATTCTTAGGGATTTTAGCAGTCTTTTTTATTTTTAATTTGTTTGTCGTGGTACCGAATATTGTGATAATAGGCGAACTAACACTGTTTTTTATCATCTTTGCTAAACTAACGACCACATAATAAAGGAATCAAAGAAGCCAGTATCAAACGATAATACTGGTTTCTTTGTATCGAAGATGGAAGTTTTTGCATTTGACACCAAATTAGTTTATTCATAAACTGATTGTGACAAAGAAAGAATGAGGTGACATTCATGAAAGAAAACACAACGAATCCCTCTACATCTATTAATGAGGAACGACTAGGTTTAATGTTATGGTTCCGAATAACACGTATATATAACCAGAGTATCCGGGAATCCAATCAACATTTAAAGAAATGGAATCTATCGGCAGCCCAATTCGATATCTTGGTTCAGGTAGGTTCCCATGAACGATTGTCTCAGCAAGAACTGGCAAACAAGCTTTTTGTGACAAAAGGCAATATCACTCAACTATTAAGGAAAATGGAAGAGTTGGGATTGATTAAACGGGAACAGGAATGGAAAACAAAATACCTTTCATTGACTGAGGAAGGAAAAGAGTTTTTCCATGAAGTTGTTCCAAAACAAGAGCATTTTCAGGCATCACAGTTTGCCAACTTGAATGAGACGGAAAAACAACAGCTTTTGGACTTACTTAGTAAAGTTCAAAATTGAAAACAGATCACCCGTTGGAATGGTGATCTGTTTTTCTATTCATAATCTAATTTGTACTTTTGAGCAGATGTTATTTCGGTTTTTTCATGAACAATGAAAGCACCACATTCACGATGGCGAAAATCAAACTAATTTTAAATACAAGTGATGAACCTGAGGCAGCAGCTGCCGGTAAATCATTTGCCACATCAGTCATGTAGCCATTTTGGTTCGCAGAGAATAGCGAAACCATGACCGCTATCCCAATTGCCCCTGATACTTGTTGAGATGTTTGCGTAATCGCAATGCCATCCGGATAGAACTGTTTTGGCAATGCATTCAATGTATTCGTTTGTACTGAAGCAAGTACCATGCCTATACCAAGCATCATCACGATATGCGTAACAACCATGATCCATAGTGCTGTGTCTGTTCCATACATTGCATATAGCCCGTAGCCAATGACAACTAGAATCGTTCCTGGTGTAATCACGGCACGAGGTCCATATTTATCAAATAGCTTGCCGATTATTGGGGCAAAAACACAGTTTAATAGACTGCCTGGCAGCATGATCAGCCCAGTAGCGAACGCAGACACCAATAACGCCATTTGCATATACATTGGTAACACTACCAGCATCGATAACATGTTAAGGAATGTAATCATGTTCATCGCAAGGCCCAGTACAAATAGTGGGTATTTGAATGCTTTTAAATTCAACATTGGGTTTTCCATCTTCGTTTGACGGATTGCAAAGAGAATGAGAGCGATCAAACCAACGATGATCGTGCCAATTACCGTCATATCCGTCCAACCATGATCCCCGCCTACACTTACACCGTATACAACTCCACCAAAACCAATCGTCGATAACACAACTGACACGATATCGATTGATACTTGTCGAGTTTCATTGACATTCGGAATATAGATATAGCCAAAGATAAGCGAGAACAACAAGAACGGAATCGTAAACCAGAATATCCAAGGCCATGATAACGTATCTAAAATCATCCCTGCTAATGTAGGACCGAATGCGGGACCCGCCAAGATGACTAAGCCCATCACACCCATTGCCCCGCCTCGTTTATTCGGTGGGAAAATCGTGAAAATGACACTTTGCGTCAACGGCAAAATGATCGCCAGTCCAGCTGCCTGAATGACACGGGCTGTCAATAACACGCTAAAAACCGGCGCTACTGCAGCGATGACCGTTCCGATGACCGAAAAAAATAAAGACGCCATGAACATTTGGCGTGTCGTGAATTTTTGCATTAAAATTCCTGTTACTGGCACTAAAATACCAAGCGTTAAAAAGTAGCCTGTTGCAAGCCACTGTATTGTCGTCGCATCCACGCCAAAAATGTGGCTCAATTCACCTAAGGCGATGTTCAATGCGGTTTCACTAAATAGCCCAACAAAGCCTGCTACCAAAAGAGCAGCCATTATCGGTCCTGTTTTAATATTTTTATTATCCACTTGTTAAAACTCCTTCAATATATTGGGTAACAATTGCGAAATTACTTTTAGCGGCTTTGCCGATGTTTCGGCCAAACAAAGCATCATTGCCCCTTCGATAGAGGCTGTCATCATCAATGCAATATTGGAAGCTAACTCTTTTGAATATCCATCTTCCATTAGCTTTTTAAAATAAATCCCTTGAATTTTCGCATATAGTTCGGCGCAAGCCTTTCGTACAGGATCGCTTAATGTGGCCATTTCACTTACCATGCTGCTAAATGTGTAACCCGTAATCGTCCCTTCACTTTCTAAATTGACGATTAACTTTTCAATCATAGAATTTGTCGCTTCTAACGTTGTCGGATATCGTTCAAAAATATCCACGATATCCATCGTAATTACTTCATTCAAAGAATGAAGGCAAGCAATTAATAATTCCTCTTTTCCATTAGGAAAATGGTGATAAAGCGAACCTTTCGTAACATTACATACTTTTAAGATTTCGCTTAGTCCAACACCTTTATATCCTTTTTGTTGAAAAAGAATCGTTGCATGGTCGATTATCAACGATTTTGTATCCATTTCCGTAGCACACCCCCGCCATACCAACCGGTCTATTTGTAACTATAGCAAAAAAATTTCTTTAGATGTAAGTACTTTTTTACTTCTCTTAATAACGAATTCACAATTTAGACAAACTTTTTATAAACTGCATTTTGATTTTCTATTTGATTATCAGTTGACACTTTGTATACATATGTATACATTTAACCTAGGATAAAAATTGTATACAAACGTATACACAGAAAGAGGTTTTTACATGAGAAATGAAAAATTCAAAAAAGATGGACATCACGGTAGTGAGTATTTCAAAGGAAAAGAGCATGGTTCACACCATCGTGGCCCAAAAACGTTTCGCCGCGGAAGAGCAATTTCTTTTTTAGAAATGATGAATCTTAAACGTTCAACCATTAAGGAACAGTTAGATAAACCAGAATTTCAATCCATTAATCAAATCTTAGTCGGTGAATTAAAAGCCATTGATATGTTAATCAACGAATTCATTCAATTATTTGAAATACAAGAAAATGAAGCAGCCGATAAGAAGGAAACTTCCAATAATGGTGAGAAAGGAATGGAAATGAATGAAACAAATTAACAGTTATATCGATTCAGTGTTTTATATCAAAGATGACATTTTGGAAGAAGTCATTACGTCCATACAAGAAAACGGAATGCCGTCCATATCGGTATCTCCCTCATCTGGAAAACTACTTACTATGCTTATATCCATTTCAGGAGCTAAAAATGTTTTGGAAATAGGCGCTCTTGGGGGCTATAGCGGGATTTGCCTTGCCAGGGGATTCGGCAACGAAGGAAAATTAACCTCCCTTGAATTAAAGGAGGATTACGCAAATTTAGCTTATGGCAATCTATCCAAAGCTGGCTTTGGCGATCAAGTATCATATATGACCGGAGCAGCTCTGCAAAGCCTGGAAAAACTCGTTCGTGATAACAAGAAATTTGATTTTTTCTTTATAGATGCTGACAAGGACAATTATGAAAATTACCTGCAATATTGCATTAAACTGGCAGAACCGGGTGCTTTAATCGTCATGGATAACGTACTTGCAGGAGGCAGTGTCGCAGATCAGGATGCTAAACCTAAACATTATACTGCATTTATGAAGTCATTCAATGAAACTGTAGCCAATCATCCTAAATTGGAATCCCTGCTTATTCCAATCGGTGATGGGCTCACCATTTCAAAAGTAAAGAAATGAAGGATTCAAGGTATGTAGCTCAAATTCATGTGTAAATTGCGTTTCACGGGTATAGTGCGAATTCACGAGTATATCGATCAAACTCACGTATATATCGCCCAAATATCCTATTCATGAAGAAAATTAAAATGAATTTCTATAATCTTGAATGAAAATGATTTTTATTATCAATAATAAATATGAAAGAAGGGTAACCAGTTTGATGGTTACCCCCGATGGTTTAAATTTCTGGATCAAATGTTTTGCAATCCGTTTCTTTGCTATTTGATGCTTGATTCCCTTTATGACTTACAACATAAATAGCTTCTGCACTGCATTTGTTTCCAGAATCCCAAAATTTACAATTATTCACTTCACATAGAACATCTTTTGCCATCTTATCACACCTCCTCATTTGCTATCATTAACAAAGTTGGGGTTATTGATACTTTCCTTTTTCAGGTTTTTGTGTCTAATTTTAAGGAAAACGAAAATGAGAGCATTTTCTAACATTCGCAACGAACAAAAATCCGGGCAGCTTCCGCCCGGATCTTTTTATGCTTATGCTGATCTTTTCAGTAGTTCCGCTTGCGGAATTTTCCAAAGCTCCCGCCATTTTTTCAAGGCCGAAATGAGAATGACCAATCCTAGGCATAACATGGTGATCGATAATATTCCGTTCAAGATGCTGAATCCTGCAGAGTCCGGGTTCAGGTATACGTTTTTCACCATCCAGTACCCTGCTACATTAACCGTTACATATAAGTAGGCAAGGGGTACGAGGCATGTCCAGATATACCAGCGTTTGTCTGCAATTTTCAATACGACGGTCGCACCGATGATGAGTCCAATCGAAGCCATGAGCTGGTTGGATACGCCAAAGAGTGCCCAGATCGAACCAATGTCCCCAGAGTAAAGTAGATATCCCCAGATAAAGCAGGCTAACGCGCTGGCGAAGATGTTACCCGGCAACCAGTCGACCCTTTTTAATGGTTTATAGAACTCCCCGAAGAAGTCCTGGATTAAATAACGGGCAACACGTGTCCCCGAATCGATTGCGGTTAATATGAACACCGCCTCGAACATGATGACGAATTGGAAGAAAAACGAAGCCAGTTTGTCAAAGAAGGGTATTTCGGTAAAAATATAGGTCATGCCGACAGCAAGTGTAACTGCCCCGCCTGTCCGTCCCTCCAGATCAATGCCGATTTCTTCACTAAGTTCGTTAAGATGTACGGTTTCCATACCTAAAGTTTGAAACACTTCAGGTGAAGAGTTAATCGCAAAATAATCCCCTGGCTGCAGCGAAACCGCAGCAATCAAAGCCATGATGGCAACGACACATTCGACAAGCATCGCTCCGAAACCAACGGATTTGATATCACTCCAACGGTTTAACATTTTTGGAGTTGTGCCTGATCCGACAAATGCATGGAATCCTGAAATCGCCCCACAGGCGATGGTTATTGAAATGAATGGCCAAACAGGACCGGCTACAATCGGGCCCCCGCCATTAATGAATTCGGTAAACGCAGGAAATTGGATTTCAGGATTCACCACGAAAACGCCGATAATCAATGCGGCAAATACACCGATTTTCATAAATGTACTCAAGTAATCACGAGGTGCCAGCAGCAGCCAAACAGGCAATGCGGCAGCGAAGAAAGCATAGATCGGCAAAATGATGGCAAGTGTGCTCGCTTCAAGTGTCAATAATTCACCAAGTGCCGTTCCTTGAATGTTCGGACCAAGTAAAATCCCGGCCATGATGAGCGCGAACCCGACGATGGTCGCCCCTTTCAGGTTGCCGGTTTTTTTATGGTAAAGCCCTACCCCCATGGCGATGGGGATGGTGATCCCGACAGCAAACGTTCCCCATGGATTATTTTCCAAAGCATGCAGAACGACCATTGAAAGTCCTGCCATCGTGATCGTAATGATAAAAAGCATCGCAAGTCCTGTACAGAAACCTGCTACAGGTCCAAGTTCTTCTTTCGCAACTTCCGAAAGGGATTTGCCGTCTTTACGCATCGACGCGAAAAGCACGACGGCATCATGGACGGCTCCCCCGATTACAGCCCCGATCAAAAGCCATAATAAACTTGGCAAATAGCCGAATTGTGCAGCAAGGATCGGCCCCACCAAAGGACCAGCCGCTGCAATGGCTGCAAAATGGTGGCCGAATGCCACCCATTTATTTGTTGGAACATAATCTTTTCCATCTTCTAATTTATGGGCCGGAGTCGGCTTGGAATCATCGAGTTTTAATACTTTGAGTGCTATGAATGTCCCGTATAAACGGTAGGCAATCATTAATATACAAATGGAGCCTATGACAATTGTAACCGCATTCATATTTGAACCCCCTCTATTTCTTACATCGTAAAAAAATGATATCACAATGAAAGCGGCTTCAATGGGTTTTCAAGCTATAATGCAGATATCGGGGGATGGACTGCATTATGAAGAAGCTAAAATGCAGAATTATGAAAATTTTTAAAAACCAATAAGCTGCTTTAGCTCCTTCACATACGTGCGGCTTACCGGAATGTTTGATCCGTCACTCATAATGAGATTATAAGTCGAGTTGAACCAAGGCTGTATTTCCGATATATGGATGACATTCACGATAAAACCGCGATGCACCCGTAAAAATGAGCGCTTATCGAGCTTCCTTTCAAGCACGATGAGAGGGTCACCGATTTTATATTCATTTTCTTCGGTTTTAATGATCGTCTTTCCTTCCATGAGACCAATGAATAAAATAGTGTCCCGGTCGATCAGAACGATCCGATCATCTATCACTACAGGCAATTTACCTGTCTGTTCCACCGCCGTTCGGCTGGCGGGAGGTGCTGTCCCTGATTCATCTTCCCCAATTTGACGCTGCTTCATGAGCTTATCCAATGTTTGACGAATCCTTTTTTCATTAAATGGCTTTAATAGATAATCAAATGCATATAACTCGAAGGCTTGGAGGGCAAACTCATCATAGGCGGTCGCAAAAATGAGCGATGGTGCCGGGTCAAGTTCCGCCAATTGCTTAGCCAAATGTAAACCATTGCCCTCTGCAAGCTCAATGTCCAAAAAGACAAGTTCAGGCTTAAGACGGGAGATATCCCTCATGGCATCTTCCATCCCCTCGGCCTCACCCACGACTTCAACTTGCCTGCTTCTCTTCAGTAGATATTTCAATTCATCTCTTGCCAGTGGTTCATCCTCTACGATAAATGCTTTCAACATCGTTGACTTATGCTCCTTTTTCGTTGAGTGGTATTGATATTTTCACTTGTGTTCCGTGCCCCGTTTCACTTTCTATCGTGAGGCTGGCATGGCCTTTATAGATCCCTTCCAGCCGTTCACTGATATTATGAAGGGCCGTTCCTGTACCTTTAATCGATTCTACAGCATGCTTACCCAATTCATCTATTCTCCCGCTTGAAATCCCTTTTCCGTTATCTTCCACAACAATGCGCATCGTATCGTCCTTAAAGTATGCGTGAATGATGATTTCACCTTTGCTTTTCACGTGTGAAAATGCATGGTGTACCGCATTCTCAACAAGTGGCTGCAACGTGAATGGAGGGATGAGAACTTCCTTAAGCCTTGGCTCAATGCGATAGTCGATATGATATTTATCTGGAAAACGTGCCTGCTCCAGGGATAAATAAGCGTTGACATGCTCCAATTCCTTTTCTAGCGGCACCAGTATTTGTCGGGCCCCTTGTAAATTAGAGCGAAAGAAGGCACTGAGCTCCTGCAATAAATTTCTTGCCTTCTCGACATCCGTCCGGCATAAAACGGATATCGTATTGATTGCATTGAATAAAAAATGAGGGTGGACCTGTGCCTGTAATGCCTTAATTTCAGCATCTTTCAATAATTTCGTTTGCATTTCCGCTTTAGCGAGTTCCAATTGAGTAGAAAATAGTTTTGCCAACCCTTCAGCTAACTCTTGTTCCACTTGGCTTAATTTATCCGGATGCTTGAAATACATCTTCAAAGTCCCGACCGTTTTCTGTTGGACCTGCAACGGCAGGACCACTGCCGCTTGCAATGGGCATTGATCATGAAAACAATAAATATCCTTTTTTGTTTTGGCCACGATGATTTTTCCTTGTTCAAGTGCTTTTTTCGTTAAGCCTGTCGCTATTCCCACCTTAGGGACATGGTGATCTGACGCAGCACCCACATGGGCAAGTACACTATGTTCATTGGTAATGGCCACGGCGTCGGCTTCAGTCAGCCCCAAGATGATTTGGGCGATTCTCTTGCATGAAGTTTGATTCAGACCTTGCCGGAAAAAGGGCAATGTCTGATCAGCAATCAGGAACGCAAGATTCGTTTGTACCGCCCGCGTCCGTGCTTCGTCCCTCGTGATCGACTGAATGATGAGCATGAATAGTAAAGTCCCGAAACCGTTGATGATGATCATTGGAAGTCCGATTACTTGTACGAGCTCCCACGACCTTTCAAATGGTTTGGCAGTCACCAGGATGATGCCCATTTGGATCGCTTCCAAGGTCATGCAAATGGGAAGAGCAAACCAAGGGGTGATCGTCCCATGCTTTCGGCGCCTTTTCCCCAAAAACCCCGATAAGACCCCAGCCAAAATCGCGGCGATCGCACAAGCTCCCGCCGTAAAACCCCCGAGAAAATAACGGTGAAGCCCCGCAATCAAACCTACTCCTAACCCAACAAATGGGCCCCCAAGCAGACCGCCGATAGCCACGCCCATGATCCGTGTATTGGCAATCGCATTATCGGGAGCAATCTCAGCATGCCAATCACCCTCTGGCATGGCATGATTCCCGATTTCGATTCCTGTATAGTTACTTATGATGCCGAATGTTCCAAAAAGTGCGATAAACATGATTTTCTTTGACATTTCATGTTCATGGCCTATCATTTGCCGAAAGGGTTTCATATAAGAAAGCAGGAATGCAGCAATTACGATGATCCCAACTTTTTCAAACAGCGACGGTAATAAATCAACCAAAGCATTCACCCCATTTCTGGCTTTTTCATTCATCTTACACCAGCCATGAAATCCTTGTCGAATTTTGTTTTTACGATTAACACCGATAATCCTATTTGCGCTAATCAAGAACGCGCTAATCAAGAACATGGAAACAAACATGTCACATTTGGGACATACGCCTTCAGATTACCTCTCTTCAATATAGCGGGAGAAAAAGCTACAAGCTGCAGAACTATTAGATAGGCGTAGGGAACAATAGAATGCTGTGGTTGGGTGCAATCTCGGTATGATCCAATCTAAAAAAAGCCTATAAATACCAAGGCTTTTTCATTAGGGAGAAATCATTTTATCTGAGTCGTTTATAGTGGAATCTGACATGGTGTCACCATCCTTAGGCAGACATTTAACAAGTTTTTCGTCATAGAAGTTCCTGACAAATGAAAGCCAATCACCCCTGCATTTGTTGAGGATCAAAGGCAGTAATTGAATTTTTTTTAACATCCTTTGGTCGCCTTTGAAATGGAACGCTTTTTTTTCAATCTTCCTATCACTAACAATAACACCGGGAGCAGAAAACAAATGGTTAAGGAAAATGGCGTCCACGCTTTTGAAGTAAAGTTTCGACTATGTACTGTATCTGGATGTGTAATGATGGAGAATGCAAAAATTAAAAATGCTAATGGGAAGTGAAGAATTTTGTGATTTTTTAATCCTAGTACTTGAGCTAACCCCAGAGAGAGTCCATAATAACAAATCGTTAGCTTGAAATACACGGAAAGAATCCAAATGATGGCTACAATGACTTCAATACGTTCAAAAAAATTACCAACACTCAACAACTTTCCTAATCTATAAGAAGGATTTTTTTGTAGGGCGGTAATATCAGTACCCAGTACGAGGATACTGAAAATAATCACCAAGAATAGAACGATGCCTCCTAATAATGTTCCTCGATATAAGTTTTTTTTCATTTCATCCTTTTCATTTACATATGGCATGATCATTAAAAAGAAAACGAGCTGTACATACGGGAGTGCTAAAGTTTGATATGATCCCTTAATAATTGGTTTCATGCCTTCTTCAAAAATAGGTTGTATATTTTCTATTTTGATATCAGAGATAAGAAGTAAAAATAACATGAAAAGCAGAAATACTATCCAAGGAAAAAAGATCAATGCAGTTCGGCTGATGACTTCTAATCCTAACCGTACACCGATTATGCATGTCAATAAAAAAAGAACCATAATCATTTCGATAGGTGTTCCAACCAAAATTTGTGTCGTTGAAAAACTCCCTATTTCATACAATAAAGCAGACGAAAGATACAAAATATAAAAAAGAAAGAGCAATGCCGAGGTTTTCCCAACCCATTTCCCCAATATTTTTTCATTAGCTTCGACATAAGTCTTAGATGGATAAATAGAGGCTAATTTATTATATAAGAAAACAAAACACAAACTGATGAGCGTAGTTATGATATAGGAAATCCAGGCATCCTGCTTCGCTATCTTAACAAGTAGAGCAGGTACATTAAGTATCGAACCTCCTATCGTAAATATGATGACCAATATAAGAAATTCTCCGGAGCTAATTTTTCCTTTCTCGAGCATGATAAGTAAACCCCCTAAGACAGAATCCGTTCCATGAAAGATGTGAAGGGATCATAAAATTTTGTTATCCAGTCTAAGGGATTAGGAATGGTAATATTTTTGATTAATAAAATACTCAACGTCATGCCAACTAAAAGCAATAGAATATAAACGGAGATTTCCCTCCAGCATTTATTTTTAATAAGTTGAGGTAATTCGAAATATGAAATAACAGCTCCAGTAAACACTGTTCCAATCATTGCCCACATTGTTTGTACTCCTCGATTTCTTTTTGAAGGATTCTGGTTATAATCTTTGGTCACATTCACTTCCAAAGCTCGAATTGCTGCTCCCACAGCCAGTTAGACATATAATAAGTAAGATGAATGTTACGGTTATGGTTTCACCTTGGATGCAAATATATCCATTTAAATAAAATAATTTGTAATGAAATAAAGGGCATGTTTTGAAAAAAGATTATTCAAAACATGCCCTTCTTATATTTAATAGAATTCCCCTAACTGCGCCTTTGCGGGATCTGAAAAGGCTAGTTATCGGGAAACGCCGCATCCTCATACCCCCGGTATCATTTCTGAAACAACAGTCGTCATTTTTGGAACCCACCACAACCAAAAATAGTTTATTGTGAAACGAGGAGAGTAAACAGGTTATTTCATTTTAGGAACAAGTATGAGGTATGAATATGGAATTGAAAAATCAAATCATTTATATAAGTAAAAAAGTATTGAACAGTATTAAGAATTTCAAATTCAATTTTGAGACTAATTTTTTTATCTTTGATAAAGAGCTAAATGTTTTATACTCAAAAAGTAATTTTGAAAAAAAAGATTTACGTAAATTGATTATTAAAGATTCTGTTGAAAATAATGCATTTGTTTTAAGTTCATTGCAAAATACTACTGTAAAAACTAAAAATCAAATCTTCGGGAAGGATTTTAGTGTTATTTCTTCCCCGATTCATGAAATTAAAAATAAGGAATTGCAAGGATATGTAGGTATAATCACAAAGGATGATAGTGAAGAATTCAAAATGATTTCTGAGATGCTAGCAAATCAAATCTCCTACGAGTTACATGTGCATCGTGAGAAATTATTAATTGAAGATATAATAAAAACAAATACATCATCTATAATCACCAGGGAACAACAACATGAAGTTGAATTGCAAATAATAAAGAATATAACTCAAGGTCTCAAAGATAAAGAAATAGCTGATAATCTGCATATTAGTGTTTCTACAGTTAGGAACTACGTAAATAAAATGTTTGAGGAATTAAATATAACTTCAAGATCACAATTAATCAGCATGTACTATGAAAATAAATTGTATGATATTCTTAATGAAATAAAGATAAATAACCGCTATTTTTAGTACTTATAGGAGGAGTTATGATTAGTAGAGTCAGAATTTTTTATACACTAGGGGTTATATCATTAATTGGTGCTGCACTATTCCCAGTAGGATATGTAAAATCTTTCAATATATTTATCTCGTTGTTTATTTTAGGTATATTACTTATCTTAATCGCTCAAATTCAAAAAAAGAAAAATAAATGATGAAGGCCCTTTAAGTCTAAACTCTTGAGAGACCTTCATTATTTACCTATAAGTTGATACTATTTACTACTTGATGTTATCCTGCAAAACACTAATATTATAGAGCTAGCCCATATAAGAGCTTATATGGGCATTCACAGTAGCCATCATGAGCATCATAATTCTACACACATATATAACAATCAAAAAACAGCAGTAAAAACACCAATAAATTTAATCCCATTTCTTTTCAACGAAATGGGATTTTTTATGCTTACCCGAAATATGTTACCTATTGTATAAGAGGGATAAAGCTTTTATTATGTTAAAATTTAAAGGAATGATTATTGCGCTTGATAAAAAAGGAACTACATGTAATATTTAAGCTTCATGCGAACTTGGATCATTTGTTTATGCTTTCAGTTCAGGAAATTTCATGAGAAGTTTAAATAATAAAGTAAATAAATCGGAGGCGATTAATGTGTTGGTAGTTACCACAGAAAAAATTGAAGGGTACAAAATTGTAGAGGTAAAAGGGCCTGCCTTCGGTCTAATTGTAAGAAGCAGAGGGATTGGCGGCGATATCATGGCAGGGTTAAAATCCCTGGTAGGCGGAGAAATCAAGCAATATACAGCGATGCTTGAAGATTCAAGAAAAGAAGCTATGGACCGTATGATAAAAAATGCCAATGAAATGGGTGCAAACGCAATTATAATGATGAGATATGATTCTGGGGAAATCGGTACAAATATGAGCGAAATTGTTGCATATGGAACCGCCGTCATTGTGGAGAAAATATAATGAAATTCATCATAGGGTACTATATATTACAAATTATTATAGTTATCTTATGTATTTTACTTGGATACTTTATCTATGATAAACGGTTTAAACGTAATCACGGTGTAAAAGTTCCTGATGGATTTCAATCGACAGATGAAATAAATATAGACCCCGTGACAGGAGAAAAAACAAGGGTGTATTATAATCCTGATACGGGTGAACGCTTTTATAAAAAAGAAAAATAATTAAAAAGCCACGTTTTTACAATTAAAACCCCTTGTAACCATACAAGGGGTTTTGATAACGACATTATTTTTCCATTACAGGCTTATAGTGCCCTGGTATGTTTTGGGCTGAAATGGCCAATCGGTTCCAGCCATTGATGGTGATGATTATGGTAACGAGATCGATATATTGTTTTTCATCAAAATGAAGGCGGACCCTCTCATACAGTTCATCAGGTACACCGTTTGCAGAAATGGCCGTGACCGCTTCCGTCAATTCCAGCGCTGCCCTTTCCGAATCAGAATAGAATGGTGTTTCACGCCAAGCACTCAAACAGTAAATTCTTTGTTCCGTTTCACCCATTGCCCGGGCATCCTTTGTATGCATATCCAAGCAGTACGCACAGCCATTGATTTGAGACGCGCGAATTTTAATCAATTCGATTAATGTGCTATCGATTTCCGTTGTTTTCTTGTACTCCTCCAAACCCATCATTAATTTGACCACTTCACGATTTGTCTTCATGTAGTTAATCCGTTGTTCCATGTCTATCTCCTCCATAATCTTTTTAGGTTCCACTTATAAGACAAAATAGAGGTTTGATTTGTGACATCCAAAAAAAAAGACCCCTCAATCTATCACAGGAATATGATTTAATTTATCGGGATTGGAAACAATGAAGATTTTGCGGATATTTTTTTGTTTTGGATCTAATTCAAAGCAGATGACTTTGATAGGCTTTCCTTCTTTCATTTGCAAAATTCCTTCCTGGCCATTGACCATCACCGGAAGAAGTTCTCCTATGAAGCCTCCTTTAGCAGAAACGCCTTTAAGAAAGGAGGATACGCGCTGTTTGGTTACAATTGGATTTAATGCAGAAAGCACTTTTCCTCCGCCGTCAGTAACAAGGACAACATCTTCTGTAAGGAGATCCAAAAACTCCTCAAAGTTTCCTGTCGCAGATGCTTTTATGAATTTTTTTGCCAAAATATCGACATGTTTCGTATCCTCCGGATGGACGGGCCTATCATTCTGTAATTTCCGCTTAGCCCGGCTGTAAATCTTTCTGCAGTTCACTTCATTCTTTTCCAGCATCTCGGCAATATCTTCATAGCTATAAGTGAATGCTTCTCTAAGCACGAACACCGCTCTTTCAACAGGTGACAGCTGTTCCAGCAAAACGAGGAAGGCATAAGCAACCGTTTCATCCGTTACAACCTTATCTAAAGGCTGCTCTGTTTCGTTTACCCGAGGTTCAGGCAGCCAGGGCCCTGTGTAAACCTCTCTTCTCTTACGGGCTGAATTTAAAAAATTGAGACAGCGATTTGTCGTCATTTTCGCAAGATATGCTTTCATGTCCTTAATTTGTTCAGTATCAAGCTTAAGCTGCAGGAATAAATCATGAACGATATCTTCTGCATCGGTAACCGATCCAAGCATCCGGTATGCGATGGAAAAAAGAAAAGGTTGATATGTCTTATATAATGTATCCAACTCCACTTACTTCACCTATTTTCTATCAAATTCGTTTATCGAGAACTTTTTGACCCTTTCCATAACTATTCTCTAAACCAATCATTTATCCTTCTTCACCTCGTTTAAAGCAGTAATTCAAACAACATAAAAAAGAGCAGCAAAAGAGCTGCTTCCTTCGTTCTTTTTAAGGTTTTAGTATCTGATGAAATCCGCTATTAATATAAACACAGCACCTATTACAATCCAGATCAATAACAAGGGCCAGAAGAACTTCACCCATTCTTGATATTTGATTTTAGAGACTGCCAAGCTTCCCATAAGCATGGCAGAGGTAGGGAGAATGCAGTTTGATAGACCATCTCCCAACTGATAAGTAAGGATGGTCGTTTGTCTCGTAACACCAATCAGGTCGGAAAGCGGTGTCAAAATCGGCATGGTCGTTGCTGCCATACCCGTTCCTGAAGTAATGAACACATTCATGATGGTCTGAAATACATACATGCCAAGAACTTGGATCGAACTAGGCAAATGGCCTACTGTTGCTGCAAGTCCATTTACAACTGAATCGATAACATGTCCTTGCTCTAACACTACGACTACACCTTTTGCCAGACCAACAATAAAAGCACCGAATGTAATATCCCTTGCCCCCTGTACAAACTCGCTGGCAATTTTACTCGGACCATATTTAGATAAAAACCCAACAACAACACCTAAAGATAAGAAAAATGCAGCTAATTCTTCCATCCACCAGCCTTTTTCGGAAACACCCCAAATCAAGAAGCAAAATCCTATCAACACGACAATAATCGTTAAGTAATGTCTAGGCTTCATGGAGGATAAAGAGGATATATCCAAATTCTCATGCTTTTCTTCTTTTTCCAAGTCATACACAATACCGTCTAGTGGATTATTCTTCACTTTTTTTGCATATCTAATGATATAAATGCTCGTGACAATCAGTAAAACCACCAAAATGATTCCACGTAACCACATCCCGGAAAACATCGGAACTTCTGCAATGGCTTGAGCGATTCCTACATTGAAAGGATTAAGAAGTCCAGCTGTAAAGCCGACAGCTGCGCCGAGCATCACCATGGCAGTTCCAGTCAATGCATCATAGCCTAATGACCTTGCAATCGCAATGCCAATAGGTACAAATGCCATGACTTCTGCTGACATTCCAATCGTGAATCCGCCGATTGAAAATAGAGTTAAAAAAATGGGAATGATGACGATTCCTTGGTTCATGAAAGTCTTTCCAACCCTTGCAGCCACGGCTTCAATCGTACCTGTGGAATTAATGATTTGAAATACTCCACCGACAATGAAAATAAAGAAAACTGTGTCACTTGCATCTATTAGGCCATGAACAATTGCTAAAGGAACCTCGAATATACCAATGGGGTTGTTCTCTACAGAATGATAAGAGTTTTCTACTACTACCGTATTACCAGTTTTTTTATCTTCCACTCTGTCAAACTCACCTGCGGGCACTAAATAGCTTAATGCAGCTGCAAATAGGATCATACAAATAATAATTACAAATGTGTGTGGCATTTTTATTTTACTTTTTTTAAATGGGGGTTCACTTTTTATTTTTTCAGCACTCACTTTACTCATTTTTCATACCACCTTTTACATTATTTTCACCTGGATCCCCCGCAAAACGGAATCTTCCCTTATCTTCATTTACATGATTTATTAGCTTTCCACCCTTCGAATTCTTCCCGAATTTCTTGAAGAAGCTGAGGGTTCATACATACTTCGTATGCTGTCATCGCTAAAGCCTTTGCTGCTTTATTTAATCCAATCATTCCCCTCTCTGAAGCTGCAGCTTGTACAAACTCTGGAGTATGGGTAATTGCGTCATCCGTTATTTTGATGTACGGATGAATCGTCGCAGTTACTTGTCCAACATTACCAATATCCGATGAACCGATTCCTCCTTTTGCAGGCGGGTCACATACAACCTCCCCTAACATCTCTAGATTATCTTTAAATAAGGCGGCTAATGCTTTATTATTATTTCGTTCAGCATATATCAGGCCTTCGGTTAACTCGATCCTGGCACCTATGGCTTCTGTCGCATGACGAGCTGCAGCATATACTTTCTCACGAACAACATTTAACTCTTCCACAGTGCTTGCCCTCAGTAAAAATTCAGCCTCGCAATAGGCAGGAACTACATTCGTTGCATCCCCGCCCTTTGTTATGATTCCATGGATTCTCACATCATCTTTAAAGAACTGACGTAAAGAATTGACGGCAACAAAAGTATTAATGACTGCATCAAGAGCACTTATTCCTTTTTCGGGAGAAGAAGACGCATGTGATGCTTTACCATAAAACTTAAAAGATGCATCCACACATGCCAGTCCGCCACGCAATACCATTGACTGTTTTTGCGGATGACACATCATAGCTACATCCACATCATCGAAAATGCCATCCTCGACCATCACAATTTTCCCTCCGCCTTCCTCTTCCGCAGGTGTCCCCAATACGACGATTTTCCCCGGAAGGTCAGGATGAGCATCTTTCAGTGCCAATGCCGCTCCAATGGCTGATGTTCCAATAATATTATGGCCACATCCATGGCCTAGTCCTGCCAGTGCATCATATTCAGCTAAAATGGCAATCGTTGGACCACCAGGATGCCCCTCCCATGTTGCCCTGAATGAAGTTTCTAAATTTGCGACCCCTTTTTCTATCGAGAAGCCGGCCTTCTTTAAAGGCTCTATCAACCATTTCACTGCCTGGTATTCATGGAAACTAAGTTCTGGATGAGCATGAATGTTCAATGCAAGCTCACGTAATTGAGCATCTCGGGCATCAACTGCCATTTGAATCGATTTCTTTCCTTCAGCAACATGTATTGACATAAATATACAACCTCCGAAAAATTCAGAAAATTAAATGTTTCTTTTTAAATATTACGTTCACTTTAATGATAAGTAAAATTAAGGTTTTTTTATGAAACTAAAGAATTTTTTTATAGTTTAAAAAGTAACATCTATGAATATTTATAAAATTATTAAAATTTCCGAATACAAAAAGGGGGTTAGGCGTGGTATCATTTTGAACCAGCATGGAGCTTTAACGGGATTAACTCTTTGGGGATCCCCATAGTTTCAAAACAAGAATTAGTTATAATCCATGATTTTTTACTATTTTATATGGGGTAAAGTCAGGAAAATGCGGATTTACAACATTAAGGATAATGAAAGGTAAAAAAGCCTAATTTCTCACTAAAATTCTGAGAAATTAGGCTAAGACTAAATTAGAGGTGAAATTAGAGTTAATTGAGGCTCAATTAACTAGTCAAAAGAAAGAAAAAAAGGGCTGCTATCAAAGTTTTTGAATGAACTAGGTCAAGTAGCTCCCCACCGTTCAACAGGATTCCTTCTTATGCCCCCCTTTTTGGACAAATATCTTACCATTCTCTGTTAAAATGGTGCACCCAATTTCGGATACTCATTTATCAAGGTGCTTCATACCATACGATATCATCAAACATTTTTACAACCCGCGGTATGAAGCCTTCTTCATAATCTTCCGGATATTGAACTATCGCATAGTAAACGCGGTCGCCATGTTGAAAAACCGACACTGTACCCAATAATAAATAATTACTGCCCTTCTGACTAATGTCAAATTCGACCTCAGACCAATCAAATCGGTTAGGCGCATTATCAGATCGCTGTTCAATCTCAAAGCCGTTGCTTATCACAACTTCCCTCGCAAACTCTGCCTGTTCTTCTATTGTCGCATTCGTACCCTCACTTTTGGAAAATATCTGAACTTTGGCATCCTCATTTCTCTTGCCTGCAAAATTTGCAAAAACAATCATTGCATCTCCTTCACCAGAACTAGCCTCTTCAACAACCATGTCATCCACGATGTAGGTTGAAAATCCCAATGCCTGACTATGATGAAGCGTGAATTGGAATGATTCTTCCGTACCTTCTAATATGATCATATCCGTTTTCGTATTTGGCCGATCTTTTGTCGGATCATCGACCGATTCACCTGGAGGATCTTCATCTTGCCCGTCGGTTTGCTTAGGATTATCATTTGGCTTTTCTGAAATTGGTGGAGATTCCTTATTTTCCTCCTGGACTCCTTTACAAGCACTAAGTCCTGTTACCAAAAAAACGGCTGCCAAAATCAACAATATCTTTTTCATTGGAACCCTCTTTTCATGTGTTTTAACAAATTATTATACGGTCCCATATGTAAAAAAGTTACACTATGCTTCTTTGCAAGTATCAAACTTTATAGACTTAAAAAAGATCGATACTCCACTCTTTCCGAAAAGAAAAAATATAAGAAATCGTGCATTTGGCTTTATTTTTTATATTATGAAATTGATTCATTTACTAATTTCAAGGAAAAACTACTTATTAAGTTAATAAGTATCATTTCACAATAAGGCATTATTTAATATCCCTTTTTTCTATAACAAAGACGCTTTCCAGTTCAGGGAAAGCGTCCGATAAAGTAGTAATCAAAATATGCAAAGTTAGTTGATTTCATTTGCTTTACCCAATAAGGTAGTGAACACAATTGGTTTTCCATCCCTAAATTCGAATTGTACAGTTACTCCTTAAACATCAAAAATTGTTCTAATACATCGTTTTCACCAGTTAACGCTTCACGCATCCGTAAGCCATCGACATTAATACGGGCTTGCCGAAAATAATCTTCCCTAATTGAGACCAGGAATCCTTTGATGCGTCCATATCTTTATTTAACTAAACTACCCGATAGATAGTTTGAATAAGGAGTACTTTTTAAAACCAATTTGAATGTATGATAATCTAAAGAATCGCACGTTCAAAAGGCCGCCAATTGGCGGCCTTCATAACTTCCCTTGCCTTATAATACTAATTGAAAAATAAATGTCTATGTATCGTTTATGGTTAAGATCCAATGCTATGTTCTACTGCAGTATCCCAACTAGGAAAATAATACAAAGCATTTTTCATTAACTCCGGATCTGACTTCTTTACCTCTTTCTTTCGAGGTGGCTTCCCTTCTTTTTCTACTAATTGAGAAATTTGATTCACGACTTCTTCAACACTCATATTTACTTCCATCTCTGTTCCCTCCTTCTTTCTGTTATTTATATATTTTCCTAATTGATGAAAAATAATACAATTTTTCTTAAACTAAACTACCAGTTTAGTTTAAGAAGGGTATTTTTTTATCTAATTTGAATGTATGATAATTGAAATGATCGTACAGACAAAAAGCCAACGAAATCGTTGGCTTTTTGTCTAAATAATTCACAAATGCTTTATCAAGTTATCGTTAGATTCACCTATGGTTAATGTTAAATACTTTCTAGAGGTAATAAGATTAATAAACGAAAAACATAAGGAAACCGAAGCAATAATAAATACCATTACTATGCTATATCGCTGGCCCATTATCCAAATATTATTTATTTTATTATAGGGATACAGGTTATTTTCTTTAGTGCGCTCTTTATTTTTAAAATTTTTAGTAACTCAAAAGATGTAAAAAATTAATACAAATCAACGACACAAGAAATAGACTACTTTAAGCTTTTAGGGGTCTATATTGTTTTACCTCTCATCTTATAGCCTTCAAACTGGCGTAGAACATGTCGGCAACCATACCTTGCGAAAAACGTTTGGCTATTGGTTTTACAAGGCGACCAAAGATATTGCCATGCTGCAACGGATTCTGCATCATTCTCATCCATGTAATAAGCATAGGGAGCCCTCCTCGGCGCTCTTTCCCCGCAGGAGTCTCGTACCTTCCATTCCAATCAGCTGGAACGTTTTTTATAAAAAAAACTGTAGGCAAACTCGCTTTTCTTCGAGTTTGTCTACAGTCTGGAGGGTCCGAATGCTCTAATCCCAAACCATGATTTTAAAGGTAGACTTGGTTATCCTTCATGTTTTACTTTTTTTATGGAGTCTAACCCTAACTAGATTGAAGAAATTTGCGATACTCCTGCCGAATAGCTGGCTAGCCGAGACCCCACAGGCGCTTGCGCCGAGGAGGCTTGGCAGACAGTCGGCGGAAAGGGAGCGGATTTCTGAAATCAAGCTGGAACGTTTTTTATAAAAAAAACTGTAGGCAAACTCGCTTTTCTTCGAGTTTGTCTACAGTATGAAAGGAGAACAATCAATATAACCTTTTAGCAATATAGCTTTTTAATTTCACTCACAAACTTGGAAACACTGGCTAATTGTAAAGATGATTGCCGGTATAACATCCATGTTCTTCTTTTTATCTCTTCACCATTTTTTAAGATCAAATCATGGGAAAACAAATCATCACTTTTTTGCAAAAAAACACGAGGAATAATGGCATACCCTAGCCCTCTTCTTACCATTTCCCTGCATGTCTCATAGCTGTCCACTTGCATCATTACCAGAGGAGGCGATGTAAACCTTTCATTCCACCAATAATCAATACCTTTTTCAGAGGGAATTTGCGATATATTTCTATATTTCAGTAAAACATTCGGTTCTTTACGATTAATCATCGGAAAATCTGGAAGGCTATCAACAAGTATCTCATCTTTTGAAATGATGCATATATTTTCTTCCTCAAGAAGAAACTTTTCATCGAGCCACTCATAATCGCCTTTTACAATCGCAACATCAATCTCACCTTGCATAAGCAATTCCATCATTTCCGTACTGAAGCCCGTATCAACATTTAAATGGACCATTGGACAATTAACCATGTACTCTTCCAAAATGGAAGGCAGGTTATAAAGTCCGAAATGGCTGCTTATACCTAATTTCAAACTACCCTTCGTTTCACTTCCCATACTCAATAAATACTCTTTTGTTTGACGTAAATCTATGAGCATTTTGTTTGCATAGCTTACCAAATATTCTCCAGCAGGAGTCATTTTAATATTTTTCCCATTTTTAGCTAGTATTTCAGTCTGGAATTCCTTTTCAATTTGTCTTACGCGGTACGTTAATGCGGGTTGGGTCATGTAAAGTCGCTCTGCAGCTTTTGTCAGATTCTGGTCTTTATATAAATATTGTAAAATTAAACAATCTTTTTCATCCATACGATTTCCCCACCCTTAATAGTTTCGCAGCCTAATAATCAACGGTTTCAGCGATCCTCTATCATTCTATGTAAAGCGATATGCTGCTCCCCCTTCCTTCATATCAGCTCAGGAGTAAGTCCAGGATTTTGCTTAAATCGGTTTTCATGATGAGCTTCAATCGTTTGCAAGAAGCTTTGCATGGAGTTTGTCATATAAGCATCTTTACGGTGAATGAAGACTGTCGAGATATTGCGGTATTCTTCCGGAATTGCATGTACGTGCACTTTTTCATTGGCTGTAAGGTGATTTACCGCTGATTGTGGTACGAGGGTAATGCCAAGGCCGAGTGTTACGCTGGTTAAGATCGTTTCCAATACATTGAACTCCATGATCCTTTTGGGCATCAATTCTTCTTCTTTAAGCCATTGTTCCAGTTTAGAGCGATAGCCACAACCCTGACTGAATACTAAAAATGGTTCTGTTATAATTTCTTCAAGGTTAAATGTTTCATTTCTTGTAACTAATACTAGTTTTTCTGTACATACATCGTATGGCTGAATGAGCGGATGTTTAATTGGTCCTGTAACAAAAGCGCCATCCAGCCTATGTTCAATGACATCTTTAATTAGGTCTTCTGTTAACCCCGCCTTTATGGATAAATCGACATTTGGATACTGTTTATGATATGAGGCTAGAATCTTGGGAAGATCGCTGACCGTTTCAACTGTACCGATGTTCAATATCCCTGTAGGTGTTTCACTATCCAGGAATACCTGCTTGAGTTCTTCCACATCAAGCAAAATTTTGTTTACATACTCCAGCATTTTTCTGGCCTCTGCAGTTAAAGACATGCCACGTTTATGTCGATTGAATAAAGGCGTCCGTAACTCCTGCTCTAAATGCTTAATCCTCGCCGTTACATTGGATTGGACGTAATTCAACTCAACAGCCGCCTTACTTACGCTTCCATATTTAGCGACGCACTGGAATATTTGCAAATCTCGCATTTCCATGAAAGTGACCCCCTTTCTCAACTATCATTAATAATGATGATTATATTCATTTTAAGTCATTTTACATGATAATGACTTTATCATAAGGTGTGTATAGGAATTTAATCAATCATTATTTTTGAGGGGAAGCTTTTATGAAAAAAAATCAAGTTTTAATCGGTGCACTTTTATGTTTGACAGCCAGCATTTCTTGGGGAGCGATGTTTCCAGTTGCAGAAAGGGCCTTGATGTATATTGATCCTTTTTATTTCTCTTTTTTGCGATATTTAGCTGTTAGCGTAATTTTAGGGATATTGCTTTTAATTAAAGAGGGGAAGGAGTCATTTAAGCTGGAAGGGAAAGGAAAGAAATTATTATTTTTTGGAACGATGGCGTTCACTGTATACAACTTTCTCATTTTCGCAGGTCAAGACTTACTGGGACATAACGGGGTAATTGTTGCTTCCATCATGGAATCATTAATGCCCATGATTTCAATTTTAATAATATGGGTTTTCAAAAATGCGAGACCCATGAAATATACCATCGCCAGCATGTTCCTTGCCTTGATAGGGGCCATTCTTGTCATTACCAACGGCAACTTATCCTTCGTAGTTTTATTGAAAGATAGCATCATCCCTATCCTTTTCATTCTTATCGGGGTTATAGGGTGGGTTATTTATACGATGGGCGGCAACCAATTCAATGGATGGTCAACACTCCGCTATTCGACTTTAACGTGCATTTTAGGAACAACAGTATCAGCAATCATAACATTCCTCGCAACTGCAATGGGCCTGTCTGTCCCTACAGCAGAGGTTATGCAATCCATTTATGGCGAAATGATTTTCATGATTATTTTCCCCGGTGCCATTGCCCTTTTAAGCTGGAATTTAGGCATTAAACTTTTAACGCCGATCAATGGAATCCTATTTATCAATCTGGTTCCAATAACCACGTTGGTCATCGTTTTTATCCAAGGAAAATCACTATCATCATTCGAATTACTCGGAACTTTTTTAGTCATATATGCATTGATTCAAAACAATTATTATCAAAGAAAAAACTTGCCTTCCCAAGTTGAGAAATTGAATCCAAGGAAATTGAAAAGAATCATTTAATTAAAGGTACAAAACATCAATAGGAGGGCAACGATGGATTTATTAACGCTTATGCTAATCTTTGGATTAGCTGTACTGTGGGAATTGGCCACGATTAATAAGAATGTGAAAAAGATGAATGAGCAAAATGCAGAATTAATTAATCTATATCATAATAGAAGTAAAAGAATTAAGTAAAATAGACTTTTGGCGATACAACGCAAAAAAGCCTTTCATTTAGAGAGGCTTTTTTGCACTTTGATTCGTTATTGGATGATCGTACTATTCACCAAGCTTCTTCCGGATATCCGCTGCTACATTCTTTAACGCCTTTTTTGATCCCCGTTCAAGGTCCCGGTCCAATTTCCTTTCTTTATAACTGACAAATAAAGAATTGAGATCATAGCCTTCAGGATATAAATCGACGGCCTTTATTTCAAGCTCGAGCCTATTGGCATGAACCTCCTTGAAGGTATCTTCGAAAAGAACGGTGACATTATTGTATGAATCTTTTTTCTTATAAACGATCGCATATCCGTCCAGTTCGCTTACCTTTACTTTGTCGCCGACTTCATATTCATATGATGCTTCCTTTGGAATCGCCGTTGGCTTCGCTTTTTTGATTTTACCTTCCTGGACACGCTCCAAGTCATAGTCTTTATTATCGATATAGAGCTTTGCCTTTTGCAAAACCTTTTCACGAACATTCATCTTTTTCGCGATCCACAGGGCATTGCTTTCCCCGGATTGCCCGATCAACAGCTTATACTTTGGCTCAAGTGTTTCACTATTGAACTGCATGGCCGCATTCATGAAATCACTGTGTATTTCCGAATAGCGCTTGATTTCACCATAATGGGTCGTCGCAACGGTTATGCAGCCCCTCTGATAAAATTCCTCAAGGATGGCAATCGCTAAAGCAGCACCTTCATTCGGTTCCGTTCCGCTCCCGATTTCATCGAACAGCAGCAAGGAGTTATTGGTTATTGCCCCCATGATTTCCGAGATGTTTTTCATATGCGATGAAAACGTGCTCAGCGCATTTTCAATACTTTGATTGTCACCGATGTCGACGAATACCTGATCGAAGACGGCAAGCTCCGTCCCCTCTTTTCCGGCAACATGAAGCCCTGACATGACGGCCAACGTAAGGATGCCGATCGTTTTCAGGACGACTGTTTTCCCCCCGGCATTTGGACCAGTAATGATCAAGCTGCGATAATCCTTACCGATCTCAAAATCCAAAGGTACACTGTCTTGTGGCAAAAGAGGATGTTTACAGCCTTTTAACTGAATATAACCATGATCATTGATTTTCGGTTCGATGGCATCCATGCTTTTACTGAACTTGGCTTTTGCGAAGATCATGTCATATTGACTGATTAGCTCGATATTGATCTTGATCGGTTTCAGCTGCTCGAAAACCGTCCCAGATAATGTGGCCAAAAGTTGATACTCTTCCATCGATTCTTCCGCTTTTAAACTAGCCAATTCTACATTCAACTTCGTTACAGAGGCAGGTTCAATGAACACGGTAGCCCCTTTTGCAGAAACTTCCACGATCGTTCCGGCCACCTGATTTTTATAAGAGGCTTTGATCGGGATTGTATAGCGATCATCTTTTTTGCTGATGAAAAACTCCTGAATGAACTCTTTATTGGCCCCGCTCTTCAAGAACTTATTCAACCGTTCCTCTATTTTACTTTCCGTCTTGATGATTTGGTTCCGAATCCGTTTCAGATCCTTGCTGGCTTCGGAAACGACGATATTTCCCTTTATGGTAAATTGGATTTCTTCTTCAATGCTCCTGAATTCAGTCATGGAGCGGGCGTAGGAATGCAGGGTAGGTGCAAAGAACTCTTTATCGGTCATGAATTTCTTGATATTCCTGCAGCCTCTTAAGAAGTCTGCTATCGCCACCAACTCAGTGGGCTCCAAAATCATTCCCTTTTCCAGTTTGTCGATATGGTAGCCCACATGGGAAATACCCTTTAAGGGAATATGGCTTTCTGCATTTAGCAAATTCCTTGCCTCCGTCGTCTCGCTTAACCGATTTTTAACAACGTTCAAAATGCTGCTTGGCTTTAACTGATCCAATAATGCTTTTCCTAAACCACTTACACAATGGTTTTTCACCATTTCTTTCAGTTGTATATATTGTAGTTTTTCATATGTCATCAAATTCATATCATGATCCTCCTTGAATGAGTGTGCGATTTTCCTTAAATCCAAAAAATGCCCGCAAAAGTCCCCCTACCTTTACAAATGAACAAGCCATTTGAGTAGAAAGCTCCTGCGGGCACGGCCTTATCGATAGATAAGTACCTAAAATCGATAACAAATTGGGCAGCTCGAATAGACCTGCGTACACAAAAAAGCATGATAGGACAAATCCCACCATGCTTTTCGTCGTAACACCTACATGTTACACGATTTATGGAAAAGGAAGCAGTCTTAAGGTAGGTATTCACAATGCAGAATTGCACTGTAAAAAAAGGCATACTTAATCCACTGACCAATCAGTGATTAAATACCTTATTCAACTAAATTAGTTGATACCTACTCCCGACATAAAACACCACACCTTTTCTTAGATTGGTATTAACATACCATATAAGTAATAAATAGTCAATATTTTTTCGTATTTTATATTGGCATGTAAATCGTATGTATAATTTATTTAGAATTTAAAAGAGGTGATGCAAACGGAAATTCCCAAGAAAACAAAAACCGCCACGCAGCATTTCCAGAGCTAACTAAACGTTATTGCAATAATGCTTCAGTAACACCCCTTTTCAGTGTCTGAATATTTACTTTAAAATTGGGGTATGTTATCCTTATATTAACATAAACTGAAAACAGCCCCATGCGCTAACATGAGGCTGACAACTAGCAAGAGTGGTTGGTCACAACTAACTTAATTAATCGTCAGAAGAAGAACCATTGCCATCTTGGGAGGATGAGTGGTTCTTTTTCCGTTTCTTGGCGAACACAGACAGGATAAGACTGGTTGCTACAGCAACAAATATCTCTTTCCCCATATCTGTAATTAAGTTCAATAAGAAATGAATCATGCGGTCACCTCCTTCCCCATCTATAATTAGATGGAAAAGCAAAACTGTGACCACCACTCTATCCTCAGTTGTCCCTCTATTTTATCATATATTTCCCTTAATGGTAATTTTATGAAAATAAAACATGATTAAAAGTGCAGCTAACATTTGACGCCTGTTAAGTCATTAAAAATAGGGGATTATCCATTGGATAATCCCCTTTTCGGTTTAAGCTTCATCACTCATTATGAGAGGGACTGTTTTCCCTTCATTCACGTTGATCAATCCATGGTCGGTTATTTTCAGAGCCGGGCTGACAGGAAGCGATAAGGTGCTTAATGACATGATGACATTATAATGTTCGTAGCCTAACGATTTAAGTACATCTGTCAGGTGCTGAACCTGCCTTGATACGATGTCCATTGGCTCTTCGGAAAGAATCCCTCCTACCGGAAGAGGAATCATGGATAGGACCTTGCCATCTTCAACGCAGCAGACTCCGCCTTGCTTCCTTATTACTTCGTTAGCGGCGATCAGCATATCCTGCTTATTATGGCCGATCACCAAAAGATTATGGTTATCATGCGAATAGGTGGTGGCGACAGCTCCCCGCTTCAAAACATCCCCGGCGATCAACCCGTGCGCCCTGTTACCGTTTTTCCCGTACCGTTCGAATGTGGCGATTAAACCGTATGGGCTTTCTTCCCAGCATAATTCACCATTCTTCCCATTTAAGCTATCATGGGTTTCAGTCGTGAAAGTGGAACCATTCTGCACGTTGATGATCCGGCATTTGATGTGTTCATGATTATCTGAGATTGGGATGTTAAAATCGTTTTCAGTAAGTTCCGCAAGCTTCACACTTTGATAGAAATGCTCAGGAAATTGTCTTTCCTTCACTTCTTGCACATATGGACGTGAAGATTCATAAACGAGCTCACCTTTTTTGTATACTTGTTCAATATCAAATGTTTCCAAGTTGGATACAAGAAGGAAATCTGCTGTTTTTCCAGGTGTAATGGCGCCGCGGTCATACATCCTCATCCGCTGTGCAGGTGTATAGGTGCATGCATAAATGGCTTTTTCCGGAGTCATCCCCATTTGAATCGCCTTCTTTAAAAGGACATTCAAATGTCCTCTGTTTTGGAAAGAGTCGGTCATGACATCATCGGTGACAAAGCAGAAATGCTCATCCACCTGCTTTTCCTTCAAGTAATTTATCACTTCTTCAGTCATTGATTTTTCTTGAATCTCAATGAACATTCCGGCACCGATCCGCGCGTCCATCCCTTCCACAGTCTGGTGTGTATGATCTGAATTCACTCCGGCATAAACAATCTTCTGCAGGTCCAAGTCGAGCAGCTTTGGAACGTGCCCCTCAATGATCAGATCTGGATAACGGGAACGGATATGGGACAAGATCCGATTCGTTTTGCAATCCGGGTCGGTTATGACCTCATAGTAATTCATGATTTCGCCGAGACATTTAATGTCTTCCGTTTGCATCAATTCATCTATATCATCTATTTCTATAGCACCGCCTGTTGTTTCCATCGATGTCGCAGGAACGGAACTCGGGATGGCATAAAACATATCCGCTACGCAATCTTTACTTGCTTTGATCATTTCCTTCACACCGGAAATTCCGAAAACATTGGCCATTTCATGCGGTTCCGGCACGATCGTCGTCACGCCATTTTTGATTAACCCGTAGGAAAAAGTCGCAGGCGTCACCATCGTACTTTCAATGTGGAGATGGATATCGATCAGACCTGGAACCATATACTTCCCCTGTCCATCGACGATTCTATCCGGCTCGAAGGCATCCAATTCCCGTTCTCCTATATAATAGAACTTTCCATCCTTGATGGCTGCATTCCCTTTAATGAATCTTTTAAAATAGCTGTTAAACACGTTGATATCTCTTACAAGCATATCCATTCGCATAACTTACCCTCCTAAGCTAGTCAACAAGCACCATCTGGTTTCTCGGAATTTCAAGGATGATTTCCTGGCCCGTCCGATAGGAATCCGACATTTCCTTGTTCACAGTGAAATCCCCTATTGGAGTTTCAACGACATATTGATAGCTTCTTCCCAGATAGGTACTTACCTTAACTCGGCCAGATAAACTATTTTCTTGAACAGCTCCAGTGTTATCCTTTTCCCTGATCAACAGATCGTCCGGTCTGATGGCTCCTATTTTTCCCGTTGAATTGTTCATCTGTGCATCCTTGTGCAGCACAAATGAGTACCCAGACTTTTTCAGTTCGATTTTATCTTCATGATCTGTCCGCTTATCGAAGTCAATGAAGTTCTTGAAGCCGATGAAGTCTGCGACAAACTTGGTTTCAGGATATTTGTAAATGGTCGCAGGATCACTAAGCTGCTCGATGATCCCTTTATTCATGATCGCCACCTGGTCAGATATCGAAAAGCATTCTTCCTGGTCATGGGAAACATATACCGTTGTAATCCCCAGCTCTTGTTGGATACGGCGAATCTCGACTCTCATATTCACCCTTAAGTTGGCATCAAGATTACTCAATGGCTCGTCAAATAATAGGATGTCCGGTTCAATCACCAGCGCCCTGGCAATCGCAACCCGCTGCTTTTGCCCTCCGGAAAGCTCTTGGGGATATCTCTTTTCAAATCCTTTTAAATTAACTATTTCGAGCACATTCATTACTTTTTTTTCGATTTCACTTTTAGAATTCTTTCGGAGACGGAGACCGAATGCAATATTATCGAATATCGACAAATGCGGAAATAATGCATAGTTTTGGAACACAAAGCCAAAATTCCGCTTGTTGACGGGCACTTTCGTATAGTCCTTTTCCTTGAATAAAAACTTCCCTTCGTTCGCCTGTAAAAAACCGGCAATTAAACGCAGGGTCGTCGTTTTCCCACAGCCGCTCGGGCCAAGAAGGGATACCAGTTTCCCTTTTTCAATCTCAAGATTGAAATCTTTTAATATATTCTGTTTGTTATATGCTACAGATATATCTTGTAAAGTGAATAAAGCCATCCATCATTACCTCCTTTATCGTTTTGTGAAATAAGACAATCCCATTAGCCGTTCTACTATAAACATGAAGAAAGCTGTTATGAACATGAGTAATACGGAAATGGCCGAAATGGTAGGATCGAAGTAGTTCTCCACATACGTCAGCATCTGAATCGGAAACGTACTTACCCCAGGGCCTGTCATATAAACAGAAATGTCTACATTATTGAAGGATTCCAAGAAGGCGATCATGACTGCCGCCAGAATTCCTGATTTTATATTCGGGAGGACAACTGTAAAGAATGTGCCCAATTTACTGGCTCCGAGACTCTCCGCCGCTTCTTCAATGGAAAAGTCAAAGTTTGATAAGCTTGAAGAAATCACACGGATGATGAACGGCAGCATGATAACAGTATGTCCCACAAACAGAGCCGCATAAATCGGAAGCTGATAAGTTCCCACAATATAACGTAAAAACGCAAAGCCCAGCACGATTCCCGGTATTAATATGGGAGAAACGAAAAATGCATTAATCACGCTTTTCCCTTTGAAATCAAATCGGCTTAATGCATAGGCAGCCGGCACTCCCAGTAACAGTGCCAAAAGGTTGCCTCCGAGTGAAACAAGGATGGACGTTTTAAAAGCGACCAAAAACATTTCCACATTAAAAATATTTTCGTACCATCTTAAAGAAAACTCTTCTGGTGGGAACTTCAGAATATTTCCGCCTTCAAATGACGTAACGGATATGATAAGCAAAGGCCCTAGTAAAAAAAGGAACACCAGGAGAGTAAACAGGGCCAATCCTCGATTTTTTTCCTGCATACACCTCTACCCCTTTGGATTTAATTTTTTTGCCAAACCATTCATGATCGATATGATAAGAACTGTCACTGCAATCATTATGGTAGCGACAATCGATGCCACTTGCCATTCGTTCAACGTAATCGCGTTTTGATAAAGAAATGTCGAAATGACCCGCTGTTTCCCACCTAATAAAGCAGGCGTTGTATAGGCCGTGAAGCTCCCTACAAAAACAAGGATGCTGCCAATGACCAAACCTGGAACCGAAAGCGGAATGATCACTTTTGAGAATACTGCCAATCTTGATGCTCCAAGGCTCTCGGCCGCTTTTAATAAGTCAGTCTCGATGTTCTCCATCACACCCACCAGCGTCACGATGATCAATGGCAGGAATAAATGGACCAATCCGATGATGATGGCAGTAGGCGTGTACAATATATCAAGCGGCTTTTCAATCAAGCCCATGCCCATAAGCAATTTATTCACCACACCGTTTTTACCGATAATCACCATCCAGCTGAATGAGCGGACCACGGGGCTTGTTAATAGCGGGAAGATCGTCAGCAAAAGCATGATGGCTTTTTTTCGTTGTTTCAATTTTGAAATATAATAAGCTGCTGGAAATCCTAATAGAATGCAAACGATTGTCGTGAACAGACTCACCCTAAGTGTCGTTAGCAGAATTTCAATAAAGTATCGATCTTGGAAAAAATCGAGATATCCTTGTATGGAAAAACCGCCGCTTTCATTAAAAAATGTCGTGCCAATCGTCATTAGGATCGGAATGATCATGAAAACCGTTAAAAATAGAACGCCTGGAAACAGCAGCAGGTATAGATAGCGTTTTTTCACCTCGGAACCCCCTGTTCGTATTATTTATGAATTGATTATGCGAATGAACAGGTCGAAAAACGCTTCCGCATCGACGTCCAGACAAACATGCGCATTTGGCGGCTTCATCAGCCTATTTTGAAAGTCGCAAACCATCTGTCCGTCACAAAGCTCACTCTTTGTTTCAACATCCACATAATATTCTTCTCTGGTGACAAGATCTTCTTGCAAAGCGATAGCTACAGCTAATGGATCATGCATCGCACATGCCCATATACCGTTACGTTCAAAATACCTTTTCCGATAATCTGATGTACTTTCCCTTATATAATCAGCAAGTGCATCGTTTTGAATCAGTTGGATATGCTCTTCACCCAATAGAACCTTTCTCGTGACATCAAGACCAACTTGCGTGATGGATGTGAATCCCGCCTGTAATACGATTTTGGCTGCTTCAGGATCGACATACGTGTTATATTCAGAGGTTGGCGTGACATTGCCAACCCCTTTAACAACTCCGCCCATGAAAATGACTTCTTTAACAAGCTTGGTGATTTGCGGACATTTTTTCACCGCTAAGGCCAAATTCGTAAGAGGTCCCGTCATGACAAGAGTCACTTCACCAGGAAAATTCAAAATGGAATTGATGATGAAGTCAGAAGCAAATCCATCATCAGGCTGTTTTTTGACTGGCACATCCTTCAAGGCTCCGCCAATCCCGTCTTCGCCATGGATCCGGTGTTCAAAAAAGGGGCTCCTGATAATTGGGCTATCTGCCCCCTTTATGACTGAAATGTCCTGTTCACTCAATAAATCCAATATTTTGCATGTATTACGAGTGGCCGTATCAAGTGACACATTCCCGTTCACTGTTGTTACCGCCAATATGTCGAATTGACGGCTTTTAACAGCAAGAATGATCCCGATCGCATCATCTATTCCAGTATCCACATCAAGAATCATTTTTTTCTTCATCAAGCACACCTCTTTTCTTTCTTAGTGTGTAAGTTCACGATTCCAACGATCGATCCATTGTTTAGAGTCTTCATTTACAAACTTCATGTCTAATACACGCAGGCTGTTAATGACGTCATCTCCATAGGTTAAGCCTTTTGCTTCCGTTTTAGAGAGCTTGACTTCCGTATTGACAGGAGAATCCACTTTCGCTTTCGCTGATTTTTCTTGAACTTCCTTGCTTAAGATGTAATTCATGAATTCGCCGGCCAATTCTTTTTGATCGCTGGCTTTAACAATATTCACCGTATTCATCACTGCGTAGCCGCCTTCTTCAGGGGAAATGAACTTAGCATTAGGAACGGCTTCCTGTAGATCGCCAAAATACATTTCCATGATTGGGCCTGCAGCGATTTCCCCTTGCGAGAACATGTTGACGAACTCTGATGTTTGCCCGTATTCCTTAACCGCATTCGGCATGATCTTCTTCATTTGATCGAAGGCTTTATCTTCATTGAACTCTTTACTTCCGCTAACTTTTGAAGCGGCATCTAAAAACATCGGTCCAGTTGTTGAAGTGATTGATGGGATCGTGATCTTTCCTGCCAAATCCTTGCTCCAAAGATCTTTCCATGAGGTAATCGGTTTACTCACTTCATCGGGATTATAGGCAATGCCAAATTGTGCAATGGTATAGGCTGGTCCAAAGTCATCGCCATTCGGCGCTTTTGCTTTGTCATATATATTATCAATATTCGGAATTTTACTATGGTCAACTTTCTCAAATAACCCTTCATCGATGCCCTGCTGTGCATAGTAGTCGGATAAATAGATAACATCCACATCGCTATTCGCTTGGCGTACCTTGTTCAATCGATCTGCATTATTTCCTGAATCAACGACAATCTCGACATTATGCTCCTTTTCAAATGGCTCATAGACTTCCGGACGGAAGAAATCATCTGCGAATCCCCAAGTGGAAACGACTAATTTGGCTGGTTTTTCCTTTCCATCCTCCTTTGAAGAGCATGCGGCTAAAACTAATGTGAAAAGCGATAACATCATCAATATTTTTTTCATCATCCAAACCTCCAATTTTATATTGTTTATAATTTCCTTTTTACATATATAAATGTAAAAAAAAGACAATCTTAAATAGAATTGAAATTCTACCCAAGATTGTCTTTTCTTTGTAAACAAAGATAAAACTTATCATTTGGTTCTCATGTGGCGTTCCCTCCAGATAAATCCGAAGTGAAATCCATTTATAAGATTATATAATTTTTTCCTTCAATACAATATTGGTGAATGCCAGCTGCGTCGCTGAGTCATAATCCCTCAGGACAGCTTCAATATCCCAATTCGTTTGCGTTTCCAGCTTTTGTTTCAGTTTCTTTTTATAAAGCAGGGACATATGAAAGTCAACCTCCTGCTTCAGGCTGGGAACTTCCCCTTCTAAAGCTTCAGAGCGCGGGGCACGTCGATGTTTGGCCTGAAATGTAATCACATTCTGCTCAACAGTAACCTTCAGCAGCGTCGTACCAAAGCCGAACAATTCCTTCGATACCTCATTATACATATGAGAAAGCAATTTCTTCGTTTCGTTAGAGTTTATCGGTAAGATGACTATCACCTGCCAAACTATCGTTTGAGGTAATTATATATACTTTTTCTTATTTGCACAAGATAATATTCGGATTTCACACAAAAAAAATCTTTTTTTTTATTATATAGTACATTTACACACCAATACACGAATTATAAAAATAAGCATATGGGGATTTCAATATATTTATATAACTTTATATCCAATCCAGCACCTTCTATTAATGAAAACTTTTTCAGAGAAATAAGCGCAGGATTGAAAACAATTGATATAACCTTGTATCGCATTGAAAACGCTCTCATGTGGATTTAATATAGCTAGTATAGAGCGATTAAAAATAGAGAGTATCAAAGGCTCGTTAAATGAGGGAGGAATTATTATGAAGAAAGCTTTTGAGAAAGCGCAGCAGTTCGGTAAATCTTTTATGCTCCCGATAGCCGTTTTGCCAGCGGCCGGTTTATTGTTGGGAATTGGCGGTGCTCTTTCTAATCCAAATACAGTTGAGGCTTATCCTTTTTTAGACTTTGCTTGGCTTCAGGCCATTTTCACGATCATGAGTTCTGCAGGAAGCATCGTATTCGGCAACTTGCCGGTCATTTTTGCCGTCGGTGTTGCAGTAGGATTGGCACGTTCGGATAAAGGGACCGCTGCACTGGCAGCCATGATCGGCTACTTCGTCATGAACAGTTCAATAAATGCACTGCTTCAAATAAATGGGGAACTTGCCAAAGAGAATTTGGCAGGCTCCGGACAGGGAATGGCGGTCGGGATCCAAACACTGGAGACTGGTGTGTTTGGCGGTATCGTAGTAGGTATCGTTGCCGCACTTTTGCACAATAAATATAATAAAATTCAGCTTCCGCAAGTGTTAGGGTTTTTCGGTGGTTCCCGTTTCATTCCCATCATCGTTTCCTTCGCGTCCATCTTGGTTGGAGCCGTGCTTTTTATCGTATGGCCTTATTTCCAACTTTTCATAAACCAATTAGGTGCGCTGGTAACGAGCACAGGTACGATCGGGACTTTCTTTTACGGATTCATATTACGGATGCTCGGGCCGTTAGGATTGCACCATATTTTCTACCTTCCCTTCTGGCAAACAGCATTAGGCGGAACGATGGAGATTAAAGGGCAGATTGTCAGCGGGACCCAGAATATCTTCTTTGCGCAATTGGCCGACCCAACTACCGTCAAGTACTATGAGGGTGTTTCCCGGTTCATGTCCGGACGGTTCATCACGATGATGTTTGGTCTACCTGGAGCAGCATTGGCCATTTATCATTGCGCTAAACCTAAAAATAAGAAAGTCGTGGCCGGTTTGCTTCTTTCAGCTGCCTTGACCTCTTTCTTAACAGGCATTACCGAACCGCTTGAATTCAGTTTCTTATTTGTCGCCCCAATCCTTTATGTTTTTCATGCCTTGTTTGACGGACTTGCCTTCATGATGGCAGATATATTCAATATAACGATCGGCCAAACCTTTTCTGGAGGATTTATTGATTTTACTTTATTCGGGATACTCCAGGGCATCAGTAAAACAAACTGGATTTATGTACTTCTCGTCGGCATTCCGTGGTTTTTCCTATACTACTTCACTTTTAAATTCTTGATCAGGAAGAAAAATTTGAAAGTGGTCGGCCGTGAAGATGATGAACAGGCCGCTGTTACACAAGTAACGGCATCAGAGAGAACCCAGACCATCGTTAATGGATTAGGCGGACAGGAAAATATCGATATAGTCGATTGCTGTGCAACCCGTCTACGTGTCACGGTAAAGGATGAATCATTGGTGAAAGAGGACGTCATTAAACAAACCGGTTCAAAAGGCGTCGTAAAAAAAGGAAATGGCATTCAAATAGTATACGGTCCCCAAGTAACGATCATCAAAAATGAAGTGGAAGAATACTTGGGTCATTAAGAACATAGATAACGATAAGGACGTGTTAAACATGCAACAGGTGCTGGATAAAATTCACAAAGGCTTAATTGTATCATGTCAAGCATTGGAGAATGAGCCGCTGCACAGCTCTTTTATTATGGGACGCATGGCCATTGCTGCCAAAGAAGGCGGTGCAACGTGCATTCGCGCAAACTCTGTAGCTGACATAATGGAAATCAAGAAAAATGTGGACCTTCCAGTCATAGGGATCATTAAACAGGTGTATGGACAAAACGATGTCTATATTACTCCCACCATGGCCGAAATTGATGCATTGATGGAAACTAAAGCGGAAATCATTGCGACGGATGCTACAGCCCGGGTAAGACCGGACGGTAAAACGTTAAAGCAGTTTTATAGCGAAATACGAGCAAAATATCCGGATGTTCTACTAATGGCGGATGTATCCACCATTGAGGAAGCAGTATACGCTGACGATTTAGGATTCGATATTGTGGCGCCCACTTTATACGGCTATACGAACGAAACGTTCGGCCAGAAAATATATCAGGATGATTATGCTGTGCTCAAAGAGATAGTAAAAGAAGTGAAAAAAGCAAAAGTGATCGCTGAAGGAAATGTCATAACACCAGAAATCGCTCGCTCGGTATTGAATATGAATGTACATGCAGTAGTAGTGGGCGGTGCCATTACCAGACCGCAGCAAATCACTAAAAGATTCGTGGATGCGATCCAAAAATAGAATTTGCACATAGTAATGAAAGACCCAGACTGGCAACAGTTTGGGTCTTTTTTTTCGATTCATATTCCTGTTTCCGTTCCTCCGGTTATTGACGTACCTAATGGATACATTAAACTATGAATACATATAAGAAATTTGAAATGGGTGAACAAATGGAATATCTCGCAGAAAACCTCATATATGGCATTGAGTGCAGCATGGACAAATTCACCAAAACAGAAGAAGAATTGGCCAATTATATTCTGCAGCACCCTGAAGAAGCAAGTAAGTTAACCATTAGTCAAATAGCTAAAAAGCTTCATATTTCACCTGCAACCATTACCCGTTTCTGCCAGAAATTAGCCTTTTCTGGGTTCAATGAGTTCAGACATGAGCTGAAAAGGTTCGTGGATCTCCGAAATACGCCTAATAATATGAAGAACATCAAGCAGGTGGATTATTTCGCTAAACTGTATCAAGATCATTTAGGTATCATTGATAATACCTTTCATATAACCACATATGACGATATCCAAAAAGCTGTATCTTTCCTTACACAGGCAAATAAGATACATGTATATGGAATAGGGAGTTCAGGTATAGCGGCCCAGGAGTTCAAGTCCAAGTTTTTCCGTATCGGCTTAACTGTTGAAGCCATTACAGATCCCCACCAGTCAATGATGGATGCAGCTTTAAGTAACGAGAATAGTGTCGTCATCGGCATTTCCATTTCCGGAACAACGAAAGAAGTGATTTCTGCTGTTAAAATCGCAAAGAAGCAAGGCTCACGTATCTTGATCTTTACTGGAGATAAGAATTCCGAGCTCTCACACCTTGGCGATATATCACTATTGGTCACGAGCAAGAACAGCATGCATATGGGACAAAACATCTCTCCATTGCTTCCGTTACTATTACTTTTTGATTTAATATATACAGAGTTGGTTGCTAAAGATTATAAAAACAGGATAAGCATCAGGGAAAAGACTTTAAAGGTATTAACCGAGAACGACTGACTTTCGGCCGATCCGTTAAAAAAGTACGTTGACTTACCCATACACGAATTACACCATCATATAAAAAACTGCATCTCCAATTGGTTAGATGTTACTGACAATTGGGGTGCAGTTCACTTTTTTTCCTTTTAAACTAAATTCCTTATTACTGGCATGGAACGTTCTTGGAGGCTCTCGGAAAGAAGACTATACGCAACTATTTTATTCTTGTACTGTTTGACTACATCCACATGGTCGTTGTAAATGTACACAAATAATCTAACATCGTTTTTTCCTCTTTTAGTATCAATTATTATTGGAGTCCCACTGTTCTCTGGATGTAAAAACAATTTCTCGTTCCCTGGGAATATATGATTTTTTTTCAAAAACCTAGCTTCGTTAAAATAATTAATTACTTGAATTTTGTCTTCACCTTCCAAACGTTTTCCATCAAAGGTTACGATTGCATTCGAGCCACTAATTTCTGAATGTATTTTAAATTTACTCATAATCCAATTCACTGCATCGGTTGGAAGGCAGGTAACTAATAATTTAAGCAAACTTAAGATAATTGTTAAAATCAATACAGGCACTGTCATATTTGATCATCTCCGCTACGTTATAATTTAATGTTTAATTGAAAGATGTGGTCAGTTTTTCTTTGAAATGACCGTTCTATACTTGAAGGAGGGCACAAAACATATTCAAACTCTATCAATATATTTTTTGTTTAAATTTTTTAACCATAATAAAAAGCTTCATTTGATTGTTCACACAGCTTACAAGGTGATTTTTTTAAGGTATCTATCAGATTCTATTCGTTCATATTTTTGTCACATTTGTGAACAAATTCACAATTTTCCACAAATAGAGTATGTCTTGTAAATCACTCGTACAAAACATGAGCTCTATACAATTAAGCCTATATTTTCATGCATTTTGATATGCTATTATAATAATCATTCACGTGATATCTTAGGCTAATTTTATTACGAAGTAGATGATGCCCACAGTTAACATTAGGGCAAGACCAATATAAATATAACTAAGGTTCAACAAATTCCCTCTCGTTGCTGCAGAATAATCACTATCACTCTTCCCCGCTAACGAAAGGGTGCCAACCAGGGCAACTAAACTAATGGCTACTACTAATATTACACTTATCGTCATGATTCAACGCCTCCCCATATTATTATCTACTTCCTTAAGCCATTTCAAATTATTCCGATTCTCATCGTATATCGTAGTGTAACTACATAAAAAATCGTTCCTTATTGGCATGTCAAAATTAAATTGTCCAGGTTGATCGCTCATCGTAAATATATTAGAAAACCCTACTTCTCTATAATAAAAGAACAACCAATTTTAGGACCATCCAATTAAGTGAAATTTCCACCATCCACTTGTTGAATTCTTTCGTTAATATACATAGAAAAGTGCAAAGCGAAATGGCTAAGATACCGCGTATTGCAGGAACTCAGACCTAACTTGCTTCCTCGAAAAAGACAAAAAAAGAATCATGACTTTGTCATGATTCCAATTTGTAGACAAAAGGGATCGGAAAACGTAACTTTCATCAAATGATGTTCCTGAACCAACTGACCCAAAACAACACCTTCAACTTCTCGGGTATGGTTACAATTTAGACGTTGATTTCCACTCCAGGCACTTGCTTTCCGCGGGCGGAAAGGGAGCGGATTTCTGAAATCAACGGAACTTTTAATTAAAAAAACTGCAGGCAAACCGAACAAGTTTTTCTACAGTCTGGAATCATCATGACTCTCTCTCGTAAATATCAAAGCATATGATTATAAACTTTTTAAAGCCTCTGCAAACCTTTTGATGCCCTCGTGAATGGAATCCTCATTTTCCCTTGCAAAAGTAAAGCGTACGTATTCCTTATTTGTACCTAGTGTTGAACCCGGAACGTATATGACTCCTCTTTTGATGGATTCCTCCAGTAACTTTATTTCGTTCAATGGCACATTCAGCTTACACCACAAATGAATTCCACCATTTGGCGAATAATAATCAACTTTTTTTTGCAGGAATTGTTGAAGACTCGAAACCATTGCATCCCTTCTTTTTTCCAGTTGCCCCCTTAAGTAGGCAATATGGGCAGGAAAATACTCTGAATCCAAAAAATCGTTTGCTATCCATTGAGTGTATGAGCCATGACCGAAGTCAACCTGCTGCTTAGCATCAGATAGTCTCTCTATAACTGGTTTCGGTCCTATAATCCACCCAATTCTTAAACCGGAAGCAACAATTTTTGACAAAGAGCTTATATATAGAACATTTCCGTTGTTGTCCATCGATTTGAGAGTGGAAATTTCTTCCCCAGCAAAGGAAGTTAAACTATAAGGATCGTCTTCTATGACCGGTATTCCATATTCGGATGAAAGTTCAAGAATCCTTTTACGACGGTTGATATGAAGGACAGTTCCTGTAGGATTTTGAAATACAGGGTTCAAAAAAATCATCCTGATCCGATGTTTTTTATGGAGTTCCAGTAAATCCTCTGGGTTGATGCCATCTTTATCAACTGGTAAAGGAAAAATTCTTAGCCCCGCGGATTGAAAGATGGGAAGGTTGTAACTATATGATGGATCTTCCAATACAACGGCATCTCCTGGCTTTAACAAGCATTGGACCACCAGATGTAGGGCTTGCTGTGCACCAGAAGTAATGAGTATAGAAGATGGATGCGTGTCAATTCTCCTATACTGTTTAACATGATTGGTTATCGTTTCCCTTAAAACCGCATTGCCTTGAGGGTGATCATAACCTAAGCTACCAATGAAGGACCTATTAGAAATGATTTCACGTAAGGATTGGACTGGAAATAAGTCTTCTGAAAGCTCTCCACTAGCTAAGTTAATAAGGTTATGCCCTTCCGTCTCTTTACGTATTCTTTGGGTTACTGGCATATTAGGCAAAAAAGAACCCGCTTCGATATATCTATTCCAACTAGGTATACGTTTTCGAGTAATTCCCCAGATATCCTTGCTGATCATCGTTCCGCTTCCTTTTTTCCGTTCAACTAGCCCATTCGCTTCCAATTCATCATAAGCCGCAACAACTGTGCTTCTGTTAACTCCCAGTTCACTTGCCAAGAAGCGTTCAGACGGTAGCGGCTTATCCAATAAAAATGTTCCATCAGCAATGCCACTCTCGATGTAAGCTGCTATTTGCTTATATAAAGGCTTTTTGGATTTTCTGTCAGTTTTCCATTCCATAAGCTACATCCTTTAAAAAGTTTAGTAAAAAGCGTACTAAATTATTAACTTTATATACTTTTTCATTCCCAAAAGTAGTCAAACCTCTTATTTCAGTATAATCTTCAGCAGAGATTATTGCACTCTTAGGATAGAAGCTGTAATCCAAAATAAAAATGGCCTCCATTTCTATGGAGGCCATTTTTATCTTCTTCAACTATGCAGGCCCCCCTTCAGCCAAGGGCGATCCCGATAGTGTCCGATCGGGATTTGGATCAGGCACGTTTTCCTTTGCGGACCATCTATCTTGTAAAGTTCATCACACATATTCACATCAAAGCCGAGCAGCGGGTGCCCGTTCATTCCGAGGGCTGACGACGCTAGCAGTAATTTCTGAACGAGCATCCCCGCCTCCATTTGCTTGATGCGGTATCCTCTATATCCAAGTTGCGTTTTGGAATGATCCCGCTCACCAACTACATGTATGCAAATCGGGACTTGCTGAAAATTCATGATATCGAGGGACATTCCGTATTGCAATCGGAGCCGATGATCGCCTGATTGTATCTGTCGTAATGAATGTGTCGTGCTGTCATAATGGTATGCACCATCTTGAATGTCTTCCACATTATACAAACAAGCATATAAGGAAACGCGATGTTCGTTGTTCTCGTTTATTCCATCCAAGTCATTTCGATAGGAGAACGAAGCAGTTGCCTCCTGCAGGAGTGCCGCCAGTTGCCATTGACTGACTTTCCCCAGTATGAAGTCCATTTCAGGTGAAAATCGCTTCCGGCAAACTGATGCCAAGTCATAGGACAACCGCTTCACGATAGGAAGGGTTACAATTTGACCTTCGGATTCCGTCCCATTCTTTGGATTGATCCGTCTGAATGACTGGGTGGACTCGATCATGGATGCTTCATTCATTTTAGTTAACATCGGAAATTCCCTGATCCTCTGCGACCGAACATAGTGTTCAGGCTGAATATCCGGCATTTCCCTGCATAATTCCGTCGAAGTGACAGGTCCGTCCATACTCCTTTCTTCTCTAAATTTAAAAGAAGGTTCTGCCGATAAGGGGATCACCGCATACGTGCTCTCTTCCTCTTCCGAAAGCCCGAGCAGATGATTGATGGCCCGATCAAGGAATTGGAAGCACACCCCTGCTGCGATTCCAAACCGTTTCGCCACTTCGAGCAACTGTCCAAGAAGCACGCCCGCATCCAGACCTTGCAGACGGTATGAAAAGTTATTATATTTGTAGAAGTTTTTCCAAAACATCGTCGATACAAAAACCGTACCAAAGCATGCGGACATATCAAAGGTATCACCAAGAGCCTTTGTTACATATGAATCAAAATCCCCTTCCCGCAGCAAAACCAACCGGTGGTGTGCCGCATCATAATGGTATACGCCAGCAGGGAGTCCCTCCATCTTCAAGTACACGTACAATTCGCTTGGATACAAAGCTCCCCCTGATGCCGGAAAACGCCGGAATGACTGCATGAGGTCCTCAGATTCTGAGGATCTCGGTACCTGACTGACTTGGGTCAGGCCATATGCATACCAGAGGAAATGACCGATTCCTTCGAGGTCCTGATTTGAAGGCCCGCTGCACTCCTCGAGCGTCAGCGGCACCTCCAGTGATAGTGGAAAAACAGGCAAGTCACGGTAAAGCTTATACGTTAGCGGTGCATCATCCCAATCCACTTCCCAATCCGGCGGACTTGCCTTTTCGATATCAAAATGCAAATTGTGCAAAAATGCGTCTAGACTCATCCTCCAACCTCCTAAGTCACCGCTTATGGAAAAGGATGCGGGTGCGGATTGAGCTGTTTGAATTCAAGCGACCGTTCAGCATATCCAAGTTCCATCGGAACCCTCAGTATTCTCTCAAGCCCCGTTATGCGGGTAAGATGATGGCCGAATGTCATCGGCAGCATCCCCGGGATCAGCACTTTCACGCAATGTAATCCATTCCGTGCAATTTCCGGTGTCGTCTGATCCACTACAATCACCTCGAGTTGCAATCGGCGAAACTCCTGAAGGATTTTCTGCAAATCTTCAGTCAAGTCCGGATGGTTCACCTTTTCCCCGTATTCTTCAGCGAATGTTCGCATCGGGCGGTCATCATCCAGCAGAAACTGCAGTCGCTCTTCGGCTTGTGGTAAACCGTACAGCATGCCATGATCATCCATTTTCCGTACCAGTGAGGAATCATGCATCATTTTCTCAACCTCATCCTGGTTCTCTTCCAATTTATCGTCAAGGGTCAGCATCATGCCAGCCAACTCGAAGACCGCGCTTTTCACAGCCCGGACCGGGTCCAGATGGGCCCCTGCCGCACATATGATATTCAATCCTTTTTGTTTCCTGTTTTTCGCCAACGCCCATACGCTTGGTATACCATGTTCCATCGTCGAATTAAACAAATGGATATCATATCCCGCTGCCGCCCTCGCCCTGTCAATCATCAGTTCCAGTTCTTTGTCATTTGCAGAATAAGGGTCAAGGCGTGTGAGAGGCAGCTGCGCATACCAGGTCAGCAGGAACGAATCACGTTCCACCACTTCCATGATGCCGTAGAAAATGGCCTCCTCCAAACTTCCTCCTAAAGCACAACCATTGGAAGTTTCATAGACAAATCCATGACCGCAGCCCAAGCTGTAATAAGAGAGCAATTCCGGGACCAAGATTGGCCGCTCTTGCAAAAATGAGTGGCCCCACACCCAATCTATCGAGCGGTCAGGATTAAACGGTTGAAACGGGAAATCATGCTGTGCATAATTTTCCTTCGAGTGTACCCCTATCCTGATGGGATCGAGCGCAAACTCTTTCACGTTGTTGTAGCTGTCATGTATGACTGTCCGTTTGCCGCGTGGCTCCATTCCGCAATACCTTTCCAATCCCTCCAATATGGCAGTCATCTCACTGACCGCGTATGAGAGGGTCCGGCCTGCCGCCCCCTCATCTCCTATGAACAACGGCAAATTAACACTTACATCGGCAAATGGCGGCACAAGGTCTATCATTTTATTATTCAAGAATCCTGTGCGGTGGTCCAAGTAATCCTTGGCCAGTACTTCATTCAGCTCCTCCATTGAACGGGTACGGTAACTACCGGGACTGATTTTCGGACTTGGCTGCAACGAAATCCTTGCACGCTCCTTCGAATCATCAGGTAATGTTGAGCAAACCGGACACAATGGATCTGGTAAAAATGAGTGCCATGAACCATTCAGCGTTTTCAGGCTGATTAATGATACATGCCCTTCCGACCGGGCGTGTTCTCCTTTCATCGTCTTCCTTACCTCTGCACAAATCAAGTGCGCCATCTGTAAAAGGCCTGTGCGGGACGCAGCCGCATCACGCTCCATCCCCCCATTTTCCTGCAGCTGTTTGCGGATTTCCCACATTTCTTTTCGATCACGCCCGGCCATGAGATGCCTTTGGTCTGCACACTGTGAGCAGCCAGGAACACCCGGGCGGACCAACGGACCTACCACTCCCTCTCCAAATGATACGAACCCCCGCAGCCATGGAATGCCTGCTTTCCTTATCACCTCTTCCGCCTTTAGATGGACAGCGGGATTCCAAGCATCCTGCAGCAGAATGACCATTGCCGTCGTTTGCGGTATTCCTGCCTCGAAATCGGTTAGGCGATTCACCTGATATTGGCCGGACAAGTCCCCATGAACATGGTCGGCCAACACTCCTTCCCCGACAACCAATACGTCAGTTTTCACCCTGATTCCTCCTCTCGCAAAAACACCCCAAACACACCTGCAATTTCTTCCTTCAAGAAAGGTTCCAGATCCATTTCGAAAACGTGGATTCGCTTACTGTTCTTCTTCAAGACTTGAATGGCGGACTGTACTAGTTCGGAATTCCCTTTCACCTCACACGAAGGAATCGCAAGTTTCAGGGGCCCCTTTTCTTCCTCAAGAACAGGCGATGCCACTAAACCTGGAGCTGTGAGGCAAACGGTCTGGTTTTGGACTTTCATGACGGCCTTTTGCAAGGCATTCCGTAATGCGATCGTTACATTCAAACCGACAGCGCCAGACCATCCATCGCTCGTTCCGACCCAAACTACCGGGAAACCGGCCACTTCCTCACCCAACGCGATGATCGGATCTCCTTGCAGCCGGGTCAGCGCTTGTAAATAATACCCGCAGCGCTCATCTTCCACCTGAGCCAACTGCACCGTCACAAGTTTTTCCTGATTGAACCGCTTATTGCCAAACTCTGTATCCAAACTGCTTTGCAGGCCACGGCAAACACATTCAGCAAATGTTTCCCCTGCCCCGACACCGATCGATTCCTTTATATCGTCTGCCCCCGGAAGCGGAGGAAGAGTCGAAACGAGCTGACAGAGTGTTCGGGATACATATGCTTCAACTCCTGCAAGACCGGTTTCCCTCCTCGCTTCCTGATGCGTCAGATCTGACCGGATAATTTCAGGCAGTAGTTCGGCCGGACCGGACGATAACGGATCAACAACCTGAACGCGGCATTGAGCCAACGGCAGCTGTTTTAAATCCCCCTCATCCCAACTATGAAAGATTCCGGATTCCGAGGATGTCATCCTGCTGAAATACATAAACACCTTCCCCGGCTCACCCGGGTCCGATTTCTGTTCGAGCCGCCGTTCAAAATCTTCAATCCATGTAGCAGTCCCTTTTCCCGTCACCCCCGGGTGGGGAATGAACGGATGCCATTTCCCCTCCAATGTATCCATATCTAACAGATAAAATTGATTGGCTTGTTCTGCTGTAATAACGCCTGTAGCCTCTTTAAACCATTCGAATACCATTATATTGGCTAACATTGCTCCGGCTGTGGTGGAAAATGAAGATGGTGCCTGATTCTTTTCCAGCTCAGCTTGATGTAAACGATGCCACGCCGACTCCCAACATCCCTTGGAATCCGGATGGACAAGCGGACCAGCCATTCCTACTTGATTGATGATCAATGCAGGAAACAGGATCTTTTTCCCTTGCCTGCAAACCGAATGAAGTTCTCTTAATTCCTCTATATCACCCTCCTGCGACACATATAATATCGAGTCAAAAGGCCGCACGATCTCCTGCCATTCAATCTCTGCTCCCTTTTCAAGCACGACCTCCTCTATCGTAGCCTCGTCGTCCGTCTTACGCGCATGTGCCACGATTTCATTCAACCTCTTTCTATTGGTCGGTATCGTGTCCGTAATGAGGATATGGAATGCAGGCAATCCGGATTCGATCAGTGAGGACACCAATGAAAGGAACAATGGGCCAGAGCCTATAGCCAACGCCTTTTTCCTTCGATAAGCTTCAAAACGGTGAGCCCCGGAATCGCCGTAACTTTCCAGGAACTCGATTTGCGAAGCATACCTTTCAAGAACTTGATTCCCTAATTGATGGGGACTGTCCTGACTTACATCCCGAACAAACCCATTACCGTACAAAACCTCGGCAATTTCCATCACCCTGTTCCGGTATGGGCCAGGCAATCCATCCGTCAACTCGCTTAATGTATGGTTCCCGTTGAACATCGGTAATAACTTTTCAATCCACTGTACGATCGAGCTGCCCTCCATACGGAACGAACTTATGTTATTCCTGAAATACACACCTCTGTTTGGTTCCGGAAGAAAAAACGTATCCCTTTTCACTTTCAAACGCATAGAAGGGGTCAAATTCACCATTCCGCTCCTCCTAACCCGAAGCATTCTAAGTACTGCTTCAGCACTTCACTTTAATCCTATGTACGACAATTTGTCCCTTATGTCTAATACAATAAAGAAAAGTCCCTGCTGCACCGCAGGGACTTTTCTTTAGAAGACCTGAAACCTTAACGTCCGCAACGTCCGCAACGACCGCCGCACCCTCCGCAGCGTCCGCATCCACCACAGCGACCACAGCGACCGCCGCAACCAAAGCAACCAAAGCACAAAAAACAGCCAAAACAACTAAAGCAACCACCCACACCAACGAATTGTCGAGACGGATCATCCAGACTATACTGGTTTTGCTCCCAAGGAACTGGCTGAGTCACCTGGAAATCATCGACATTCAGATTTTGCAATTGATTTTGAAATTCATACATTTTATATAACCTCCGTGTATTAATTAATAAGGCAATGCTTAGAACAGGGAATCGAAACGAAATGGTCAGGGAATTAAAAGCACACCAAATACTCCCTCCAACAAAATATGTCAGGGGAGTGGGTATTGCCACTGATTAAAAAGCCTATTTTTATTAAATCTTCATAAAACGGTTCAAGACGGAAACAGGATAATCACTATATTAATTATGTGGCTGAGTACAAATGAAAAACTTCGAGACAAAGCTGAAAGAACCTGGAACTAAGTTGGCAAGCCTAGGATAGGAGCTTAGCTTATCAACTCGAAAAGGGGTCTTTTGCTAGTTAGAAACATAGAACCTCAATATCCTTTTCATCTATGAATTACGATGCTACTCCAAACAGTTAATGTATGAAATTCAATCTCGCTTCGAACCAAAAAAAAGCCCTTGCACTAACTAATACAAGGACTTTGTTTAATCACTTTGAATTTTCTTTTGGTAAATCTAATGTTGGAGTACGATCAAAGAAATTCCACGGTTTTAACATGGCGTGTACCCATTCTGTTGGCATCATTGGCCATTCTTCAGCTCGTGCTATATGAGTTGCACCTGTGGTCATCCATACCACATTATCTGTATTGTCAATGGAACCGTTGTCTGCCGAATATTGTCCTAATCCTGTATCTGTTTTGCTGCGGTTCGGATATTTACCTTCCGGATATCGCTCATCCGGGTCATAATTTGTGACCCACAACTGCTTGTCCATAAAGTTAACTCGCTTAAAAAGCCAGTCATCATCACTAAATAAGGCTCCTTTGGCAATCGGGTGAGTGCCTCCTGCAAAAGGGATGATTTGATAGGAAACAGGATTTCCTACCTTATTCTCCTTATTAAGATTACTGAACAGTCGAATAGTGGAAGAATCAAATTTTTGAATCGACTCTTGCTCCGTCTTTACTGTTTTTTCTTCTGTTACCATAACACTTTTGCGTGGACCGCCCTCTTGATTTTTTTCTACCTTTGGATTAATTTCCATTAGAGAATTACTTTCGCCATCAACATCTAGGTCAAGCCTGAAATTGTAAATGTGCTGGTGAGTGGTTCCGACAATATTATTATCAAGCAAAGTACCATATTTTGTATCCTCTTTTGCAGTTTTGTCATGCATTGTTTTTGATTTAACACCTTTTACTGCTTCAATACCGGATGCTCCTACATCAATATTAATTATTCCATTTTGTGATAACTTCCAATCAAAGATATAATCATAGTTTCCTATTGTACTAACCCAGCGAACCACTAATTCACGGCGTTCACGGCTTTGATTTTCTTCTTTAAATGTCGCAAGGTCGGCATGTTTATATTCTGGCCCCGCATATTGTTCAAATACTGCAATGGCATTTTTAATAACGTAAGGATTGCCCGAGTTATCTGCAATTGTTGCATCTAGCAGCACGGCGTTTTCTGGTACGTCAGCTCCAAGTTCTAGCGGTGCAGTTAATGTGCCCATTCCATATTCACCAGCATCCAAATAGGACTTGAAGTACCAGCCAACGTCAGGATCTCCGTAAGGAACTATCATCCCACCCAGCGATCCTTCATACATAATTTTTCTTTTTTTCCCATGGTCATCATAAGTAACGGTTGATAACACAGGTCCTACCCGAGTATCCAATCGCAAGTGAAAATCCCAGTTTTGCCAGCTAATCGTATTTCCTTTTATTTCATAGTTCTTGCCTTCAGGCTCGGTAATATTAAGCGGTTTTACAGCGGATTTCTTCTCATAATCTCTACCATCATATGCGTTTAATTGCATCGGGATTGGAATGACACCTTCATCTTCTACTTTAATAACCGCTTTCTTTTCAAGATCTACAACAGCGACCAAATTTTCAATAGGATGCGCCCAAAAATTCCCATCCCCTGTATCCAAATAAGATACTATTTTCAATAGACGCTTATCATGCTCCAATTTATCTTCACCATCGAAATAACCTACTGTCAAAGGGGTCGCAACGACCTTTTTAGGGTCATCTATACCCCGCTTTTTTAGTGCTTTTGCATAGTCTTCACTTGCTTCAATCGCTCCTTGAACAGTAGCAAAATCATCCAGGATTAACATGCCATGAACGCCGTCCATTTCATTCCATGAAACTAGTTTTTTTGATGATATATTCACTTCACCCTCAATAACTTGTTTGCCATTCAATGCAATGAACTCTGCTTTTCTTGCAAATGCGTTGTCTTTTTTCTCTTTATCGTACTCCCACTCCCACACTTTCTTTTTTTCGGGAAGCTTTAGTGTAATTTCTGTAAAACGAAGAGTATCTTTATATTTCCCTGCCTCTTTGATTACATTAACCACCGCTTTAATTTCTTTAGGAGTTAAAGGATCTAAAGGATGATAAGCTTCTTTTATTTTAGCTGTTTGCTTGATGTCAGGGAGAACTTCATTCACAAAATGATCAGTTACGTAGATTTTCTCATCTTTTTCTATCACGTTTGATTCAAGTGTAATCGCTTTTCCATTAATATACGCTTTATCAGAATCAGGTATTATTTTTATGACCGTATCATCTTTTTCGATGGTGATTTTTTTTGTAAAAAAACTCCAAAAGTTAGATTTAACAGTTGCACCAGTACCTTCTAAAGCTGTTTCTAGCTTAATTAATTCCACTTCACCGCCATGAGCAGAAGCATTGTTATTATGAATTAGTGAATAAGGAGAGAATATGAAAGTTAGTGTAGTCATTACAATAATTGATGCTTTGAAAGTTCTTTGCTTTGTTTTCATAGAATGTTTCCTTTCATTATTTATTTTTAACTTTCATTAGCTAAATAATAGTCTTAGCCACCGTACCAATTTAAGCCTTTTTCACCTAAATCAATCCATACACTCTTTGAGTGTGTATACATATCCATGGCTTGTACCCCTAATTCTCTACCAAATCCACTTTGTTTCATTCCTCCAAAAGGAGTTGTACTATCTAGCATACTGTACGTATTCACATAGACAGTTCCCGCTTGGATACCACGCGCCATACGATGAGCTCTTTTTAAGTCATTGGTCCATATCCCTGAAGCTAAACCGTAAATAGTATCATTTGCTTGTCGTAGAGCATCCTCTTCATCCTTGAAGCGAATAACCGACACAACTGGTCCAAATATCTCTTCACGCGCAATTGTCATTTCGTTGGTTACATCTCCAAAGATGGTAGGTGTGAAATAATATCCATTTTTCTTGCCTCTTTGGCCACCTGTCACTAATTCCGCACCTTCTTCAAGACCAACCGCTACATACTTTTCAATCGTCTTTAACTGTTGTGCGGAAACTTGTGGACCCATTTGTGTTGTCGCTTCAAGGGGATTTCCTACCCGTATTGATTGTACTTTACTAGCAAAAAGATCCATAAATTTATCATAAATACTTTCTTGGACAAATAAACGAGAACCAGAAGCACAAACTTGACCTTGTGCAAAGTAAATGCCAAACATCGCTCCATTAACTGCATCTTCAAGAGTGGCATCGTCAAATACAATGTTAGGTGATTTCCCTCCCAGTTCTAACGAAACTGGTTTCAAGTTTTTTGTAGCTGCTTGCATAATTAAGCGACCCGTGTCCGTTGACCCTGTAAAAGCAATTTTATCGACGTCTGGATGAGAAGCTAAACCAGACCCCACGGTTGAACCTGGACCGGGTACAATATTAATCACCCCATCAGGAATACCGACTTCTTGGAACAGTTTAGCCAGTTCTAAAATACTTGTTGATGTTTCTTTTGCTGGCTTAATAACAATTGTATTTCCAGCAGCTAAAGCAGGAGCTAATTTCCACATCGTCAGCATTAAAGGAAAGTTCCAAGGGACAATGGCGCCAATTACACCTAATGGTTCTTTTAGTGTGTAGTTGAAACGATTGTGAGGTGATGCTAATGTATCACCCTGAACCTTATTTGCAAGTCCTGCATAGAACTCCAGTACATCTATGGTAGAAGGAAGCGCTATATGCTTGGTTTCATTGATTGGTAAACCATTATCTTTTGATTCTACTTCCGCTAAAAAGTCTGAATTCTCCCACATTTTCTGAGCTGCTTTATACAGAAGTCTACCTCGGTCACTAGGAGACATAGTCGCCCATGGTCCGGATTCGAACGCCTTTCGAGCTGCTTTAACTGCATGGTTTAAATCTTCCTCGCCCCCTTGTGAAACAAGGGCATGAACTTCTCCTGTGCCAGGATTAATCGTTTCAAATGTTTCTCCTGAGAGTGAATCTGTCCATTTTCCATCGATAAATAGTTGATATTTTTTCATTTTCTCCACCTCTTATCTATTTTTTTGATAAAACTTCGAAATTACTAACCATACAATTTTGAAAAACATAGGTTGCTAGGTTTCCTTATGTGATGCGTATCTTGAATAAGCTAAAAGCTCCTAACTTTGTTTACATGCAGCGTTGGAAAGCGATTACATTTTTGTGATTTTTCAACATGGATAATGAACTCTAAATTCTTGTTTTTTTGGTAAATGGCATCCAGTAAAATTGAATGTCATCAGGAGTAATCCCTAGCTCTTTAAACTTCGTACGATAAACTCTATATTCAGATAGATATGTCATAATGCAGTCTGAAATCTGCTCATTTATAGTGCTTCTATTTCAGCACGAGTTAGCGTTTCAATTTCTGAATTGTACATGAATGCATACCTCTTCCATTATTTTATTGATTTTTTTAAAGAGATAGAGTAATTAGCAAATCTAAAAAACACATAAACATACCCAAAAATTCAACAACCGTTACAAAAACGTTATATAAAAAAACATTACTCTCCTTCAATTAACCTTAAATCAATAACTCAAAAATGTACTACGCATCCACTTATTCAGTTTTGATAAGGAGATGTTTATTTTCCTACCTCACACACTTCCGTTTCTTTCATCTCCTTAGGTTAATTTTAAAAAGTCCTTCTAATTTATTAACTATTACATGTAATTATTTTATATTATCCAGAAAAATCAGAAAATTTACTATTACCCAAATGGGTCATTTTATATCAAAAAGTAATTCATTTTATTTTAAAATGTTATATAATCAAAAAAAGTTAACATGGAGGAAAGCCTATGAAGGAAATGTCTAACCCCAGCTACAAAAAAATTTTATCTTTTATGGATGAAATTACTTTTACTAATGAAAATTTCCGTGAAAAAGTACTACAAGCCTTTGCAAATTTATTTGGTTACTGCCAATCTATTTTTTGGTTATGTGATGATAATAATGACTTGTTCGAACCTATTACGTTAAATATAGATAAATATGTTATGGATGATTATCTTAATAACTTTTATCAATTAGATTTGCTGGTCCCAAAATATAATATGCAAAAAGCAAGTAAACAAACTGTTATAAAAAACCTTGATTTACTTCCGCCTGAATTATATGAAAAAAGTGTATACTACAATGATTTCATGTTAAAATATGGATTTTATTATGATGTGAGTGTTTTTTTATATGATAGAAACAGTATTAAAGGTGTTCTGAACTTCGTTAGATCCAAAAAGGAGAAGCCTTTTAGTACATCCGATATTATGTGTTTAGAGGTTATTTCTAGGTTCTTATCGCAAAAAACAAGCGATTTCCCTTATCATTCTGTAAGCGTTCCCAAAGAAAACCTAATTAATCCTTTGAAAAATAAGATTCTGGCTAGTTCTCAAGATCTCAGACAACCAGATTTAACATTAAAAGAAGCAGAAATATTACAACTGGTTCTAAAAGGGCATACCAATATCACCATTGCCAGCGAACTATTTATTAGTGTTAATACAGTAAAAAGACATTTGCAAAATCTTTATAGAAAGTTTGATGTCTCAAACCGAACAAGTTTATGCTATAAAATTGTTAAACCTTAAACACAATCAAAAAAACCAGAAGGTCCCCAACACCCTTCTGGTTTTCATATTAATTGCCTTACAAGTAATTTTTTTTCTTCGTCATTTACAATGAAAAAATCCTTATTATAAAGATTGCCCCACCCTTATTGATGGAAGAATCACTTATGTACTGCCGTATCCAATCAGGCGTTTCTCCATGTCTTTTCAGGATATAAGAAGGCTGTATAGAATCCTTAATAAGAATCCACACATCACTCTTTCCAATTAGTTCTGCAGTTGTTCATAACGATTCCAGTTCACCGATTTTTCCAGCACGATTGATATCAAGACGCCCATTATGAGCCCATTCGTCAAAAATGGCTGTAAAAGCGTGGGAACATTCGAAAATGCATTAGGCAGGATGTTCATCAAGCTCACTCCAATCAATACTGGTACGGCAAGCCTGAATATCGTGTCTGAAGTGAAATGCTGACCCTTGAGGCTGTTGAAAGCCGTACCGAACAGCTGAAGGTAAGCAACGAACAATACTGCATTCCCGACTGTTATCGGCATGGTGGCCAGGAAAGAGATGAAAGGAGGAATGAGCCCAATTATGGTCAATAACATGCCTCCAAGTAAGAAGGGCCTCCGCTCATAGATTTGAGTGCTCTGCAAAAATCCGATGGATGAAGTAAAAGGTGTATACGGAACAAGGCCAAGCAACGGGGCGAAAATGGTAAAACCGCCAGTCATGAATAAAGAATTTCGATACTGCTTGTGTTCAGCTTTATCACCGATTAATTCCGATGCGGCTTGAATGGAAGCGAACGTGTTGCACAAATTCAGTAATCCTGCAAAAAAGGATATCGCTATTATCCCGAATTCCAGGTTTGGAGCACCTAATGGGAAAAATGAAAAAGCGGCACCCGTCGATCCCATTTCTCCCCCTGCCTCCGGAAATAGCAGCTCGTAAAAAATCCATCCCACCATAATCCCGATCAATATGGAGAAATTGCTTATGGTCCTTGGTCCTTTTATCTTTAATATACTTACTAAAAGTACAATCCCCACTGATAGGAAACTGACCGGGATGTTAATTTCCCCATTCTCCGTAATCCCCAGCATCCCCTTGAAAAAGACAAAGATGAGCTGGAACGTCAGAAGGAATAAATAAACCGTCATGACCATTGGGGTAAAAATCTTCTGAACATAAGAAATCAGGTTGAAGGCAGCAATAATGAGGGTCACGACACCAGCTGCAATGAGGCCAGTAGCAATTCCCCCTCCTACCTCTGCATAACCTAGCCCTATGGATGGTGCTGATAACCCTAAATTCAACATCACTCCCCACAATAGACCGGAGTGACCTTCCATAAGTGGATACTTATGCCCCTTCCACCCCTGAAACACGCAAGCGATCCCGGTGAAAATGAGCGAGCTTCTCATGGTCATTTCCGTAACATTGGGAGGAAGATCAAAAGCTGCGCCAATCGATATGGGCACTACTACCGTATTTGCAAAAATAAAAAACAACCATTGAAAAGAAGAAAATAGAGTCACAGAAGATCTCCAACTTTTCATAGATTCCATCTCCTTTAAACATGAAACTTGTAAAGCTCATGGTGAATTTCAATTGCCCTCCCCTTGAAAAAGGCGATAGGAAAGCACCATGCTAATAAACGCGGTTACAGAATGGTCAGCTGCCATTGCTGGACACATGATCAATGTCAGATGACCTTTGCAGACGCAAGCGATATGATAACGTTACCATTAATAGTAACAAAGACTGCGGCTCCCTGCTAAATTGTTTGCTTGACTAAGGCTGCAAGGCAAATGGACAAGCAGAAGCCAGTCCGTTTAAAGTATATCGGGCCATAACGATATGACATGGGAGGGCTAACCAATATAGCAAAAAAAAAATCACTTCCACAGCATATAACATAAGTAAGTAAAAGTACACGGAAGCGGAAGCCTTTCAAAACCCAAAACGAAAAAGGAAATCCGGAAGTATCCAGAGATCCTTTTTGGTTTAGTCTTACTGTTCAATTGACTGCTTTTGTTTATATAGTGAACCGGAAACTAAGTTCCCCTTGTAAATGACCGCTTTACGTTCAGAACGCCTGGCAACTGCCTCAGCAGAACAGCTTGCGTCAATTAACACCAGACTTGCAGCATCCCCCGCTTTCGGCCATACCTGGTTACCCTTTTCATCCAATGGGGTTTTTCCGCCAGTTATATACCCGAGTGTTCGGGAAAGTGAGACTTCATCAATCCATTTGAAACGTTCTGCGAGCCTCCCTGCTCTCTCCAGGATGTCACCATTCCCAAGAGGTGACCATACATCAAAGATATTATCATTTCCTACCGATACTTCAACCCCTCTTTCTTGTAATAAATCAACAGGGGGCATCTGCCTGTTAATAGGGACACTGGTGACGATGGAAATCCCCGCATCCCTAAGAATGTCAGCCAGTTCATAGGCTTCTTCCCTGGATACGTCCCCGATACCGAAAGCATGGCTTAATGCCACCCTGCCTTCCCAGCCCGCTTGCTTGGTCAGAGCTGCCAAACGTTTCATGGTGAACGTGCCCAGATGGCCTGGATCATGTAAATGCAAATCCACATCAGCGTTCGCTTCCACCGCTAAATCCATCAATTGAACCAGCGATGCTTCAATATTGTTATCGACTGTGGCTGGATCCACCGCCCCGACGATTCCTGCTCCGTTTCGCAATGCCTCTCTGACAAGCTTGACAGAACCGGACCGCAACAATCCGTGCTGCGCAAATGCGACTATTTCTGAACTGAGTCTATTAGAATAGCCAGCAAGCGCCTGTTGTACTTGCTCTAAGTTTTGTAATCCCACTTCCGGATAGATATCAACATGAGTCCGTATATGTGCAGAGCCAGAAGCTAGAAGGATTTCCAGTAAAGATTCTGCACGTTTACATGTGCTTGTTGCAATGGAAGGCAGCACCCTCTTCTCATTTTCAAAGCGTTCAATGACACTTGAAGAAGGAGTGCACGCCCTCCAAACATCCCCCATCAGTGTTTTATCAAGATGAATATGCTTTTCAATGAAGGATGGTAACGCCAGCAATCCTTTTGCATCTTCCACTGGTAAATCACCAGGTATGGCTTCTCCATCTTTGACAATCTTCGTGATCCTTCCATCCTCCATCAACAGATGAAATAACCCGGTCATCGTTCCTGTAACTCTTTCATTCTCTTTCCGGTAGCCACATTCCAAACGAACATTCTTTAACCAATAGATTGTATTCATGATCTTCATCCCTTCTTGAAATAGACTTCATTTCGACTTCAAGGCGGATTCGCGATCGAGTCCGCCGTAAACCAGATTTCCATTGACCATAACCGCAGCCCGCGTCGATCTCCTGGCAACTGCCTCGGCAGCACATGATGCATCCACAAAAACCATACTTGCTTCATTTCCCACCTTCGGCCATAAGCGATTTCCTTCAGGGTCCAGTGTCTTGACCCCTCCCGTAATGAATTGGAGCGATTGAGACAATGCATACTCGTCCTTCCAGTTGTACCTCTCGGCCAATCGGCCTGCCTTTTCCAGCATATCTCCTGTACCAAATGGGGACCAGGAGTCATAAAAGCCATCACATCCGAGAGCAACATGGACACCTTTTTCATGCAGTGAATCAATCGGGGGAATGACCCGGTTGATCGGAACCGTAGACATGACGGCTATCCCCAGGTTTGATAATTCACTGGCCAAATCAATTGATTCTCCAATTGAAACATCCCCCAGTGCAAAAGCGTGACTCACAGCGGCTCTGTTTTTCCACCCTGCTTCATCGATCAAAGAAGCCAGTTTCTTGATCGTATATAAACCAAGATGACCGGGATCATGTATATGAATATCAATATCTGCATCAAATTCAACGGCCAGATCGACCATTTCATATAGGGAAGCTTCTATATTATTATCCACTCCGCCAGGATCCAGGCCGCCAACTAAGGACGCCCCTTCTTTCATCGCTTGTCTCATCAACCCTTTTGAATTCGTTCTTAGCAGTCCATGCTGCGGAAATGCCACGATCTCATATGTCATTTTCCCTTTGAAACGATATAGTGCACTTTGAATCTCTTCCAAGTTTTTCATACCGATGTATGGATCGATGTTAACATGCGTCCTTACATGCGTTGCCCCGCCGCTTAACAATAGTTGAAGCATCCGTTCAGCCCGGAGCCGCCCAGTTTCAGCCAGTTCAGCAAGCTCTTTTGCTTCTAACTTTAAGCGTTCTATTAAATTCGGAACAGGAGTGCATGATTTCCATGGCAGTCCTAAATAAGTCTTGTCAAGATGGTTATGCATCTCTTTAAAAGGAGGAAGTGCAAGCAGCTTTCTCGCGTCGTGAACGGGACCATCCGTTTTCAAAGGCATACTTGAAGCCAATTGCAATTCCTTTATGATCCCATTTTTTATAAACATGTTATATATAGCTGTCTTCGTCCGATCAATTCGTTCATTCTCAAAAACAAACCCACTATCAAGTGTAACGTTTGTAAGCCAGTATGCTTCATTCATCAAATCACTCTCTTTAATAGAAGATTAAACACCTGTCGTCTCAAAAGATGAAATAGATCCGCTAACAACATTGCCCCTGAAGATGACAGCGGCACGCTTTGCCCTTCTAGCCACCGCTTCCGCTGAACAGCTGGCTTCAAGCAAAACGATATTCGCCTCATCCCCGACATTAGGCCATGCCTTGACCCCGTCTTGGTTTAATGGGGCCTTCCCTCCTGTTATGAATTGCAGGCTTTTCGCTAAGGAACGTTCGTCAATCATGCGAAACCTCTCTGCAAGGCGACCGGCTTTTTCCAGATTGTCCCCGATGCCAAAGGGTGTCCAATGATCAGTGATGCTGTCATTACCCAATTCAACTTTCACCCCTTTTTCATGAAGCAGGGGGATGGGGATCGTTCTGAAGATGGGCACTGTGGATGTAATCGATATTCCTGTTTCCGAAAACCTTTCGGCTATGCCCGTTGCCTCTGGGACTGAAAGATCAGCCAACCCGCTAGCGTGGCTAACCGTTACCCTTCCTTGCCAGCCTGCGTCTTCCGTCAGTGAAGCAAGGCGCTGCATGGTGAAGAGTCCAAGCTGATCCGGATCATGTAAATGGACATCGATATCGGAATTCGATTCAACTGCGATATCCATGATCGTTTCAAGTGACCGCTCTATGTTTTCATCAATGGTGGCGGGGTCCACTCCTCCTACCAGATTCGCCCCATTCTTCATGGCCTCCCTTATTAAACCAACGGAATCGCTGCGTAATAGTCCATGCTGTGGGAATGCGACGATTTCATACGTCAATTTATCCTTATATCCTTCCAGTGCCTGAATGGTGGCCTCTAAGTTTTTCAGTCCTATAACGGGGTCAATGTTGCAATGTGTGCGTATATGGGTAGATCCGAAGTCCAATAATAAATCCAGCATTTTCTCTGCTCTTACTTTAGCGGTAGGCAATAATTCGGGCAGTAACACCTGCTCTTCCTCTATCCGGGTTTTCACGCCATTAATGGCAGGCATGCAAGCCTTCCACGGACCGCCATAGTAGGTTTTATCAATGTGGATATGCATTTCCTTAAACGAGGGGACCATCAGGAGACCATGAACATCATGCTGCGGTTCCTGATCCGTTATCGATTCCTTCGCCAATAAAATGGAGGATATTTTTCCATTTTCAATCTTGATGTGGTAATGACCGGTTTCAGTGCCGGTGATTGTTTCATTTTCATTATAAGTAAAACCATTTTCCAAGCGTACATTCGTCAACCAATACGATTGAGACATTAAACTCACCCTTCCATTTCAGATTGAACATGCATCACTTTCATTATAGTTTTAAAGATCAGCAAATAATTTCAGAATTTTTACTCGTTTTTATGTTATTTTTACTTATTGTGCCAAAGAAAAAGGCTCACCCTAATGGATGAACCCTTTCAGACTGTAGACAACTCTATGAAAACTAAGTTTGCCTGCAGTTTTTTATTTAAAAAGTTCAATTGATTTCAGAGATCCGCTCCCTTTCCGCCGACTGTCTGCCAAGCCTCCTCGGCCAAGCGCCTGTGGGGTCTCGGCTAGCCAGTAATTCGGCAGGAGTGTCGCAAATCTCTTCAATCCAATGTAGATTACAGTAAAAAACCATAAAGACCGGAGCACTTTGTTCGACCCGCTGCACTGTCTTGGGCCGTTGACGCAATTTATCGACCTAAACCACAAAATATTCGGCCGTTCACGCACAGTATTCGGCCTACCCCGCACTTTATTCGACCGTTCACGAATTTTTTTCGACCTTCACCTTACTATTCGGACTCCAATCCTCATTTCTGGCTACAGTTATACTCCCTTGGACGCGCTTTTCCCGCAGGAGTCTTGCACACCCGTTCCAATCAACTTTGTTAGAACACTTAGATAGAAACCATATCTGAGGAATTGAAAATGTTGCTTTGGGTCAGTTGGTCGGGAACATCATTTGATGAAGGTACGTTTTCCCAACCCCTTTCGTCTACAAACTGAAAGGCTCACCCTAATGGATGAACCCTTTCTACTTTTCTGCCCATCACTTTATCGTTACGTTATTTATCTCCAGATAACCTGAAGGGCTGATTGAAAATCCTTTTACTTCTTTCGCGACTGCAGCAACATTTTCTATGACCCTTACAGGAATATACGGGGTGTCACCCATCTCGATTTCCTGTGCCTCTGCGTATAGTTCTTTGCGTTTCTCCTCTTCCTTTTCCTTCCTGGCGGCATCTATTAAACGATCAACCTTTTGATTGCTGTAAAAGAATGTATTTCCGGCCGCTCCCTGTGATTCCGTATGAAATAGATTATATTGATTATAATCAGCATCCCCCGTCGCGTTTCTCCAACTGATGATGAACATTTCCGATTGCCCTTTATTCACTTGTTCCACGAACGTACCGTACTCCATGACCTGTACCTTCAAATTAATCCCTATACCTTTTAGTTGGGATTGCAGGACCTCAGCCAAGTTAACTCTTTCTTTACTGTCCATTGTCAGGATGGTCGCATCCAAGCCTTTTGAATATCCAGCTTCGGCCATCAGTTTCTTTGCTTCCTTTAAATTGTAATCATAGGCTTCGAGTTCTTCGTTGTACCCGAATACTTTAGAACCCATCAAGGAGTTCGCCTTTACTCCCACATTATTGAAGACACCTTTGATAATCGAGTCCATTTCAATGGCATGGGCAATGGCTTTACGGACCCTTACATCATTGAACGGCTCATTATTGACATTGAACCCTAAATATTCGGTACCGTACCCTTCACTGCGATAAACATCCATTGCCGGTGAAGATTCAACCTGGTCCATTACAGCTACAGGAAGAGGCTCTGCGATATGCGCTTCACCCGTTTCAATCATGGATATCCTTGTGGAGTCTTCCGGGACGACCTTGAAGATGACCTTGTCCACTTTTGGCTCGTCTCCCCAATAGCTGTCGTTTTTCGTCAAGGTGATTTCCTGGCCTGGGGACCATGAATCAAAAACGAAAGGACCGGTTCCATTCGGTTCCTGGATAATCTTTTTTCCATACTTTTCAATCGTTTTCGGACTGATGATTCCGCCTTCATGATTCGCCAATATCGAAAGGAGAGGGGAAAAAGGTTCCTTCAAAATGAATTGCACGGTAAATTCATCAACCGGTTTCACCTCTTTTACCATATCGAATACTACCGCTCTGGGAGAAGCGACCTTCGGATTCAATAGTCGATCGAACGTCTTTTTTACTGCGTCTGCATTAAATGGTGTGCCATCATGAAACTTTACATCTTCCCTAAGCTTGAATTCCCAGGTCGTGTCATTTAATTGCTTCCATTTTTCTGCTAGCATTGGCTGTATCTCACTATTCTCATCCCGTTGTACAAGTCCTTCATAGATTTTATGGTGAGTGACGCTAGCGGCGTTAATCGTGGACATGAACTGCTGATCCAAATTCTCAGCGTCGGATAAGCGGGCAATAACCAATGTACCCCCTTCGTTTGATGCTTTGTTCGGATCACTTGCTGTTGTGCTTACGTCTTTGTTAGAAGAACAGCCCGTAATGATGATGGCCATGATCATGACTAGAAAAAACTTTCCTGTCCCACGTTTTAACCCCATGGACTTCGACCTCCCAATTTCATTTTTTGAATACTTGTCTAATTATAAGAAATATTCTGACTATTCATTTCGAATATCTTTACTATGTTTTTCATTTTCTTTACTTGTTTGGTTTTTATGCTTCTGTATCGCTATCGATTCCACGACCTTGAATGATGGCTTAAACAATTCTTTCTCAGGAAGCTCCTGATAATCCCTTTCCATATATCCTCTTCTCATCTTAGTAAAATATTGTTGCCCCTTATATTTGATTTCAGTTAAATCAAGATTGGGGATTATTTGATCCTTCATGACTACCTTTCCATTTATGATGGATAATTTAACGTCCCTCCCAGACCCGCTTACGAACATGGTTCGAATGGGATCATCGATTACTCCCATATGGAAACCGTCCAAGTCAATCGCGATGATATCCGCCTTGGCCCCCGCTGCGATGCGTCCTAGATCGTTCCTGCCAAGAAAAGCGGCCGCATCTAGTGTGGCTGAACGAAAGAAATCGGCATAGACAGAGCCTTCCGTTTCTCCTTCCACCATCCGTGAGAGCATGCTGCCTGTCCTGACGTTCTGGAACATATCAGGAGGGAATGTGTCCGTTCCAAGGGCTATATTGATCCCAGCCCGTTTATATTTAGCAAAGGATTCTAACGCCTCCCCATGCCTCCCAATGATCAGAGGGCAATGTATCACCGTTGTATTCGTTTCCCGCAGCAGCGCCAAGTCATCACCCTGTCCATATTTCGCTTTACTATATCCTGAAACAAAGTGGGCATGCGGGATCCCTGTTCTTGGACCGAGAAAGCCAAGGTCGTATAAATATCTGATCGGTGTAACATGATGGGCTTCCCATATGGTGTTGAATTCAAAACTTCCTTGTGCAGCATGAAGCTTTATGGGTACATCCAACTTTTCGCTGTAATATTTAATCTGTTTTAATTGATCTGCCGTTTGAGACTCTATACGTTCCGGAGCAAGCATTCCTCTGACCATTCCTTCAAAGGCTCCATCGAATTTTTCTACAAACTCGACCGCTTTCCGTAATCCCGCTTCCCCGGCTTTTTCATCCCAATGCAGTTTAATTTTCCCGTTAGGCTCGACGACTCTCATTCCTGATTGGAAACTCGGGCCCAGGTAAATCCTTAACCCCAATCCAGCAGCATGTTCTGCGGCAGCTGCCAATTCATCATAGGTTTCAGCCCAGCTTTTATAAAAAACGGAAGTAATGGGCATCGCCGTCGTCACGCCATGAAGAATGAGCTGTGAATAAGCATATAGTGATTTGAAGGCTTCTTCTTCCCCGATCATTAATTCAGGATGTCCGCTTTTTATATATTTATCTGACCAGAGAAGGTTCTTCTGTCTGTCGGTACCGGCTTCAAAATGTAAAATATCATGGTCAATGTCCCCTAATGCATTTAAATCTATGAAGCCAGGACTGATAATGGCGTTACCGGCATCCATTACCTCGTCAACTTCTTCTGGATAATTTTTTCCGACATACAGAATCGTGTCTTTTTCATAAACGATCTCTGCATTTTCCAAAATGACATGATCGTACCCATCATACCCAATTACATATCTTCCTTTAAGCTTGGTTTTCATCTTATTCCCCTTTCAACATCGATAGCGTCTTCTCGTTCGTCATATCGCTTTTCATCTACATAGGCCCTGGCATGGCCCCAGAAATATTTCGTCGGTTGCATATACTTTTCGAGCCCCGCACGCTTTATCGTTGAAAAGGCCTCCTCATTCGCTTCGTTCAGCACTGTACTTTCATGTACGGTCCGTACATTCCTCCCTTCCATGATCAATTTCCCATCCACGATGACATGCTCCACGTCATTCGCCACTGCTTGGAATACAAGCCGGTGAACATGCATGAATTCCGGGGTCAGATGAGGCTGATGCAGATTGACCGTAATGACATCCGCTTTTTTCCCGATCTCAAGGGAGCCTATTTCATCATCCCAACCAATGCATTTCGCAGCATCTATCGTGATCATTTCCAACAGCTTGCCTGGGGGTAGATAATAGTAGTCCCTAAGGGCTGCCTGGTGAACAAACTGTGTTTTCCTCATTGCCTGAAACATATCGAAGCTTGTGGAAGGGGATGTCCCATCCGTGGAGATCGCCACAGTTGCCCCCATCTCCAATAATTCAGTTATCGGGGTACGGGCATGAACCTGGCCAAATCCAGGTGATGCACTGACGTTGGTACCTGTTTCCGCCAGTATTCTTGCTTCATCGAAGGAGATGCCCCGACAGTGCTGTAAATGGACATCTGGACCCAATAGGGCATTTTCCTTATCCTGTATCGCTAAATGAATCATCCCGCCAAAGGCATCCGAGTGAATGCGTGTGTTATATTTCCTGGCAATCTCCCTTATTTTCTTCGCTTGATAAAGATCATGATCATTCAGCCCATAAAGCCTGTCAGGAGAGGTGGGATTGGAGGGATCCACTGATGTAACGATGACAAATGGTGTAATGAAGGCTCTCGTGCGGTCTTCATTTGCATGGTTCAGCGCCTCGATTACAGCTTCCGCCCCCTGTAACACTTCTTCATAGGAAACTTCCTTTACCACTCTCTTTCCGTCAATCCACCGGCTGAATGAATGGGGCCATGGAGGGTTGCAAGGACCCGTGCATACCACTTCCCTGATCCCCACTTCGGCGTATGCTTTTGCATGATTGATGGCGAAAATCGGTTCATCGGATCGCGGCATGGATCCTAAAACGCTAACCCCAGTTGTCACGCCCGCCTTTAATCTCTCAAGAGAGGATAGCTTTCCTTCGTAATACCAAAAGTCATCTGTAACAAAATGCTTGTACGCATTCGTCATGATGGGCATCCAAAAATCAATATTCTCCATTGCGATCGTTTTGAACATGGAATGTCCCCCATGACCATGAACATCTATCAATCCAGGCAATATGCATTGATGGCTGCAATCGATGACTTTTACAGCTTCATACTTCATTTTCAGTTTTTCCGTTGAATCTACGGCTAAAATCCTTCCTTGATTTATGGCGATGGCGCCATCTTGCAGAATTCTCCTGTTTTGATCCATGGTAATAACGGTCCCATGGATTAGCAGTAAATCTATCATATTTTCCCCTCCTAATTGAGAAGACAGCATAACTTCCTTATGCTGCCTTCCCTTTGTGATGAATTCCCTACTTCACGGTTACGTCATCAAGCATTAAATAATTTGCCGGATTCAGCCAAAGTCCTTTAACCGTCCCACCGTATACCGCCAAGTGTTCATAGTTACGGATAGGAACATATGGAACTTCTTCCCTTTCAATTGCTTGTGCCTTCGAATATAGTTCCATACGTTTATCGCCATCCGATTCTTTACGTGCATTTTCAATCAATTTATCCACTTCAGGGTTGCTATAGAATGAACTATTTCCCGCTGCACCTTGGGATTTGGTATTGAAAAGATTAAATTGATTATAATCTCCATCCCCAGTTGCATTGCCCCAGCCGCCTATCGATACCTGATGCTCGCCCTTGGCTGTCGCGTCAATGTAAGCACCATACTCAAGGACTTGAATCTTGACCTTAATACCGATTCCTTTTAGCTGGGATTGAATCACCTCGGCCATATTGATCCTTTCCTTACGATCACTCGTCGTCAGTGTAAACTCCAAACCATCCTTGACCCCTGCTTCAGTCAAGAGCTTCTTCGATTCATTAATATCATAGTCGTAGCCTTTTATATCCTTATCATAGCCAAACACCTTCGGGCTCATTGTTGAATTAGCCCTCGTACCGACGTCGTTATAAACCCCTTTGATAATGGAATCGACCTCGATGGCATGAGCGACCGCCTTACGGACCCGTACATCATCAAAAGGTTTTTTCTTAACATTGAAGCTTAAGTATTCAACTGCAAGTCCCTCCGTGCGATATAAATCCATCGTGCCCGACGCTTCGATCCTATCAATCTCCGTCACTGGCACTTGATCGGTCACATGCGCTTCTCCCGTTTCAATCATCGCAATCCTCGTGGCATCTTCAGGGACAACCTTGAATACCACCCCATCAATCTTAGGCTGATCCCCCCAGTAGTCCTTGTTTTTCGAAAGTGTGATTTCTTCACCTGGTTTCCATGATTTAAAAACGAATGGCCCTGTCCCAACAGGGTTTTGACTCAATTTGTCACTATGTTCCTTAATCGCTTTAGGGCTGATGATGCTTCCTTCATTACTCACTAAAATCGATAATAGCGGAGCATAAGGATATTTCAGCTTGAATTGTACAGTCGTTTCGTCAACGACTTTAATTTCTTTGATCATTTCCAATTTACCAGCCTGCGGAGAAGCTGTTGCCGGGTCCAGTATCCTGTCGAAATTGGTTTTCACCGCTTCGGCATTGAATGGAGCTCCATCATGGAATTTGACTCCCTCCTGCAATTTAAACTCCCAAGTGACTTCATCCAATTGTTTCCACTCTTTTGCGAGCAGCGGTTTAGGATTCATGTTTTTGTCAGGAACGACCAATGTTTGATAAACCTTTTCATAAATGACGTTTGCAGATGGAATGTCTGTTATGAAATGAGGGTCCAAGGTGGTCGCGTCAGATAATCGCGCGACGATCAGCGTTCCTCCTTCTTTCGCTTTTCCCTCTGTTTCCTTGCTGCCGGTTTGTTCTGTTGCACACCCTGATAAAACGGATGAGATGCCTAATAAAGATGCAAAAAGCAACCCAATCATACCTTTTCTCATTCTATTTCCTCCCTTTTCAACCTGCCTTTGTTTCTCCAAGTAACTTTCAGCTATGAGTACATCGGGCTTACTGTAAATTATAAAAAAAAACCGAATTTTATATTTTCAGAATCTTTACTCATTTTTTAATTATCTTTACTGCTTTTCCGCATCATATTTACTTCAATACCTTTTTTGAATAAATTGAATGAAAGAAAAGGAGGAAGTCCAATGAAGCCAGAGGTCGTAATGAATAATACCGAATTGAATGTAAAAGAAAGAAAATCTCCGAAACTAAGACACTGGAAAGCCTTTTATAAAAAATTCAAGCGAAATAAATTGGCATTGATAGGCGGGTACATCGTACTTTTTTATATTTTATTGGCTATCTTTGCACCTTTGATCTCACCGCAGGATCCCTATGAAATTGATTTAGTCAACAAACTCCAGCCTCCGTCAGCCGAACATTGGATGGGTACGGATGATAAAGGAAGGGATATTTTAAGCAGATTATTATATGGAACACGGCTTTCATTAACGGTTGGGTTTGTCTCTGTATTCTTCGGGGCGTTCATAGGCATACTCCTCGGATTAACAGCTGGTTATTACGGAAAATGGATCGATACCGTCATTATGAGGATTGTCGATGTTCTACTGGCTTTCCCGGGAATATTGCTTGCTCTTGCCATCATTAGTGCCCTTGGTCCAAGTTTAATCAATGTAATGGTAGCGGTCGGCGTCTTTTCCATACCGATGTTTGCCCGGATTGTACGCGGTTCCACATTGTCAGTCAGAAAGCTGGAATATATCGATGCCATTCGTGCATTGGGAGCCACTGACATAACGATCATATGCAAGCATATTTTTCCGAATATTCTATCACCTGTCATCGTTCAAGCTACATTGCGTCTGGCAACAGCCATTCTGTCGGCTGCCGGATTATCATTCCTGGGACTGGGAGCCCAGCCCCCCTCACCAGAATGGGGAGCGATGCTGAGCAGCGGTCGGGATTATTTGTTCAGCGCCCCGCACATCGCTTTGTTTCCGGGGATAGCGATATCAACATTGGTACTTGGCTTCAACATCTTCGGGGATGGACTTAGAGATGCCCTGGATCCAAGAATGAAAAAATAAGGAGGAGAGAAAATGTTCGTATTTATTATCCGACGAGTACTTCAAACCATACCGGTTTTACTAGGAGTAAGTCTTGTTGTTTTCCTCATCATGCAAATGGTCCCTGGAGATCCGGCAACACTGCTTGCGGGTGAAGGAGCGACTAAAGAAACGATTGAATCGCTGCGGCATGAGCTTGGCTTGGATCGTCCAATCCTTTATCAGTACGTCGACTATATCCTTCATGCTGTTCAAGGGGACTTTGGAGAATCACTCCGCAGCAGCCGCCCTGTTTTGGACGAGATCATGGTCCGCTTGCCCATCACCCTTGAACTGGCACTTGCCAGCATTTTCATAACCGTTGTGCTTGGAATGCTCGCAGGAATCATCTCGGCTACCAAGCAATACTCGGCAGCTGACATTTCCATCATGATCGTTGCTTTACTTGGAATCTCGTTACCTAGTTTTTGGCTGGGCCTCATGCTTATCTACTTCTTTTCCGTAAATCTTCATTTGTTTCCGGTTTCAGGTTGGGGAACTTTCAGGCACATGATACTCCCAGCCATAACCCTTGGGGCCGGCGGAGCGGCAATCGTTGCCAGGATGACCAGGTCAAGCATGCTTGAAGTCGTTCGCCAGGACTACATCCGGACCGCAAGAGCCAAGGGATTAAAAGAATATATCATCATTTATAAACATGGTCTGAAAAATGCGCTTATCCCCGTCATTACGGTCGTTGGCCTCCAGTTCGGTGCACTCCTTGGCGGCACCGTATTGACAGAGTCCGTTTTTGCCATCAATGGACTTGGGAGATTGATAGTCGATGCAATCAGAACGAGGGATTTACCGATGGTTCAAGGCGGGGTCCTTATTGCTTCCGTTATCTTCGTATTCATGAATTTAGCAGTAGATGTCCTCTATCGATACTTTAACAAAAGAATAGACTTGAACTAAGGAGGTATGATGATGAATCAGGTTGATGATAAAATACTGGAGGTAAAAAATCTGCAGACCCACTTTTTTACTGACGAAGGTACGAGTAAAGCAGTCAATGGAATCAGTTTTACCCTCAATAAAGGGGAAACGCTTGGAATCGTCGGGGAGTCGGGAAGCGGTAAAAGCATAACATCTCTATCATTGTTAAGACTCATTCCATCGCCACCCGGCAAGATTGCCGGGGGCAGCATCCTTTTTAAAGGGGAGGATCTGCTTACGAAATCTGAAAAACAGATGCGGTCCATACGCGGGAATGAAATTTCGATGATATTCCAGGAGCCGATGACATCATTGAATCCCGTATATTCAGCAGGCGAGCAAATCGCAGAAGCGATCCGGCTCCATCAAAAGCTGGGAAAAAAGGAAGCATGGAATAAAGCGGTCGACATGCTTCGGCTCGTCGGAATCCCCTCACCTGAAAAAAGGGCAAAACAGGAGCCGCATGAGCTAAGCGGCGGAATGAGGCAAAGGGTCATGATTGCGATGGCACTTGCCTGCCACCCTGAGGTTTTAATAGCGGATGAACCTACAACAGCACTGGATGTGACGATCCAAGCCCAAATCCTCGAACTAATCAAGACGCTGCAAAAAGATTTCGGGACGGCTGTCATTTTGATTACTCATGATCTGGGTGTCGTATACGAAACCTGTGATCGGGTTGCCGTCATGTACGCAGGGAAAATCGTTGAATACACTTTGGCCAAGGAAATATTCACAAACCCAAAACATCCATACACCATTGGTCTATTAAGCTCCCTTCCGCGTCTGGACATGGACCAGGAAGAACTGACTACAATTCCCGGGACCGTTCCAAGTCCTTACAACATGCCCAAGGGATGCAGCTTCGCTCCCCGCTGTGCAAACAAGAAGAGCATTTGTGAACAAGCCGTACCGGATCTCCAGGTAACCGGCCCAAACACCCAGGTCAGCTGCTGGATGTTCACCCCCCAATGGGAGAAAGAATATGACGCTCAAGAGAAGGTGGGAATTTAATGATGGTTGTACCAGCTGCAGAGAAAAAGGTTCTGCTTAAAGTGGATCAATTGAAACAATATTTTCCGATAAAGGGTGGATTTTTCGGAAGAACCATCAATCATGTAAAAGCCGTTGATGACATTACCTTCGATATCCATCAGGGAGAAACCTTAAGCATAGTCGGCGAATCCGGCTGCGGAAAATCGACTACCGGCAGGGCCATACTTCGATTGGATGAACCAACAAGCGGGAGCATTCACTTTCAGGATAAGGATTTACTGAGTTTAGGAAAAAAAGAAATGAGGCGTACCAGGAAGGATCTGCAAGTCATTTTTCAAGATCCATTTGCCTCCCTTAATCCTAGACAGACTATCGGCCAAATTCTCGGGGAAGCTTTATCCATCCAAAATGTAGTGCCTAAAGAAAATCGAAAGAGCAGGATTGAAGAATTATTAGGACATGTCGGGCTGAGACCAGAATCCATGGAAAGATACCCGCATGAATTCAGCGGCGGCCAAAGACAGCGGGTCGGTATTGCGCGGGCTCTTGCAGTGGACCCAAAATTGATCATATGTGACGAAGCTGTATCTGCACTGGATGTCTCCATTCAAGCGCAAGTGTTGAATTTATTAAAATCCTTACAGCGGCAGTTTGACCTTACCTTTCTTTTCATATCACATGATTTAGGTGTGGTCAGACATATCTCGGATCGGGTAATGGTCATGTATCTCGGAAAGATAGTCGAAATAGCCGATAAAAAGTCCATTTTCGAACAGCCGCAGCATCCATATACAAGGGCATTGCTGTCGGCCATCCCAGTACCGAATCCTGTGCATGAAAGGGAACGGATCCTATTGACGGGTGATGTACCCTCACCCATCGACCCTCCAAGCGGCTGCCGCTTCCATACACGATGCCCTTTTGTACAGGATATCTGCAAAACACAGCTACCCGAACTAAAACGATCGGCACAAAATCACCAAGTGGCTTGTCACATTGTGTCATAAGCTGTAGATTTCCGAAGGGGTCTTTAGTATGATACTAATAAACAGAATAATTCAAGTTATTTAAAAATATAACCAGCAGAGGTTCTCCATGCTAAGTTACGAGGGATTCACCTTAATTATCATGCTCTTCATTTTAGCTCCCATCATGGGAGCTATCGCTCTTTTATTTCTATTCATATTCGAGAAGAGGATCGACCTTCTTGAAAATAAAAACAAAGAGATCCGCCTGGAGCAAGCACTGCAAGAAGCACAATATAATAAATTGAACCAGCAAATCCAGCCACACTTTTTGTTTAATACACTAAATGTCATATTGGGCTTGGCCCGCCTGAACAGGACGGCTGAATTGATACGGGCCTTAGAGGCATTTTCGCAATTCTTGAAATTCAAATATAAAGCATCAGAACCATTGATCCCCCTTTCCCAGGAAATTCAGTATACCCAGCATTATCTCGACATCCAGACCCTTCGCTTCGGTGATCGGCTCAAGATTGATATGGAGTGCCCGGAACCATTATCAATCGCACTGGTCCCTCCCTTCATTCTCCAGACTTTGGTGGAAAATTCGTTTAAACACGGATTGGAAAAAAAAGTGGGTGAAGCCCTTCTGCATATCCGGTTTTATCTGGATTCGCAGATGGTATATCTGGAAGTGGCGGATAATGGATTAATGGGAAATGAATCTTCCATTACGGACGAAGGCGGCCATGGCCTGGATAATATCCAAAAACGTTTATATTTGTATTTCAATGACCGTGCACAATTGAATATAGTTTCTAATGAATCGGGAACAAAGGTAGAGGTATCATGGCCACTGGTTTTTGATAAGAAAATGGAGGAGGCCGCGCCGGAATGAATGTATTATTAGTTGATGACGAACCATTGGTCCTTGAACAAATGGAATATATGATTCAGTCCATATACCCTTTTTGGAAGTTTTACAAAGCTGCTGATGCCTGTCAGGCACTGACCCTCAACCAAAATCATAAAATCAACCTCGCTTTCCTGGATATTAATCTACCGGGGCGATCGGGTCTTGAATTTGGTGAAGACCTAAGGGCACTAAACAAAGAAGTCGAAATCATAATGGTGACCGCGCATCAAAGTTTCGATTATGCCCAACAATCCATCAGGATAGGCGTGGTTGATTATTTAACGAAACCTGTAATAGAAAGTGAATTGCATAAAGTCCTGGCTAAGTATGACAAAAGGGAATCTTCCCATAACTATTCAACCCTTATTCACCATTCGCTTTCATTCATTCATGAAAATTATGCCGAAAAGCTCTCCCTTTCGGACATCGCTCGTGAAGTGCATACCAATCCGACTTATTTAAGCAGGAAATTCCATGAAGAAGTAGGCACTTCCTTTTCGGAATATTTAATGCACTATAGAATAAAGGCCGCTAAAAGGGCCTTAACCAATAACACCAGCTGGAGCATATCAGACGTCGCTGAAAAATCGGGATTCAATAGCCAGCATTATTTCAGCACTTTATTCCGGAAGATAGAAGGAATCACGCCCAAGGAGTTCCGCGAGAAAGGAAAATGAACATTGCGATCACGTACATTTCAAGAATACGTACAAGGCCCCATTCAAATCGGGATGGGTTTAGGGATCATCTCCCTCCTGGCACGCTGGGTGACAGGAACCACGATATTATCCTCCCCCGAATCGATGGTGAAGTATGGAGTTTTCGGAGGGATCGGATACGCCCTGATGGGAGCGATCGCCCTGTTCATGTTCAGCTTCATCGGGAAGAGGGTCCGGCAGGATTTTCCAGTGGGTTTGACCATCGGGGACTATTTAAAAGCCCGGCTTCATCCCCTCGGATATTGGATATTGATCGTGATTCTTATCATAACCAGTTTACACATTTTATTCATTCAGGGAATGGCCGCGTCCACCCTATGTCAGTTTCTTTTCGATACCCCGCTCTATGTCGGGTTGTTCTTTTTCTTCGGTTTTTGTGTCCTTTTTGCTGGATTCGGCGGGTTAAAGCTCATTCATGGATTCGCAGCTTTTCAAGTCGTCTTCATGTTTGCCGCAGTTATCTTAATTCCTTTATACTTTTTCGTTAAAGAAGGGATTCAGCCTGTTTATGATGGGATTCGTTTATACCATCCATACATGCTCGTCATCAATAAATATGATCTATGGAGTTTTCTTTTTGCAGGACTTCTTGTTGGATTCGGCCAGTTTTTCTTTGACCTGACATCATGGCAGCGATTATTCATGATAGAAATCAAAAAGGTTCCATTGACATTCTCTTTATCTGGCCTTATATGGATCATATTCCCGCTCTCCTTTTCATCCCTGTTCATCATGGTTATCTTTACGGGCGGCTTCACTGATATACACTCGATTCTGGCTGGATTGGCAAACAAAATAACCACACCATTCTTTTTCATCCTTTTTGTGCTCTGCGCTTTCAGTGCAATCACCTCAACATTCGGTGCCTGCCTGCATTCATTGGTAAGCCTGATCGTAGCCAATATTCTTGAACCATTAAAAACAAAAAAAAGCGACCAGCAAAAAATAAGGATGGCCTGCCTGCTTTCAATATGTATTGGAGGATTGGTTTTCGTTGCTACACTCTTCTATTCCCCAAACCTATTGGAGCTCTTATTTTATTCAGGCAATATATACTCGGCATTGCTGGCTCCAATCCTGGTTATCGTATTCAGCAAAGGGAAAGTTGCTGATTACATACCGATAAGCGCGGTACTGGCCATTGTGGCTTCATACATCATCCAGCCTTATGTAAGTGAATTCCAAAGCATATGGTTTAGTGGATTAGCTTCATTGACGATCCTAGTGATTTGTACGATCCTTACCCTTATTAAGAACAAATGGAGATTCGTGAAAACAAAACTATGAATACTGCCAACCCCATTCATTATGATATTCCTTACATGAATGGGGTTCTTCTTTAATCTCGTAAAAACTTAGCTTGCCACCTTTCTGAAATACCGATAAACCTTTTCTAGCTTTTGAGTTTGTTTCCCCTTTGGACTTTCCATATTACCGAATTCGAAAAACTTCACTTTTTTGATTCCGACAAAATTTAATAAGGCTCTTTTCATCAATATTTTATGCGCATCATTCAACCAGAGAAGCGGATACTTTGCAGGTCCCTTCATCGTGGACACACATACGACCGACTTTCCTTTCAGAAGACCTTCCGGGAACAATCCCTTTTTATCCCTGTAGGCAAAATTCGCAGAAAATAATTGATCAATATATCCCATCAGCATTGCCGGAGGCCTACCCCACCAGATTGGATAGACAAAGACAATCTTGTCGGCCCAAGTAATTTGATTTCTATATTTTTCAAGCTGAGGATCACAATGCATATCACGCCTTCGTTTATGCTCATTGAACTCCAAGAGCGGATTAAAGCCCTCTTCATATAAATCCAAGACCTGGAGCCCCTTTATGTTGGGGTTCTCCTTACTGCCTTTGATGACTTTTTCTAAAAAAGCATAGCTTAAACTTTTATGGTTTGGATATGTGTAAATGACCAGCATGTTCATGACGCACCCCATTTACTTATCATTTGATAACAATAATATAACACCGTCTATTTTTAGTTGTCAAATGATAATTGTATTTTGATAACACTTTTGATATCTTCTCAGTAAGAGGTGAAAGTTATGGACAAAAAAGCTCTTTTTGAAAAAATGGTTACATTTACAACTTCCGTACATCAAGTCACAAACGAATTGACACAAAATGCAAAATCCGATTCCATCACGCCGGTACAATATAAAATTCTTGAATATATAACAGTCAGTCAGCCTGTCACACCAAGTGAAATCAGTGACTGTCAACATATCTCCATGCCTAACACGAGCCGTGAATTGAAAAAATTAAGCGAAAAGAATTTAATTGAAAAAATAAATGATTCGGAAGATCGACGGAAACAATACATCCGTCTCTCCAAAGAGGGGGAAATGATGATGAACGAGGCTTTTGCAATCGTAGAATCCCGTTTCCAAAGCCGGCTGCAGCATGCATCAAATGAAGATTTAGCGGATATTGACCGTGCCCTGGACATTCTTCAAACAAAACTTTTTTACTAAAGCATGAATACACAAAAATGGCTCCCGCAATTGAAGTTGACAACTGATCAACTTAAACCGCGGGAGCTCCTTCATTATCTCCATGCACGCAAAAACTAACTTATAATCAGGTACCGCAAAAGGTCCGGTAAGGTTTTGTTGACTCAGGCAGTGTCGAGTATTCAGCTTGTTCTTCGCAGTGTGCATAAGGATTTGAAAGAACAGCCAATAGCCGTTCCATCACGCTGTAGTCCCCTTGTTCCACCGCCGCTTCCAATGCCTCTTCCACCCGGTGGTTCCGTGGGATCACTGCAGGATTGCTGTTCTGCATCAACTGATTCGAAGATTCTTTCGATTCCTTCTGCCTGCCCAGTCTTGCCTGCCATAGCTCTTGCCACTGAGCGAATTCCGGTGTCCCGAAAAGGACCGTATCCTCCATTTTATCAAAGGTCAAAGCACGGAAGGTATTGGTATAGTCGGCACCATGCTTTTTCATCATACTGAGGATGCCATTAATAAGGGCTTCATCCTGAGTCTCTTCATTGAATATCCCCAGCTTCGCCCTCATTCCCGCTAACCAATTAGCGTGATACAGATCGTTAAAAACGGAAATCTTATCTTGGGCCAGTGTAACGGCCTGATCCATGTCATCATGAAACAGCGGCAATAAGGATTCAGCGAATCGCGCAAGATTCCACCCCCCAATAACCGGCTGGTTACCATAGGCATAGCGGCCTTGTGTATCAATTGAACTGAATACTGTTGCAGGGTCATAGGCATCCATGAAGGCGCAAGGTCCATAATCGATGGTTTCCCCGCTAATCGTCATGTTGTCGGTGTTCATCACCCCATGAATGAAGCCAACCAGCTGCCATTGGGCAATGAGCTTTGCCTGACGCTTGACCACTTCCTGCAGCAGCGAAAGATAACGGCTTTCATCGGTTTCAATGTCTGGAAAATGACGCTTAATGGCATAGTCGGCAAGTGTCCGGAGTTCCTCGATCGTGCCCCATTTTGCAGCGAATTGAAAAGTTCCGACACGAAGATGACTCGAAGCAACACGGGTCATGATGGCACCAGGCAGCCCCGTTTCACGGATTACCGTTTCACCGGTCGTCACCACTGCCAGACTTCGGGTGGTAGGAATGCCGAGCCCGTTCATCGCCTCGCTGATGATGTATTCGCGCAGCATCGGTCCAAGCGCAGCCCGGCCATCGCCCCCGCGGGAGTACGGCGTTCTTCCTGGACCCTTCAGCTGGATATCGACCCTATCGCCTTCGGGCAAGACCTGCTCGCCAAGCAATATCGCCCGGCCGTCCCCTAACATGTTAAAATGACCGAATTGATGCCCCGCGTATGCTTGGGCAAGAGGCGAAGCACCTTCAGGAAGCTCGTTTCCGGCAAACACCGCCACGCCATCTTCGCTTTGGAGCGACTTAACGTCCAAACCAAGAGTTCCAGCCAAACTCTCATTGAGAATGACCAACTCCGGTGAACTTACAGGAGTCGGGTTCGTGCTCGTGAAAAACTTTTCCGGAAGACGTGCATAGCTATTGTCTAAATTCCATCCCGTTTCATTTGTCATGGTTTCTCCTTTTCTTATTTTGACTTTTTGTATAAAGGTTCTTTCACTCATATTCAGTTAATACACGCGATAAAACTCAGTTGCAGTCCATTTTTTAATGTCTACCTCTGCCTATTAATTATACCGTTTCTGCATAAAAATGGCTCTTTTAAAGTCATGTTAAATTCATGACGCGTCCCGGGATTTCATAAAACGATTTTGTGAAGCGCCAATATCCTCATCGGTTCCTGCTGCTTCTCCTTTGAATATCTTTATCGATCTGCATTTCCGCTTTTACAATTGTGATGCGGTTTAACTCCCGTACGGAATTGGTTCAAGATTTTTAAGTTAATTTAGTGTAATAGTTACAATTTCATCAAGATTTTCACATCAAAAAAAGCCTGCCGTTAATTCGGCAGGCTTTTTTATCATCATGATTTTCACAAACAGGTGAACTGAAACTTTCTAATCGTGTGGAGGATTCATGTTTTCAGCATGCCTCCCCCACCTTTTTCTGTCTTCTTCCTCTTCTCCCACATCCCTCTTCTAATCCAGGATATGCTTAATTCAGTAAAGTCAGGCTGATAAAGGCAATGCCAAATATACAGTACAGAATGAGGGTAAAGGGCTGGGGAAAAATAATATATACCATCATGCTAATGATCATCAGCAGGATGCTGAAGGCATTTATCCTATCTCTCCACATACTCACCTTTGGTCAACTCCTTTTCCATTGCGTTCAAGCGTAAGGTACATTTTCATCGCATACTTCTTCCGGTGCTGCCTGGTCGGCTTTGAGGAAACGCCATAAAAATTCTCCTCCCACAGTCAAAGCGAATATCAGCAAAAATAGAGTTTCTTCTTCATCCATCGTTCCTCTTTGTTATAATGGCTGTGTGCCTAATTTGTATTTTTTCATTTTTCGTTAGTAAGTAAGCGACTGATAATTTATAATTATAAAATTGAACCCACTAAACAGCCATGTAGCCAAAATGATAAATTCATGAAAATAATTTAAATTTTCAGATTTTTTAAGGGGTATGAAGTGAATGATCTATAAAACTTTCAAGGTTGTATTGAGGACCATGCACAAAGGTCAAACCGAGGAATTCTCCTATGTATTTGAAGGGAAAAGCCTGCTGATCGGCCGTGCAAGCCAGCACTCCAAAGCTGATTTCAAGCTTTACAATGACTTTGTTTCCAGGGAACATTGCCGGATTTATATGGAGGAAGGACAGCTACTCATTGAGGATTTGGCAAGCAAACACGGTACCTCGGTGAACCAGATGCCGCTCGTACCGGGCAATCCCTGTCACATTGAACCGGGGGATTCAATTACTTTGGTTAATGGATTGATTGAATTTATGATTTCCATCGACAACGATTTAACACGGGATTTCACGCCGGTGAACTCGGATATCCAGCAAACCGTAGCTATCAATGAGCACCTTCAGACCGTGATCATCAATGAAGAATCACCCATTAAAATGCCGACTAAGGAATTCAATTGCTTTAAGCTGCTTTATGAGAATTTGGACAACCTTATTTCAAAGGAAGAGATTGTCCAGCAAGTATGGCCAGAGAGAGTCGGTGATCCCGAGCAAATTGTGACTGCAGAAGAAATCGCTTCACTCCTGTACCGGGTGCGGAAACGGATAAATGGGCACTTCGCAATAAAAGCCGTCATTCAAAAGGGATATTATATGGAATCCATCCTTTCATTCAATCTATCGGACTTATAATGAAAATCATTCGAAGACATGAAAAAAAGCATTGCGGATAACAATGCTTTTTTTTCATGTTTATTGGAGATGGCAAGCAGGTATCCACTCTTCCATCATTCCGATATCCACTGGTCCATTATCACTTCTTTGGTAAGTCTAGATTAGTGAATTCATCGACTGGAACGATGTCTTCTTCCATATCCATCACCTTCAGCACAACCCGGTCTCCTACATTCGTCAACACAATATCAGATAGCGCATTGACACCTGGGTCCACCGAGAACCTCTTGGTATTGCCTTCGACGATTAAATGGAATACGTATCCATTTGAGAGATTGGCATCATTTATCCTTATTACCTTCCCCTTTATTTCTTTCATTTCAAATCCTTTTTGAGGCGTCACACCGCTGACTTTCCCTAATGAGGCAATCAGTTTTTTATAATTACGGAAAGCTTCGTCTTTCGTTTTCCCAAAGACCACTTGAGGATTATCGCTATTGGCGTAAACAATCGCCACTCCTTGGAACTTGCTGCCCTTTGTAACCGGAATGACATAAGTGGGAGCACCATAAATCGTATAGAAAATTCCATTAGTTGCTTTCCAGCCTGGATATTTAGACAAAAACTCACTCGCATTGGCGTTGGATTTTGCTTCCTTGCCAGTTAAAACGGACGTGACGCCTTTATAGTACGTCATTTCACCGGTTTTGGCATTGAAAACGCCATAACCTACAAGGGTTTTGGAGTTGCCTTTTGATTTAGCCCGGGTAAAGTCCACTACATAAATCAATTCGCCTTTTTCGTTAAACGTAACTTGCATATTATCCTCATTAGGAATCAGGACATCTTTCTTCGGCCCAATCAGGGACTGGTTTTTCCACCCGTGAACATATTTTCCCCAGTAGGTCCAATATTCCAGGGCTGTTTCCAATGTGAATGTTCTATCCACCCATTTAGGTTCTTTTCCTTTTGGATAGTATTTCGTGTCTCCCGTTTCCGGATTTACCAATACCACCCCGTCCACTACGGGACCGCTGCGGTATTTCAAATAATGTCCGACTGAAGCTACGAAGAAGGGCTTTCCATCTTCGTCCGGTTCCAAATATGAATCATGGATGATTTTATTCGGATATGCCTTGCGGATGGTCCTTTCCAAATCATGATCGAGGTACTGTGAGGGAGCATACAGCATCTTCCCTTTGACAGTACTTGCCCCTTTATCCGTTGATACGGCGGAAATCAGATTATAACCTGGCGTGTATTCCGCTTTCCCTGCTTTCAAAAACCCGTCCATTTCAATGGGTGATGTATAAGCCAATTCACCATTTATATTGGTTAGACGGTATTCGCCTTCAGTGAAATATGATGCATTTTCAATTTTATTAATCGCTGCATCGCCTTTTGCGTCAGCCATTTTCACTGTAACAAGCGGCATGGTTTTTATATCTTGAACTTCTTCCAGCTCTTTTTTCTTATCGACCTTCGCCAATCCATGCAGATCTGCGGCAAAAGTGATCGGGTAAAACAGCATGATGACCCATGCTGCAATCAAAACGACACCTATCAAACTATTGAAATGTACGTTCCAAGGTGTTTTTGGTTGCTTCGCAGCTACATCTCCCCTCCGATTCCGTCGGGTACTTGAAGATTCACTCGCACTGTACATATACATTCTTGAATCGATGATGAGAATGAGCCCAAGAATAATGGCAAAACTCGAAAAGAATGCAGCGGCAGTAATATCCAGCAGCATGATATCGATAACGAAAAACAATACGACAGCAGAAACTAAAAGTCTCAGCACTTGTTCAATGAAAAAAGGTATATCCTTTTTGGTGATTGCGTTTGTCCATCTCTGCGGAATCATGGAAAGTCCCAATATGGCAAATGGTATTTTCATTAAAATTCCTTTCAAGATGAAAACGAGTAGTGAAAGTATCATGGTTTTAAAAATCTCTCCTTGTCATGTATGTTCCCATTTACCCATTTTATCACTTTTGTACAACTAATTTACTATTTTTTAAATATATCGAAATAACGTCAAAAAACTTCCAAAACTATTTACTCCAATGATGCTACTTTTACCGATTTAATGTTTATATAGACTCTAGAAAAGGATGGATGCCTTATGATATATGAAGAAACTTACCAATACCTATTAAGGAATGTATCTTCCACTGAATTCGATACGTGTTTGTATGCCTTGCTCCACAGTGATTGGGACGGGGTCATCCAGAGCCCGCTTCATATGATGGCCCGAGGAGTCGGAACGACAGAAAAGTATTTAAGGCAGATCATCAATAAATTCACCGCACCACAAGGATCACTAAAAAAAGTGTTTGTGCCTGTTCATCAAGGTGAAGATATTTTTTATAAGTTTAACCTTGGTCCTGCAAGTAATCTTGGCTATAACAGGAAGACGGACCGTTATTGCAAGAAATACCGTTTCTTTTATAGCGATGCTTTCAAAACCTTAAAGATTCATGGAAAACGGCTGCTGCTTATGGGTGCTTTCCGAATGTCTGTTTTGAAATCTGAAGAAGTACTATTTGATTATAATGAAATCGTTCCTGATTCCAGCTCGCTATTCACAAGGCAGCGCTTATTAGATGCAGTCGATGCAATCCATGACGCTTTAAGCCATTTAGTGACGATTTCTTTTGCGAGCAGGGCTTTTTCAAAGAAAGAAGTTCTGGTATTCACCTTTACCGAAGGCGTCTTGGAGCAGTATAAGGAAAATAGGGCGGAACGGACATTGTTGCGGAGAACGATTTTTAACTCTGGCTACCTTGGGCATATCAATGATTCAGTATGCAGGGAATTGGAACGGGTCGGCAAATATATTTTCCGTTCATTTCTGCAAGAAGCGACAAACACCTCCAATGATATCCAAAAGGAACTGCAGAAGTTAGCCCGTTTCGTCTATTCTCATTCTCTTAAGAAATTTGGCCAGGCACTTCCTGCCAATAAGCAGTTACTTCTTGCCCCAAAACAAGCCTCTGCTTATTTAAGCAAGATCATGTACAACGAGACATTGGAACAGATGGTCAAGTATGCCCACCAGGCAGAATCCATCAAAAGCCTGCTTGAACGCGCTCATTTTCATAGAAACATTTCCGAGAAAGCTCTCTGCCGGGAAGTGAATGATTTAGAAATGGCTGAACATATCGAGCCTATTCTCCATAAGTACCATCAAGCGGACTTCATCCGCCATGTGCTGAACGACTGGTGCGAAACATGGCTCATTTCCCGTGTAAAGACTGTGACCGAAGAATCTGGGGCAGAAGGAAAAAGGAAAAGTACCGATGATAAGCAGATCGCTGCCGAGTATATGGCGCGCATTAGAAACGATACATATGGCCAGTTGGACAGGCTGTTGACCTTGCTACTTAAATTCGGCAATCATGCAGTCGCTCCGTCTGTCCGGAACTTCCCTCTCACAAAGAAGAAAGAAACCCTCCAATCCTATTTCGCGATCCAAAAGGAGCGTCTTGATGTTCTCTCCATTTCATCTTAAATTCACAGCCTTTTAATATGTCATATGTTTTCGAAGAGAGCGGATCCGTTCTCTTTTTTTTGCTTGTAACGAAAGCCGACTGTGAATTGCAGAATGACGATTGTGGTTTGGTGATTGGCCCACTGTGGATTTCTCCTCTGAATTCGTGTATTGAATATGGATCTTGTGAATAAGGGAACTTGGGCAGCATGTTGTTTTGACGGCAGGCCATAACCCCTGTAAGGGCAAAGGCATTTATTATGGAGTTATTCTAAGGGTCTTAGAAAGGGTCTATATAAAGGAACTAAAAAAGGTTCTGATCATCAATATGAATAAGGTGTTGAATGCGGCAGGCCACTATTCGGGTAAAGGAAATGGGCCCCCATTTAAAATGGAAAGCCCACATGACTCGTTATGGTATTAATAATATTTTCCCCGAACTTTCCCGGCCTTCAAGAAGTCTATGTGCATCCGCCCCATTTTCCAACGAAAAAAGAGTCGGTTCCTTGATGAGGATTTTCCCTGACAGAATCCATTGGAACAGCTCTGCTGTTCTTCTTGTCCGTTCTTCATGGGTAGTCAGGACGTTCCAAAGGTCTCCACCTATTAATGCCTTGGATGTATCCATTAACATTCTAGGGTCGATTTTCTCTGGATCACCGCCTGCCATACCAAAAAACACCACAGTCCCTCCAGTCTTGGTCGCCTCGAAACTATCCATCAAGGTTTGGCCCACTGATTCATAAACGACATCAACGCCTTTACCGCCGGTTACATCCTTAATGGAATCCACCCAGTCAGATCCGTAAAGGAAAACATGATCCGCACCCATTTGTTTGGCAACAGCCGCTTTATCATTTGATGAGGTCAAGCCAATGACCTGACCGCCCTTCATCCTGATCATCTGTGTCATTAATTGACCGACTCCACCTGCAGCGGCATGGACCAGAATGGTTTCCCCTTCTGTAACTGAATGGCTGTCATGAGTTAAATATTGGGCAGTCAATCCTTGAAGTAAAACGGTTGCGGCCGTTTCAAAGGAAATGCCCTCAGGCAGAGGTAACAGTTTATCAGCTGGAACAGAAACCAGCTCCGCATTGGCATGGGGAACATCAGCGAACCCGACACGATCACCGGCTTTCACATGATAGACATCTTCCCCGACATATTCGATGACACCGGCCCCTTCATAACCTAAAATGAATGGGGGATCACCCACCAAATGATAATTCCCTTTCCTTCTATATATATCAGCAAAATTCAAGCCGATCGCTTTCATTCGAACGATCACGGCTGATTTTGAATGTTCAGGTTCTGCAATTTCCCTTACAGACAGGACTTCCGGTCCGCCAAAATTATCAAAGACAAGTGCTTTCATCATCCTAACTCCCTTCAATGCTTCTTCATTCTTTAAGATATAGGATGAACCGTTTGATGGCAAGAAACACAAATAACCGCCCTGCCCTTTAAAGGCAAGAGCGGTCACTAAGATTACTCAATCTGAATTGGAACCAGGACCGTTCTTTCGTTTATTTGCAGAAAATTCCTTACCGTGTGCTTCATGTTCTGCAATGATGTCCGCTTTCGGAATATGGTTATTCTTTTTCGGTGAACCGGTACGGTTACGATGTTTTTTTCCCATGATCTATCTCCCCTTAAATTCAATAAATGTTTAATGCCTGCTAATGTTAGCTTGTCCGATTACTCCCGAAAATACCGGCAAAATAGGCACTTCAAAATAAAGGAAAAATCTCGTGGAGACCGAATAGATATAAAACTGATATATGAGGAGGGAATACTATGTTTCCTGTATTGAACACGGAAAGGTTACGATTACGGGAAATTCGTGAAAGTGATGCGGAAGCTCTATTCCAATGTTTATCAAAAGATGAAGTCACCCGCTTTTATGGGCAGGATTCATTGGAAAATATCGAACAGGCGAATGATATTGTAGCATCCTTTGCGAAAAACTATCTTGAAAAACGGGCGGTTCGATGGGGAATTGAAAGAAAAGATACGCAAGAATTAATTGGCACTATCGGCTTTCATGCCCACAGTCCCAAATACAGACGGGCGGAAATCGGATATGAAATCCATCCTGCACATTGGCGGAAAGGATATGCGTCAGAAGCTCTTAGAGAAATTATCGCTTACGGTTTCAACGACCTTGATTTAACCCGCATTGGCGCGGTCGTTTTTCTGGAAAACAGTCCATCAAGTGAGCTGTTGCTTAAGCTGGGCTTCATCCAGGAAGGAATATTAAGGAGTTATATTTACCAAAACGGCATCCCTCATGATACATATGTCTATTCCTTGCTGAAGTGAAACGAAAACCTTCTTTGGAGGGTTCCATTTAAGAAATTTGCGACACTCCTGCCGAATAACTGGCTAGTCGAGACCCCACAGACGCTTGCTTTGATGAGGCTTGGCAGACAGTCGGCGGAAAGGGAGCGGATTTCTGAAATCAACTGGAACCTAGATTTGGTTTGTTCGGAGCATCCGTTCCCCATTCCATTTACTTATTCGAGTCGAAAAAAACAACAAATAAATTCCCTTAATATCCCAAATTACCCACAAAAAAAAGTCACCAAAACATAGCGACTCCCACTTCACGATTTAGGTGATTACAAGATAGTCCTTCAAGGCCTGCTGCAGCGTCCCTTTTGTTTCTGCTTTATTATCTACCTGAACCCCTGAACGGATCATTTTCGTAACAACTTCAGGGCGTAATCCAGTCACAACAGCTTTACACCCCATCATTGCCGTTCCATCGAGGATTTTCATTAAATCATTGATCATTTCAACTTCCATTTCAATGATACCGGATAAATCCAAGATCAAGGTCTGTATCCGCAGCTTCCCTATCTCCATCAATACTTTTTCCTCAATTATCCGTATTCGTGAATAATCGATTGTCCCAATTAACGGAAGGACACAGGTGGTGGAATTGACTGGAATGATTGGGACGGATAGATTTTCCACCAAGTTTTGCTGAGCCAGGATCAATTTATCTTTGTAATCGGAGTAACTGACGAAAAAGGATTTAAGAAATACATCAACCTTTTCATTCACTTTTTTCTCTAATTCAAAAAAGGTCTTGGATTCACTAAACACTACTTTTGCACTTTCGAACTTATAAAGAAAGGTCCAAAGAGTTCTGCGGAGGGCCTGAATCCATTCCAGCTTGAATGAAAGCGTCAAGGAGTGGGTGGCCCATGTAACTCCCTCTTGTTCGGCAAAGGTAATCATATCCGTTTCATTCTGTTCCACTATATATCGGATGAGCTTATGTGCATTATTCAAAAGGTCGACATTTCCAATCAGCAGAATTTCTTCGATTTTATCCCTGACATTGACAGCTTCTGATAAAAGATATTCTTCAAATTCACTTTTATTCTGCAAAAGGAATTCCATTATTTTTTCTTCCTCATAAACAAAACTCACCCTTCTCCACTCCCTTTTTGAACTTCCAACTGTGATTTTTGTTACTAATTACTTTCTATATAGGTGAAGTTTTTTCCTGCTGATTGCTCATATTAAAGATGTAAATGGGTAAAAACCGGTTACATCTTCTCGCCTGAAAAAACATTTTTCGATGCAGAAGAAAATATCAGGTGGGTGGACGATTTCCCATATTTAATGGCTTCATCAACGAAGTCCTCCAGCGTTTCCATGGAAAATGTACTAATTTTAATCAAATAACTGTATTGACCGGCTAACCGGTGGCATTCCAGTACTTCCGGATGGTTCAAGCTAAATTGATAAAAGTCTTTGCATCTATCCGTTTCGAATAATATGAATGCCGTTATGCTCCTATCAAGTTTTTCAAGTGATATTTCGGTTTTATATCCTTTTATCACTCCGCTTTCCTCTAATTTATTCACACGTTCTTTCGTTGCTGGAGCCGTTAAGGAAACTTCATGTGCCAGTTCTTTCATGGACATGCGCCCATTATTCTCCAGCAAGGAAAGTATCTTTTTGTCCGTTCGATCCATTTCAATCACTCCCACTTTTTATTATTAATAAAAATCCATTAAATACATTATAAAATAAACAGAAGCGAGATGATTACATAATTTATCGTATGTATTAGGCAATTTCAATTTTATATAATAAATACAAATATAAATAAGGGGGATGCTGCTATGAAAAAAGTATTGATGCTGCTATCCAATGGATTCGAAGCGGTTGAAGCAAGTGTGTTTACGGATGTATTGGGCTGGAATAAATTAGAGGGTGATGGTACCACTGATCTGGTTACGGTGGGACTTCATGAACAATTGAAATGCACATGGAATTTCATCGTGCAGCCCGAATTGACTATCGATCAAGTGAACCTTGATGACTTCGATGCTTTGGCCATTCCAGGAGGTTTTGAAGAAGCCGGTTTCTATGAGGATGCCTATGATCAGAGGTTTCTTGATGTGATCAAGTATTTTCATAACAAGAACAAAATCATAGCAACCATTTGTGTAGGTTCTCTCCCATTAGGAAAAAGCGGGATATTGGATGGAAGAAAGGCCACTACGTACAACCATCCAACCAGTAAGAGACAGGGGCAGCTAAAAGATTTTGGTGCGATTGTCGTTAATGAACCGATTGTCATCACGGACAATATCATTACATCCTACAATCCTTCCACAGCATTCGATGTGGCCTTTACGCTCTTGGAAATGCTCACTTCAAAAGAAAATTGTAAACATGTGAGGGAATTGATGGGCTTCCATTAAAAATGTGCTGATGAAAAAGGTTCCGAATGAATTCGGAATCTTTTTCACGTCACTTCCAATAAGCCAATGAACGGGTTTTCATGGATTCACTAACTGTTTTGTTGATTCTGGAAGGACTTTATTCGTTGCATATTCGATGATGACCCATACTGTCGAATGACATCCAGACTATCCAGCTCGCCATTGGCGAATTTATCTTCAACGCTTTGAATGTTTTCCTCAAGCCATTGTTTTCGGTTGGTTTTGATATTTTAAGTAAACATAAATGTTTCGCTATGCTTACACAACAATCTTATTTATCAGGTGTTTCCGATGTGCCTTCCTCACTGTTTTTGAGGTAAACTTCAGAAATTCCATTCATACCTTCCAAAAGTTGCGCTTTAGTATACTCCATACTGCCAACCAGTTTATGAAGCTTCTTATCATTATTCTCTTCTGTAAGTTTAGATTCTGAATCAGTCACATTTTTTCACCTCCATCATTTTAGGATGGCAAATCAAGATGGAAATATGTATGATAGGGGGACGATGATAGACAACCTCTTAAAGTCCAATTTAGGGGAAAAATGGTATCTCTCTTTGGAATTTGTACTTCGAAAAAGCAGGAAATGATTATTTTATGGATCTTTTTTAAAAAATCAGCTGTTTTCATGGAACTAAAGGGATATACTATAGGATAGCTTTTATTACATTTTTGTTAGTATTTCTTCTTGTCACACATTGTGTAATATTTTACAAGTTTTTCTATTTATATCAACAAAATGCTTAATGCAAAGGAGAATTGGATATGTCAGAAACGATTACCCAATCACAAACTGAACAACTTAATGCCCGCCAAAAACAATTAGATGTACTGGACCAATTATTAAAGCCTGAGGTTCAGGAATCATTGAACACTTTAGTTGAGCAGTTACCAAAACTGACTGAATTAGTGAATATTTTAACAAAGTCTTATGATTTCGCTCAATCGGTTGCGACTGATGATGTTTTGAAAAATGATACGGTCAGCGCCATTTCGGAGATCGCGACACCTGTAGTACATTCAGTAAAAGGGCTTGCGGCTAATGCCATCGAAGCTAAGGATCGTGCTGAAGTGAATAATGATGTGATCGGTCTTTTCGGTCTGTTAAGGATGATGAAAGATCCGCAAGCACAAAAACTTTTCCGTTTCGCCCAAGCTTTTCTTGAGGTCTCTTCAGAACGTAATAACCAAAAATAATTTGATAAACTTTCAATCAGTAAGGACGGGGGATTAACTATGTCAAAACAAATCATCATCTTAGGTGCAGGTTACGCAGGATTACTATCTGCCTTATCCGTACGTGAATATTACAATAAAGATGAAGTTCAGGTTACAGTGGTGAATCAATTTTCAACGCACCAAATCATCACCGAATTACACCGTCTTGCAGGCGGATCCATTTCTGAACAAGCCGTTTCCATTCCTTTGGAAAAGCTTTTCAAAGGAAAAGATATCGACCTTATCATTTCCAAAGTGGAGTCTTTCTCAGTCGATAACAAAGAAGTGAAACTTGCCAATGGTTCCACTTTATCTTATGATGCCCTGGTTGTTGCTTTGGGAAGCCAAACAGGATTCTTCGGCATTCCGGGACTTGAGGAAAACAGCATGGTCTTGAAATCCGTAAATGATGCAAACAAGATTTACAAACATATCGAAGATCGCATCCGCGAATATGCACAAACCAATAATGAAGCGGACGCAACCATCGTGATCGGCGGCGGCGGATTGACGGGCGTTGAGTTAATCGGTGAAATCGTGGATCATTTCCCTAAAATCGCTAAAAAGTTCGGAGTGGACTTCAAGGATTTGAAAATCAAGCTTGTTGAAGCTGGTCCAAAAATTCTTCCGGTCCTGCCTGATCACTTAATCGAACGTGCGATGACAAGCTTGGAAGCACGCGGCGTTGAATTCTTGACAGGTCTGCCTGTAACGGGTGTTAAAGGAAATCAAATCGAATTGAAAGACGGACAAACGATAACTGCCAATACGCTTGTTTGGACAGGCGGAGTTGCGGCTCTTCCTATCGTAGGCGAATCAGGCCTTGAAGTGGATCGCGGTAAAGCAACCGTTAATGAGTTCTTGCAATCCAAATCCCATAATGACGTATTCGTTGTCGGGGACAGCGCCGTTGCTTTCCCTCCAGAAGGCGGACGTCCATACGCTCCTACTGCACAAAATGCTTGGCAAATGGGCGAGCTTGTTGGATACAACCTATATGCAGCCTTTGAAGGCAAGAAACTTGAAGAATTTTCACCTGTAAACTCAGGTACACTTGCGAGCCTTGGCCGTAAGGATGCGGTGGCAACCGTTGGGGCCAATAACACGTCCCTTAAAGGTCTGCCGGCTACATTGATGAAAGAAGCAAGTAATGTTCGCTATCTAACACACATCAAAGCCCTATTCAGCCTAGCTTATTAATTTATTATCGCCGTGACATGTCACGGTACATGCCCTTTATTCCCGTTTGGAAATAAGGGCATTTTTCGTTTCAAAAAAGGCGGGCCCCCACTGAAGGAGCCCGCCATATTTCACTCTACATTACTATGTTTGGAATAAGTAAGCTCGTGGCTTATGGACTGGGTTAATGAATAGTCCAAGCATACTGCATCACATAAAACATGTACACATTGATCAAACAATGAACTTAACGGCTGGACGCTTTTCGTTTCATGTTCCAAGCGATTTTTCGTTGCAGCCGGAATCACCAAGACCTCATGAGAGACATTCGCTAAATCCGATTGGTCATTAGTCGTGATCGAAAACACCTTGCATCCCACTTCCCTGCCTTTTGCCGCAACCGATATCACACTTTTGGTCGAGCCGCTCCCGCTAATGGCTATGATCAGATCGTCTTTTGCAATAGAAGGAGTAATCGTTTCCCCGACTGCATAGACGTTTAAGCCAAGGTGCATCAATCTCATCGCAAAGGCTTTGGCCATGAAGCCCGATCTGCCTTCACCCACGATGAAGATCCTGGTGTCAGACCGTAAATTTTTTAGGAGCGCATCCGTTTCCCCTCCGTCCATTTTGTGAAATACACCGTTCATTTCTTCTAAAATAACCGCAATTTCCTTTTTCAAACTTCCTTCACACCTTTCTCCCCATTCACCGTTTCCTTAATTAGACGGGCAGCTTCTGCTGGATACTTTGCTTTTGTAATCGCCGAGCCAATGATAATGACATCAAGCCCCTTCCTGATCATAACAGGCAAGGACGAAAGAGTGATCCCTCCTGCTGCAGCTCTCATGGACCCAGCATGATTTCTCATATTGATCATGGCATGACCTGAATTCTCCTGGCTGTCCTTGCTTACATGCTCACAGAATATTGCCTGACTGTAAATCCGTAATTGATCAAGCCGGGTATCGGATACATTCAATAAATCAATCATGATCTGCCCCTTGTATTCACACGCTTTTTCCAGGCATTTTTGGATGGTTACATCCGATGCAGCCCCCATTACCGTAGCTACATCAGCCCCGCTTTGAAAGCAAAGATCCATTTCATAAGCCGCATTGTCCATCGTCTTCATGTCGGCAATGATTTTTTTTTCAGGAAAGTGATTTTTCATTTCTTTGATGCTGTTCACTCCGAACTCTTTAATCAGAGAAGTCCCCACCTCAATCCAATCAATCGAGGCTTCCACGCTTCGTGCCATTTCAATGGCTTCCTCCATATTCATGCGATCCAACGCCAGCTGAATCTTCAAGACGAAACCACCTCCATTTGCTTGACTGGCGTAACCGCAGGCTTTTTAACCATCAATGTGAGTAACGCTGAAATCAATAAAGATCCCGCCATGAAAATATAGGATGCTCCAGGCCCGCCGGTCAATCCGTTTAAATATCCGACGAAATAGGCACCTACAAATGAGCCAAGCGCCCCCATGCTATTGATCAGGGCCATTGCTCCGCCAGCCACATTTCTTGGAAGGATTTCAGGAATGATGGCAAAGAACGGTCCATACGGGGCATACATCGCACCGCCTGCAATGACCAACAGGGCATATGAAAGCCAGAAATTCGATGTGCCGAGCATGAAGGACCCGAAGAATGCGATTGCCCCGACAAGCAGCGATGTCCAAACGAACGTTTTCCGATTTAATGTTTTATCCGAAAAATAGGATAGTGCCAGCATCGATATGACCGCTAACAAATAAGGTCCGGATGAAAGCCAGCCCGTTGCCACTATATCCATGTTCGACGCCTGTTTAATAATGGACGGCAGCCACATGACGAACCCATAAACCCCGATGCTCCACATGAAGTATTGGATACTGAGCACGATGACCTGCTTTGACTTAAAAGCTTCCCTATAATTTTTTACAGGTTTTAATGCAGCCTGTTCTTTCTGGAGGGTCGCTTCCATATCTTGCTTTTCCTGATTTGTAAGCCACTTGGCATCTTTGGGACGGTCATTGGCGAGCTTATACCAGATAAACGCCCACAGGACAGCCGGAAGTCCTTCAATGATGAACAGCCATCTCCAGTCGAATGCCTTCAATAGGTAGCCGGAAAGGATCGACATCCACAATACAGTAACAGGATTCCCCAGAATCAAAAAGGTGTTGGCCCGGGAACGTTCTTCTTTTAGGAACCAGTGGCTAAGGAAAACGAGCATCGCAGGCATAACAGCGCTTTCAACAACACCAAGCAGGAAGCGAATCGGATAGAGCCATGCCACACTTGTCGCCATCCCCGTCAATGTGGCCAGTCCTCCCCAGAGAATCAAGCTCCAAAAAATCAGGATCTTGGCACTTTTCTTTTCTGCATAATGTGCACCTGGAACTTGAAAGAAGAAATAACCAAGGAAAAACAGCGCGGCCAGAAAGGAAGATACCCCGGCTGTGATATTAAGGTCTTCCCCCATTCCTCCCGCTACTCCAAACCCATAGTTGGCACGGTCGAGATATGCAAGACTGTATGTGATGAACACTAGGGGGATCAATCTCATCCACCTTTTTCTCGAAGCTACTTGTAATTGAGACATGATTGAAGCACTCCTTTTTTCATAAAGTGTTCTAGCTCTTCCATATTAGGGAGGCCTTCGTGATCTCCGGGAGACATCACGGCCTTAGCCCCTATCGCATTTCCGCGTAAAACTGCTTCTTCATACGATGCCCCTTCCAGTAAAGCGCTAATTACCCCGACAGCAAACCCGTCTCCTGCCCCTACGGTATCCACGACTTCCGTTACGGCAAAACCAGGTACCTCCTTCCTTTCATTTTGGGTCGCAAAGTAGGCTCCTTCTTCCCCGAGTTTAATCACCACAAGCTTAACGCCGAGTTCGAGGTAGTAACTGGCGATATCCTCCTTGTTGCTGTATCCTGTAAGAATTTCACCTTCCTGCATTCCGGGAAGCAGCCAATCCGCCTCTTCCGCAAACATATTGACGATGCTGATCATCTCCCTTTCATTCGGCCAGAGTGATGGACGCAGATTTGGATCAAATGAAACGGTTACACCCTTTTGTTTCATATGATTCAAGACTTGCCACGACAGCTCTCTGAAACTACTGGAAATGGCAGGAGGTATCCCCGTTAAATGCAGGTGCTGAGTTGAAGGGAGCTTCTCCAGGGGAAAGTCCTCCAGGGAAATCTTACTCGCACTTGAATTCTTCCTAAAGTACTCAACGACCGGATCTCCTTGTTCGACTTTCGATTTTAACTGGAACCCAGTTGGATTGAGTGGATCCACCAAAACATTGGAGACATCCACCCCCTCATTTGTGAGCGTTTTCATAATCATGCGCCCGAACGAATCATCCCCCACTTTGCTCATCCATGCAGTTTTAACCCCTAACCTTGACAGGCCAATCGCTACATTCGTTTCCGCCCCCGCCACATAACGTTTATAACTAAAGCAGTCTTCAAGATTCCCTGGCTCATCCGCTATGAACATCGCCATAGCCTCTCCCATCGTCAATACCTTAAGCTCGCTCATGGCTAACACCCCGCTCCATTTTCATGTGTGAAATATAGGTTTCTACATTTTCCAGGGTTACCGGGAATTCTATCGCTCTCGGGCATGTACCACTGAAACGTTCCATTAACTCTATTACATCAGGCTGCAGCGGCAAAGATACCGGCTCGGTCACCCATTCCTCTTTCTCGCGCTTCACTTGCTTCAAATGAATATAGTCCACATATCCCGCTAAATCTTTCGCAGCCTTCATTGGAACTTCTTCTGTATACAGCCAGTTGCCCGTATCAAATGTCAATCTAATCGGGATATCCAACTTTTCGGTGCGACTCAGGAAATGAGCGATCCGGTTTACATTTCCACCGCCCAGCGTTTGATCGTTCTCGATGGTGATTTTTAATTCACGGTTTTGCAGATTTTCCACCAAGACCTCATTCATTCGAAACATATCAGTTTTAAAGAAATCGTAGTTTCCTAGAGGCATCTTCAGCAATTCCGCTCCCAGTTCATCCGCTTCCCTTGCCAAACGTTTAAAACCTATTTCATTCATTTGATGGTTTGTTCCGATCAGGAAATCAGGAGCGGAATAATAAATGTCCAAGTTAAGCTCCCTGCATAAGGCACCCAATTCTTCCAACGTATCATCCGGGCCCAATAGCTCTCTTCTGATTTCGATTCCATCAGCTCCGGCAGCCGCTGACGCTTTTATAATTTCAAGATGTCCGAGTGTTTGAAGCACTTCCAGTGGTATTGAATTCATGCATACAAAGACTTTCATCGTTTATCCTTCCTCCTTTTGAATAAATGGTACCGGTACCATTTTACTTTTAAATAAAGTCTTCCATGCTTAGAAGACTTATTTCTGTATAAAAGGCGTCGTTTGCCTAACATTCAATTTCGCTTGATACGCCATTGTCTGCGCTGGGGAAACCTGTCCATCAATGCGGCGCAGGATCATTTCCATAGCAGCGACCCCTATCTGGTATGTGGGCTGTTCAATCGTTGTAATGCCCGAATAAACAATGGTGCTCCAATCAGGATTATCAAATCCCATCATGGCTAAATCTTCCGGGACCGACAGTTTCTTTTCTTGTAAAAGTAAAATTAATTTTAATAGCACGACGCTATTTGCCGTCAATATAGCTCTTGATACTCCTTTTGAGTCATCTAAAAAATGCTGGAGCTTGGACTCGACATCTTTTAAATCGTCGACATTGACTTCATAAACATCACCTGAACTCGGATGACTGTGGCTCATCAGCGTTTGCTGAAAGGATAGCCGCCGTTCATACCTGGTACTGACCTTGCTTGCAGGTTCACTGAAAAAAGCAATTCGTTCATAATTTTGGCCAACCAAATAATTGACCGCTTGTGAAGTAGCCTGAAAATTATCCAATCCTACCGTATCGATTTCAAGATCTGGCACCTTCCGATCCAAAAGGATGATCGGGGTCTTTTGCTCTTGCATCTGTTTTAGCATGTCGTGATTTCCGCCAGTCGTATGAATGATAAGTCCGTCGATGCGATGGGATAGAAGCATATCAAAATAGCCTCTTTCCTTCTCGGGGTTATTATCCGAATTGCAAATCATCAGATTATATCCATTCTGGCTGCATATATCCTCAGCCCCCCGAAGGATGGCCGTCGTATATGGATTGTTGATGTCCGCCACGATGATTCCAATCAAATAACTCTTATTGCTTTTGAGCCCTCTTGCCATCGTGTTTGGGCGGTACTCCATTTTGTTGATCGCCAGCTCGATTTTCTTACGGGTTTTGTCAGAGAGTTCATCATATCTCCCCCCTAAATAACGGGAAACGGAGGTTTTTGAAACACCTGCTTCTCTAGCAACATCGTAAATTGTAACTTTTGCGTTTTCTTGTTTAACCATTACATTCATCCATTCGCGAATTTTGGAACCGGTTCCATTTTTATAAATATTAACACATTACCAATGAATGTCAATCCATTTTATTCAAATTCTTCTCACATCAATTTTAAATAGCAGAGCATGCGTTTGATACACGAGCTTCTTCTTCCGGTTCCTGAATAAATACTCTTTGTTTAAAAATTAGAAAACCAATTTTACCGTGAAGCATATGAAAAATAAAGTAGTATCACTGCACCAGGGTTGACTTAGATACAGAAAATCACGATCAATTCAACGGTGAACTTGATGATAAATCCCCCTTATTGTTCGATGACATCGAGTAGGCAATTTTGCTTCCATTTTATTTAAAGAATCCATTTTGAAAGATCAAAATGGATTCCTTTTTTTGCAGGGATATTTAAACTTACATTTTAGTCGGCGCCGAAATTCCCAATAAACTTAGCGCATCCTTTAAAACAATCGCAACAGAAAAAGCGAATGAGAGCTTCATTTGTTTCCATTCATCTTCAACTAAGATTTTCGTATGTGCATAATACTTATTGAATGCACGCGATAACTGCAAGCTAAATTTCGCGATTTGTGATGGGTCGGCTTGTTCAAATGATTTTTGGACAATGATCGGGTATTGCTCCAGCAGCTGGATGACTGACCACGCATATTCTCCTAAAGCGTCATACTGGATGGCCTGCTCTTTAAATTCACCTTTTTCAAGCAATGAGGAAATTCGCGCAAATGTGTACTGTACATATGGACCCGTTTCTCCCTCAAAATTCATCATTTGCTCTAATGAAAAATCAATATCGTTCATACGGTTATTTTTTAAATCATTAAAGATTACCGCTCCGACACCAACCTGTCTTGCAACCAGCTCTTTCTGTTCAAGCGCTTGATTTTTTTCTTCAATATTGCGCTTCGCAGTTTCGATCGCCTCTGCCAATACATCCGCAAGCAGCACGACTTTCCCTTTACGTGTCGACATTTTCTTACCGTCTTTTAACATCATGCCAAATGCTACGTGCTGCAAATCTTTTGACCAATCATAGCCCATTTTTTCTATGACGTTAAAGAGTTGCTTAAAGTGCAGGGATTGTTCGTTTCCGACAACATAAAATGTTTTCTTCGCCTCATACTGTATTTTACGATACATGGCTGCAGCTAAATCACGCGTGGCATAAAGTGTCGCACCATCCGTTTTCGTAATCAAACAAGGCGGCATATCTTCCAATTGCACGACATAGGCACCTTCGGATAAGGTAAGTAAGCCTTTTTCTTTTAGTTCCCCGACAACAGCATCCATTTTGTCATTGTAAAACGCTTCGCCGGCATAGGAATCAAAACGGATGCCCAATAAATCGTAAATCGTCTCAAATTCTTTTAGAGACGCATCCCTGAACCATTTCCACAATGCCAGTGCTTCCTCGTCCCCATCTTCAAGCGACTTGAAGCTTGCGCGTGCTTGTTCATTCAACGATTCATCCGTTTCAGCTCTTTCATGGAACTTCACATAGATTTTCAATAATTCCTCAATCGGCGAAGCTTCGATTGCCTCTTTGTCGCCCCACAGCTTATACGCGACAATCAACTTACCGAATTGCGTGCCCCAATCTCCTAAATGATTAATACGCACTGCATTGTAGCCGTTTTTTTCGGCAATGTTAGCCAGCGCATTCCCTATGACCGTTGAGCGTAAGTGCCCCATGGAAAAAGGCTTGGCAATATTCGGGGAGGAATAATCAATCACGACATTTTCCTGTACAGGCTGCATCGAACCATACTGATCCTTTTCCCTTAATATCGTTTGCAGCACGTTTTCCGTCACCATCTGTTGATTGACGAAGATATTCAGATAACCCCCCACTACGTTCACTTCTTGGATCAACTTACTGTTTAATTGTTGGGCTATTTCAGACGCAATCACTTGAGGCGATTTTTTGAATTTTTTCGCAAGAGTAAAGCACGGAAAGGCGACATCACCTAACTCCATCAATTTTGGCTTTTCCATTAATTTTTCTATTTCACTTGCTGGCATTTCATTGTTCAAAGCAGTTGAAATCAATTCTGCAATTGGTTTATTCATCGTCATTTTCCCTCCTAAACAAAAAAGCCCCCGCCTCTAAATAAGAGACGAGAGCATAGATTCCCGTGGTACCACTCTAGTTGCCACAAATTGTGACCACTTTCCATTGTTAACGAGGTGACTCCCCGATTTTCCCTACTAAACGTTTCAAGAAATTTCTCCAAAGTGCGCTTCATTCATCCGTCCTGCATTAGGCTCCCACCATCCCTAACTCGCTTTCCATTTCAAAATGAACTACTCTCTTCATCACAGAATTTTCAATATTATAATTTAATCCATAGTACACAATTTAAAAAAACGTGTCAACAGGATTTAAGAAACAAATCCTAACCAGCCGGTAACTTCATTTTATCCTTGATGGTCGAAAGATATTTCCTAACTGTCCCTATTGTGCCGCTTAGCTGATTAGACGGTTCAATTTTGGATTGACCATCGGCTAAAAGCCCTAACACTCCCATTTCCCGGCCATTATTGCTGGAAGACTCATCTATAAGTTCTGGGGAGTATATTCGCTTGCCATCCATTATGCTGCGAATCGAGCAGGCTAACTCTTCACCCGGGCTATCCTTCAATAAATAACCACTTACATTAGCTTTTAATGCGAGTTGAAAATAACCAGTCCTTCGAAATGTCGTTAAAATGACCACTTTGCATTCAAATGACTTTAAAGATTCCGCTGCCTCAAGTCCGCTCATTACAGGCATCTCCATATCCATGATACAAACATCAGGCTGTAATTGCTGTACAAGTGACATCGCTTCTTCTCCATTACTGGCTTGCCCGACAATTTCTATATCTTCTTCAAGATTGAGTAGAGAACTTATTGCCTCTAACAGCATTTGCTGATCTTCTGCAATGACAATTCGAATCATTTTAAGTTCTCTCCTTTATCGAGTTCCTTATATGAAACAAAGACTCCCCAAAATCCAAGGATTAATAAGGGAGTCTGAAATGATACATGAACGTTACAGTTCAGATTTCACTTGAGCGGAAACGCTTTTTTTCGTTAAATATTTTATGTCTTTAAATCCAACAAAATTCTTGGATTCCTCATCCCATAAACGGAAACGGAGTGAGCGCAAGCTTGTCGCAAGAGTAATCGTTGGAACGTTCTTTAAAGGCTGCGTATTATTGTGAGCCATTTCCAATTTATAGTTAGGTACCCTTGGACTTAAATGGTGAACATGATGGTAACCGATATTACCAGTAAGGAACTGCATCAGTTTTGGAAGCTTATAAAAAGAACTTCCTTCCACTGCTGCTAATACATATTCCCACTCCTCATTTTCTTCAAAATAAGAGTCCTCAAATGTGTGCTGGACGTAAAACAGCCAAATGCCCACTGAACCAGAAATCATGAAAATGGAACCTTGTACCAGAAGGAACGACTGCCAGCCTACTGCCAGGCAAAGCAATGTTGCTAATACGACGATTAAAGCATTCGTCAAATACGTATTCATTTTCTCCTTCTTTCTAGCACCTTTACGGTTAAATCTATTTTTAAGAAGGAATACATAAATTGGACCTAAACCAAACATAACCAATGGATTGCGATAAAAACGATAGGCAAAACGAATTTTAAGCGGTGCAGCCAAATATTCATCTACCGTAAGGGTCCAAATATCTCCTGTACCCCGCTTATCCAAATTACCGCTTGTTGCGTGATGCACAGAATGCTCATGCCCCCACTGATCAAACGGGAATAAAGTCAAAACACCCATGATCGTACCGACTGCTCTATTCGCACGGCGGCTTTTGAAAAATGAATGATGCGTACAATCATGGAAAATAATGAATATTCTTGTCAAGAAGCCAGCTGCAATCACGGCTGGAATTAAAGTTAACCAATAAGAAACGGAAAGACTTATATATGCTAGGTACCATAGAATGATGAACGGCCCCAAGGTATTGACGATCTGCCATATACTTTGCTTTGTCGTTGATTGTTCAAAAGGAGCAATTTGTTTTCTCAAGTTCTTCGTATTTTGCAAGGTCATTATTCAATTGCACTTCCTTTTATTTGTCGTTATTCATAGTATAAAGAAATCAACCTGAAATTATTAGTACCAGGTGTCATGACTAGAAGATGACAAATGTCATGTACAAGTCATTTTCAACGGCAAACAAGCTAAACCAGTAAAAGCTGGTTTACCTTTCCTATTTTCGACAATGCCACACTACCCTCCACGGTAAACGTAAAATGAACTGTCATAAATCTCGAAGGCATGACAATTTTGATAATACAATAGTAAGTAAAATGATTTTAGAGAGAGGTTTGTTATCAACAAATGCTACTTATGATAGGCTTAGACTATAAGGATTTACCAGTTAAAAAGCTGTAAAGGGGGATTAGATTGGATAAGGAAATGGAGAAAATAATTGTAAAATCATTTTTCACCAAAAGGCTCCAAGATAGAGTTCTGTTCGAATTGTCTTCAGCCAAGAAACGCAAAGATGCCTTAAGTCGACTCTGTCATACTTACAGAACAACTCTTCGTGAAGAGTATATCATTGAGATTCCAAAACCTAATTCAGATCCAGTAGATATAGCTAAATTACTGAAACAGAATGGTGCTGAACACTCTTGTTATGTAATATCCTGGGATGAAGATATTGACGGTAAGGAGCTACCCTTATTAACTGCCTTAGAAAAAGCTGTTGGGATGGGGATGCCGTCAATTATATCCTGCATACCAAATAAACTCGCTTATTTTGAAGCTGAACAAGAAATCCTTCCATCTCCAAGATTTTTACTTAAAAGAAACCATATATAGGACTACCAAGTCCTATTTCTAAAAATATCAACATTAATCTTTAGTTACTGTCTTTTTAAAAATAAATAAAGACCATAATCCGTCGAAGTAGAAGCATAACCCATTTGGCGTAACATGGCTGTGATATTGCCACGGTGATATGTTCCACAGCATAATCGTAAATCCTTTTTATATCCCTATTTTCTTCTATATAGGGCCTTTCCACAATGTACCTCTATTTTAAAGGCTATTCTCCATAGTAAACTAGTAAAGTTAAATTTTACAAAGGGGAATAAAATAATTGTGAAAAAATTCTTTGGATGTTTTATTATGTTAAGCCTTCTTTGTATGTGTCTCTTTCCAACCAATGGTCATTCATCAAGTAAAACCCAAAACGTAGGTTCTGTTAAAGTGGACAATACAAAAGTTTTTAGTTCTCCTAAATTAAGTTCTACTCTATTAAAGACCTTAAAAAAGGGCGAGGAGTTTCCCATCATTTCTTCTGTCGTTGGGGATTCCGCGAGCCCTATCATTCATAAAGTAAAGACTGGAAACACATTATGGAAAGTAGCAAATCAATATGGAGTTTCAGTAAGTGCGTTACAAAAAGAAAACAAATTGACTTCTTCCGACATTACTGTTGGCCAAAGCCTGAAGATTCCCCAGAAATATAAGATCCATAAGGTTGTATCAGGCGATACATTGTGGAAGATTTCTTCTAAATATAAGGTAACCACAAGCGATTTGACGAAATTAAATAACTTACAAACGGTTACCCTTAAAGTGGGCCAAAAATTGAAGATTCCGGATTATTACTACCAGGTTCAATTGCTTGGCGGAAAAAAGGGATGGATAAAGAAATCCCAACTTCAAAAAAGGGCGCAAAAACGTATCGTCATGGGCTGGACGCATAATGGATCGAAAGAAAACTACACCCAACAAATTAAACACCCCAATTTAAATGTAGTTTCTCCTCGTTCCTATACACTGACGGATACCGGTAATTATGTTTCCGTTTCTGTAGATGAAAAACTCGTCCAAAACGCTCATAAACAAGGAAAACAAGTTTGGCAACTTATCGGTAATAAATTTGACCCTGTTTTAACTGGCTCTGTACTAGGCAGTACAAAAAAACGCCAGAAATTAGTTTCAACTTTACGCGATTCACTTGTAAAAACTAAAAGTGATGGAATAAATGTAGATTTTGAAAACATCGATCCAAAAAATAAGAAGGACTTTGTACTTTTCATAGGCGAACTTAAAAAGGCACTAAAACCACATGGAATTAAAGTATCTGTGGATGTCACCCGAGAAAATGAAGACCCTTTTTGGTCAAAAAGTCTAGATAGGAAAGCACTTGGCAAAATAGCGGATTATATAATCATAATGGGTTATGACGAGCATTGGGGAGGAAGCCCAGTAGCCGGGTCTGTTTCCTCGTTACCTTGGATCAAAGAAGGAACGAAGCTTTTAATGAAAGAGGTACCTGCCCATAAGATCATATTGGCTGTACCATTTTATACGAGAGAATGGGTAACCGATTTATCGACCAATAAAGTGAAAAGTCATGACCGTACCATGGCTGAGGTCAACAAAATCATTTCATCTCATAAACTTAAAAAGGTATGGGATAAAAAGACTCAACAAAATCACGTGGAGTATACTTCCAAAGGGAAAAAGTATCAAATATGGATAGAAGATAAAAAATCGATGAAGCTCCGTATTGACCTGGTAAAACAAAATCATCTAGGCGGTGTATCTGCTTGGTACATTGGATCAGAAACTCCTGACATTTGGGATGTATATCATTTTAATCAATAGGTTAATAGAAAAACCATAAAGGAAAAAGGCCTCACATTGTGTGCGGCCTTTTCTGCATGACATCATTTTCAGTCGGTCTTGAAGTCTTAAGCGAATAGACCACTCCAATGAAAATCAATGAAATACCCAAGATTTGAATCCTGTCCGGTTGAAATCCTGAAAGCAGAATATCCAATAGGATGGCAACTGCCGGATCTACAAAAATCATGAAAGATACTACATTTGTAGGCAAATGGCGAATACTATTAAAAAATAGAAGATACACGACGCCTGTATGAACGATGCCAGTAAGTACCGTATAAAGCCATTCGGAAGTTTTTAGCGTTGTGTATACTGAAAAATCTACAAAAGGAATCAATAATAGGAATCCAATGAACATTTGCAGAAAAGTGGTCGCATATACACTTGTCTTTTTAATGCTCTTTCCTAAAAGCATGGTTGCCGCATAGAAAAACGCAGCAATGATTCCATACATGATGCCTTCCCATTCAGGAGATGATGATCGAAATCCATCTGTTCCCATAATGAATAATGTGCCAATGAAACAAAGTGAAATTGCCAGGATGGAGAATAAAGTCATTTTCTCCCTAAATATGAAGCTGCCTATAATGAGTACAATGATCGGAGCTAAATGATAAAGAGAAATGGCAATTGTCACGGATATCAGTTCGAAAGATTTAAAGAGGAATATCCAGTTTAACAAGTTGGCCACTGCGCAGAAAATGATAAGCATTACCTCTCTACCATTCCATCTTTCCTTCTTGAAATGTCCGGTGATCATCCATGCTGCACATAAGAATACAGCAGCACAAATGCAGCGAACAAAAACCAGTTCCAATGCAGGAAGTCCTGATAGTTCTGAAAAGAAACCGACAGAACCAAAGATTGTCATGGCTAGAGACAGTTGAAAAAGTGCAATTTTATTCATTTAATTTCCCCTTATGAAATTACTATTTTTTACATTAATATTATCATTTCTCGGGCATGCCGTCACGAGTGATGATATTCTCCCACATATGATCTGGAATCATTAATTTACACCTGCTATCGCGCGGCAAGGTCGTCATGATCTCGTCTTCCCTACCCTCCTTTATTTTATTAGCCCAGTCCGGTTCCATCAGTAGTTCTCTTCCTAATGCGAAAAGCGGTATATTTTTCTCCAGCACAGCATTTGCTTCCTCTGGTGTATGAATCGATCCAAGTGATATGAAACTGGTCCTGCCTGCGATGATATCGCGGATGATTTCGGTCCTTGTTAACCCCATATTCAATCCACTTCTGGGGATGGACCAGACATTTTTAACAGAAAGGTGTAAATAGGAAAGCTCTTGGCTTGCCAATTTATCTACCAATGCAGCTGTGTCATCCATTTTTAATCCGACTTCTTCCGGTTCTTCAGGGGAGAAGCGATACCCAATAATGAATTCCTTGTCTGCGTATAGATCACGGATTCGCTTCACCTCCGCGATGACGGCAAGTGGAAAATGCATTCTATTCTCCAAATTCCCTCCCCAATGATCTCTCCGTCTGTTAGAGTGGGGTGAGAAAAACTGCTGAAGGAGATATCCATTCGCTCCATGGATTTCCACGCCGTCGAATCCTGAACGAATGGCATGGCGGGTGGCTCTTCCAAAGTCTTGAATAGTGGATAGAATCTCAGTGTGGCTCATTGACCTTGGAATGTATTCCCCGCCCATTTCTTTATAAACGGTTGCAATGATTCCACTCGGACTTACCATTTTTTCTCCGCCTGTACAGCTTGGAAGGCTCTCGCTTCCTCCATGATGAAGCTGGAGAATTGCTTTTGCACCTTTTGATTTGATTGTTTTTGCAAGCTGTTTGAGTCCAGCGATGCTTTGCTCGTCATATACTTTCATTTGCCGGGGAAAGCTTGTAGCAACAGGGGAAATGGCGGCAGCGGCAGTAATGAACATGGCGGGTCCATCTGCTCTTCTTTTATAGTAAGCTAATTCCTGGTCAGAAACCAAGCCATCCTCTTGACCTGAATAAGTGGTCATGGGCGCAACTACAATCCTGTTTTTAAGAACCGATCCATTAGAAAGCGTGTACGGTGAAAAAATTTGCTCGTATTTCCGTTTCATCATTTTTCCATCACCCATTCGTATTTTATTTTTGTAATTTTATTGTATTCTCGACCACACCATAAGTAAAATGAATGTTTTTCATTACTTGGATTAGAGTTTCTCATGTATAATTCATTAGAAGAAAGGTGTGGGGCATTTGAACTTTTTTCAGTTGGAAGTCTTTTTACAAGTTGTTGAACACGAAAGTTTTACGAAAGCGGGAGACCGGATCGGACTGACTCAATCAGGCGTGAGCCATAACATTACAGCACTTGAAACGGAACTTGGTGTGACTTTATTAAAGCGTGACCGCAAAGGTATAACACTCACGACTGCGGGAGAACAGGTTATTCCACATATGCGGGCCATCGCTGCCAACCTTGCACATATCGAGCAAAAAATTGCAGCTGTGAATGGAATGGAAATCGGGAAAATAACAATTGGCAGTTTTCCAAGCTTTACTGCCAGATTCATACCTCTGCTATTCTCTGCCTTTAAAGAAAAATACCCTAATATTGATTTGCTGATTCATGAAGGAGGATATGAGGAAATCTTAAAATGGGTAGAAGAAGGAACAGTGGACGTCGGCTTTGCAGCAAAACCAGTAAAGAACGTGGAATTCATCCATCTGCTAACAGATCCTTTATCAGCTGTCGTATACGAGGGCCATCCACTTTCAGAGAGAACCGTAATTAACCTAGAGGACTTCGTTGATGAACCATTCATCATGCTGCGATCTGGCTGCGAAACACTTATAGAAGATAGGTTCCTTGAAGCCAAGCTAAAACCAAACATTTCATACGACATTAAAGACAATCAAACGGTCCTATCAATGGTAGCAGGAAAATTAGGCATCACGATTATGCCCGACCTGGCTTTGCCGGAAAAACCGGAACGTATCAAAAGCCTGCCCTTGAATCCGGAACTTTCCCGGGAGATTGGATTGGTCATGAAGTCGTCTAAAGACCTTTCACCCGTCGCAAAGGAATTTTCAAAAGTCGTTCAAGACCATTTCATCGGGTAATGAGCTGACATGATGAAGAAAAAACAAAAATCCCCTTTTCATGAAAAAGGGGATTCCTTTCGTGCCAGTGATCATCCAAAGAAAAGATCCAGCAGATTACTGCCTGCAGATGATTGCTTATTATAAAACTCCGAATAACCGCACTGCTTGCAATACACAACCGTAAATTGATTATTCTGGACATCGAACATTTTTGACAAGCCTGTTCCTGTCATGGCTACATCCTTCTTAGCAGCATCATTGCTTCCGCATTTCATACAACCCTTTTCGCTCATGATCCTTCATCTCCCAAATTTCATTTATTTACAGGGCTCATCAATTATGAGACTCCATGATCCTTCCTGGCAAAATCAATATACCTTGTTCCTTGGAAGGTTAAAGTGCCGTTATCCCCTTCTGCAAGAATACCAAACTCCCTGCCTGAAAGACGGAATTCGCCCCGATCTCCACTCTCAAATTCAAATGTACTAAAATAGGTCGTAGAGGTACTTTGCGAGGAGACATTTTGATCGTTTGTGTGAACATTTCTCGTGACTTTTGTCCGTTTACTTTTCACGATAGCAGGAACCACCAAGCGAGGGGATTCCTCGTTTTTCTTCCATTGACTAAGCCCGATGAATAATTGAACGATGATGACTATAAAAAAGATAACAAACATAATTCCGATAAAGTCTGGAGCACCTGTGAATACCCAATCCCCGCTTCCGCCAAAACCGTCCATGAGAAACCTCCCCCTTGCCAGATGTTAAAATATACGGATAAAATGGAAAAAAGTTTCAGCCTACAATGAAAAATATATACCTCATCCAATAACGAACCTCTAATGAGATTACCTATCCCAAGTTGTACAAATGTGACGCTAACACCTCCGGCTCTGAAAAAGATCTGTCGATATTATCCCCTTAAGGTAGGCAGTATAGACACTATTACCAGGAGGCTTTTGGCTAAAAATTATAAAGAACGTTTAAAGGAATTCGATAAACTGGAAAAATGCAAAAATCAGTGGAGATAGTTAAGGGTGAATAACGCGAAACACATGAATTTCCGAAAATAATATAGTATAATAAAGGCAAGAAAAGAATAAAATAAAAAAAAGGTAAGGTGCTCTAACACCCTGCCCAAAACATCATAGAATTCCCTTCAAGGGGGAAAGCTTACTCAGGTGTTACAAAGCAAATAACCACCCTTTCTGCTTGCTGGCATGGGGTGGTTATTTTTTGTCGCTTTTATCTGTTATAGCAAGAATTAACATCGAAAATGCTATGCACAAAGCTTCATATATGCTCATGTAATCACCCCCTTTCTGTAAGGGGTAATACAAGAAGCTTCCACCCATGATGCAGACTATGACATTTATACTATTTTTATACCGTAAAACATATTGTTCTCTCCTAGTTTTTCCGATGCAATGGTCAACGACTCTATTAACCAATTAGCCTTTAGGATTATTTGCATGGAAGAAAAAACATACATCGAGCCTGTTACTCAAGAGGTTTCCAATTTGGATCTTTTATATCGGACTTATTAGGCTGTCTAACATTATTTATATATTCTTTATCAGAAACTCCAAAGTTTATATAATTTTGTTGTGCTTCTTTTAAGGAAACATGATTTGCTCCACCATCCTCATCAGGATATTTATATTGGTAATTATCATCTTCCCAAAAACAGATTTTACAAATATCATATGTTCCAGGTGGTTCTTCATCTAAAGTTTTATAGCCACAGCATGGGCATGTATACTTCAATTCCACGCTAATTCACCTCTTATTAGTAATATTTAGCATATTCGTTAAACTTGATAGGCTCGAAATGCTTGTTAAAGAAAAGCTCTGCAGCGATTCCCTCCACAGAGCTTTCTTCGAAACTATTAGTCTTTTATATAGTTAGAGTAGTGACAGACACCTACTTATGCTTTGAAAATAATGTATTTCCTTTCCCATCCGTTTTAACTCGGAAGATGTCCTCATGACCATTATTTTGTAGTAGATCCAATTATCCAGTTCATTTATATCTGACACTTCTTTATCCATCAATAATTGATTTTGTTCCCCATTCTTTTTCATTTTATAGACATGGTAATGATCACTTGGATTCAAGTAATAAATCCAGTTTTCATCTACGATTAAGGATGAAAACTTCTGATCGGTTATTTTCATTTCCTTACCATTTTGTTTATCCACTTTATACAAGTGATCTTCTGTATCTGTATAATAGAGAAATTGCTCATCTGCATCATCAATAATCTGAATATACGAAACTGTATCATTCAATTTCTTTATGTTTTCTCCGTTTAGTGACAAAGCTTCGCAACTTTTTTATAAACGGTTAAACTTAATTTGTAATCCACACAATGACTAATCTCTATCATTCTTTCTAAAATTAAACCATTGATAAATAATGTATCCAAAAGTTATACCAATGGGGCCAGAATAAGTAGCAGGTCCATCCGTTAGAATATAACTTAAAATAAGCAAAATGATCATAAAAAGAAAAAAACTAAAGATGTTCCATTTTTTCGCTTTTAAAAACTCCAAATTATTCTAACCTCCAAATTATTTAATAAATATCCGTGCTATCAAGACAGTTAAATATATAATATCGTGGGTTTGAATAATATGAACATATTCTTTATCACATCGCATTCTTATTCACTAAACGGCCAAACCCCTACAGGACACTGGTGAAAAAACATTAAATGACCTCTGCATCATCCAATCGTATTTCTGCAACCCTTCCACCTTGAACACACCAAAATTCTAAAGTAATATTCCGTTTATGGTCAATGTAGCCGATAATATCTGCTCCCTGTTCATAACTTTTATAATAATGATCTCCATACTTTGAAAGAACGTCTGTTTTCTTACTTCCTAATTTAATACCTTTGCTTGTTTGAAGGGAGTTTTCATATAGAGCGTCGTCCGTACTTGAAATGATTAACCGCATAATTTTCCCTTTATCCTCGTCTGAATTGATAGAGGCCGTTTTTAACCCGCCTTTCCAATAATAATAATCATATGCATTATTATTATCTTGATCGATGGGTTCGCCATATTCCCTAATAAATTCCGGACTCGATATGTTATCCAAAACTTTAAATCCCCCGATAGATTCATCAGACAAATCTGTTGATTTTGTCAATTTTTCAGAGAATGCCGAGTACACGTAGAAACCTAATGCTGTTCCAATAATAATAAGTACAATTATTAACTTTCGTTTATAATGCCTTTTTCCCATCTTTAAATCTGCTCCATCTCTATCGGTTTATTTTCGCGTAGGTCGAAATTATCGGTGTGTAGGCCGAATCATTGGGCTTCCCTAGTCATTTTGCACCCCTATTACACAACTAAATATCCTCATATTATCTTATACGGATAAATTTGGATGAAAGTTTCACTTTTTGCCTAGTTTCAAGAAGCAAACGGCTCATGCACTCTCTGTTGCATAAGAAAAACCGAAATCAGCTACTGATTTCGGTTTTTCCAGTAAGGATTATTTAATTAGTGATATCTTTTTTCTGGAAGAAGAAGAAAGTTAGCGCTAAAAAGATAAGGTAATAGATACCCAGTACACCCATTGAAAATCCAAGGGTAGCTCCATCGAACATTTCTATGGTTCCGGAAATATAGCCCCTTAAATCAAGGTGGGGGAATAAGACGAATTTTAACCACTCGTATTTACCGATGAATGATTGAATGACCATATTTAATGTCGAAGAAGCAAATAGGATGAAAATGGATATACCTACTGCAAGTGCTTGGTTTTTAAATAATGTGCTTAACATGAAAGCGATGGTCGTGATGACTAAGAATCCTGGTATCCAGTAAACGATCATGTCTACGAAATATTCGCCGACTACCACTAGACTGAATTCACCGAAAGATGCGGGATCCATGATTTTGTCTGAAAACGAGCCATTGCCAAAGAATATGATTCCGATTAGATAACTGAATATAAGTAGGCTCGCCAGTAATAACGCTGCAAATAACAGGGAAGTAATATATTTGGAAAGTAGAATCTTCCAACGTTTATAAGGCCTGATTAACAGTTGTTTAATGGTACCATCCGAAAATTCCGAGGAAACGAGCGAGCTGCAAACAATAACGACGAATAAAGTGACAAATGATGTTAATGATGTAGTCCATTCCGCCATATAGGTCCAATTCGTGTTTAAGTCAGGGTTTATATTATCAGCTAACATTTGCTTATTTAGATCAATGTCCGCCATGATCGCGGCTTTTTCATCTTCACTGATGTCCTTAGCTTCCAATGCCTTTTGCTGTTCTTGTATTTCTACTTTTAAATCTTGCTTCCAATCTTTACCCGATTCTTCCGGACTTAGTTTATAATCGATGATTGCGGCCCCTAATGCTGCCAATAAAAGAAAAGCGATGAATATATAAGTTGATACTTTTGAAAAGATTTTCATCCATTCATTTTTTACTAAGGACATCATACAGACTCCCTCATTTCCTGCTCAGTGATTTCAAAGAATTTATCTTCCAGTGATTTTCTAGTAATGCCAATTTCATAGACATCCAGTTGATTTACATTAAAACTCCTGTTTATCTCTGCCGTTTGTTCACGAGTGGCCGATACCGAGATTGTCTTCGCATCATATTTAAGAATCGTAATATCCACAAACTGTTCTTGAAGGATTTTTTTAGCTAGCTCCCCATCACTCACAGTAAATGAAACTTCATTGATCGTTTCGGTTTTTTCATCAACAATATGTTCTTTCGTATGTATCAGTTTTCCCTTTTCAATAACGGCAAAACTATCACACATCAATTGCATTTCCGATAGCAAATGTGATGAAATCAATATTCCGACGCCTTCACTTGCCAGTACTTTCAAATAATCACGAAACTCACGAATCCCTTGTGGATCCAAGCCATTCGTCGGTTCATCAAAAATCAATAACGACGGTTTATGTAAAATAGCCTGTGCCACACCAAGGCGCTGACGCATCCCTAATGAATATGTTTTAACCTTCTTATCGATGGCATGATCCAGTTTGACAAGCTTTATGACCTCTTCTATTCTCTCATTGGATATGTCATTTGATGACATTCGGGCATAATGCAGGATATTCTTTCTGCCTGTCATGTACTTATAAAACTCTGGATTTTCAACAATGGCCCCCAATTGATTCATCGCACCTTCGAAATCATTATCCAGGTCACTGCCATTGATCATGACAGTACCGCCCGTACGATTGATAAGACCTGTGATCATACGGATGATAGTGGTCTTACCAGCCCCATTCGGACCAAGCAAACCAAATATTTCATTACTTTTTATTTCAAAGCTAACATTGTCTACGATGGTTGCTTTTCCAATTTTTTTAGTTAAGGATTGAACCTTAAGAACCGATTCAGACATATAATACCTTCCTTTTTTTATATTTTCCAAAATAACACAAATTCAATATTACCATATTATGCATATTATTACTATACTGATATTTGGATATAAGCACCCCTTGAATCAGCTGCAATCAATAGATTTGAATTTTACCTTTCTTTTACCCAATGATCGTTTCTCTTACTATCCTTATTGCGCAATAACATCGAACTCTCGTTAAAGCCTTCCGTCGGCGTCAACTTCCCGCCCCCATGATTGATAACACTGCCATCACTTTTTTCCTAAAAATAGCAACAACTCCTATATATTGTTACTATTTAATACGATTCCGAAAGAATAAAGTTTCAGGATATTTTTATCTAATAAGGTAAATTTATCATAATTTAAGCAATATATAGGTAAATCCGATAGAAACGGCCAGACCTAAGGCAAATAGAAGGACTTTTCTAAT